>NZ_JBEZJI010000025.1:0-117172 GCF_040649435.1 Actinomadura sp. NPDC048955
AACTGATCGCGCAGCGAGCCGCAAGGCGAGCCGGAGCGATGCCAGCGATCGCAGCGTCTCCTGCGGGGTGAGGGCCCCCGGGCCCTCACCCCGCAGGAGACGCAATAGACACAGCCCTTCGGGCGGGGAGGGCCGAGACGGCGAAGGTGACGGCGGCGGCGCCGGTGATCACTGCGGGGAACAGCCACCAGGGGGCGTTGGGGGCGAGGTACGAGCTGCCTGTGGCGACGTGCAGGAGGAACGCGGTGCCCAGGGCCGTGCCGAGGCCGAGGAGGGTGCCGAGCAGGACGACCGTCGCGGCCTCCCAGCGGACGATCGAGCGGATCTGGGCGGTCGTGGCGCCGACGGCGCCGAGCAGGCCGAACTCGCGGGTCCGTTCGGCGACGCTCATCGACACGGTGGTCGCCATGCCGAAGAGGGCGAGGACGAGCGCCATGCCGATGAACCCGTAGATGACGCTCATGCCCTTGGTCATCGCGTCGGCGGCCGCCTTGACGTAGCCGGCCCTGTCGAGGACCTTCAGGCCCGGCGCGTCCGCGAACGCGCGGGACAGGGCCTGCTCGGTGCCGCCGCGGACGAGCACCACCTGGGCGGCCGCGGTGGGGTCGAGCCGGTCCATCGTCGCGTCCGAGACCAGGGCCTGGTCGGCGAACAGGTGGGACGGGTCATGGTAGGCGGCGGCGACGGTGAGCGCGATCCTGCCGCGGGCGCCGCGCACCACGATCCGCTGCCCCTTCTTGATCCGCTGGCCTTTCATGACCGTGGACGTGAGGGCGATCTGGCCGTCACCGAGGCGCGGGAGGCGGCCGCCGAGCTTCAGCACCGACGGCAGCGCGTTCTGGTCGGCGCCCGTGACGGCGAGGTAGAAGGGCTCGGGGGCCTCCTCGGGCGAGGGCCGCCTGGGCGGGGGAGAGACGAGCTTGACCTCCGACATCGTGAGCGCCGCCGCGGCGGACACGCCGGGCACGGCGGCGGCCTTCCGCGCCGCGTCGCGGGGGAGGGGCGCCTGCCCGTCCGAGGTCATCCCGGTCGCCGTGACCGCGTGGTCGGCCCGCATCACCTCACGGCCGGCCTCGTTGAACCGCGCGCCCACCGACAGGACGATCAGCGCCGTGGAGGCGACCAGCGCGACGCCGAGCATGAGGGACGAGGCCGCCGACGACACGCGGCGGGGGCTGCGGGTGATGGTGGCGCGGGCGAGGCGTCCGGCCTCGCCGCTGACGGCCATGCCGGCGCGGCCGACGAGGCCGCCGAGGGGGCCGACGAAGAACGGGGCGAGGACGTCGAGCGCCGCCACGGTGGTCATGCAGCCCATGAGGGTCATCACGCTGGTGCCGGCGGTGCGTTCGGGGCCGGGCGGCTCCTCGTAGCGGATCCCGAAGACGCCCCCGAAGAAGATCCAGGCGCAGGCGAACACCGCCAGGGCGCCGAGGAGGCGCGGCCAGCGGCGGCCCGCCGTCTCGGTGCTCGCGTCCCGCAGCGCCTGCATCGGGGAGATCTTCGCGGCGCGCTTGGCGGCGCGCCGGGCCGCGAGCTGGGTGACGAGCACGCCGGCCGCGGCGGGCACCGCGAGCGCGATCCAGCCGTACTGCGCGTCGGCGGCGGAGATGTCGAAGCCGTCGTTGGCGAACAGGTGGGTGAGCAGGGCCGACACCGGGTAGCCGAGCGCCACGCCGCCGGCGGAGGCGACGGCGCCGAGGGCGAGGGCCTCGAACCGGATCAGCCGCCTGATCTGCCGGGGGGTCGCGCCGATGGCGCTGAGCAGCGCCAGCCGCCGGGTCCGCTGCCGCACGAGGGTGCCGAAGGTGTTGGCGACGACGAACAGCCCCACGAACACCGCGACGGACGAGAGCATGCCGATGGCGCCGCCAATCGACGCCCCGGCGCCCTGGAGGTCGGCGGACTGCGCGCGGCGCACCTGCGCCGCCGTCCGGACGGTGACGTCCTTCCCGAGGTCGCGCGCCAGTGCGGCGCGGAGCGCCGACGCCGATCCGCCCGACGCCTTGACCCAGACGCTCTGCCACGTCCCCGCCGGGAGGCCCGCCGCCTGCGCGACGGTGCCGGGGGGCGCCAGCAGCAGGTCGCCGCTCGCGACGGCGCTGTGCCCCTGCACGGTGACGACGCCGACGATCCTCATGTCGCGGCTCTGCCGTGGCAGCAGCACCTTCAGCGTGTCGCCGACGCCGAGCCCGCCCGCGCGGGCGACGTGCCGGGTGACGGCGACCTCGCCGTCGGCGGCGGGCGCGCGGCCCGACTCCAGGCGGTAGGGGTTGAGGCGGCCGTCGGACGTCCACGGCCGCAGGGACGTGCCCGCCCCGGCGGGCGGCAGGATCGGCTTGCCGTCGGCGCCGCTCGCGGTCACCGGGACCGTCGCGTCGCCCGCGACCGCCGCGACGCCGGGACGTCCGGCCACGGCGGCCGCCGCGACCCGGCCGTCCGGCGGCGAGTACGGGTCGTCGGGGTCGGCCGAGCCGCCCTGGACGAGCACGTCGGCGCGGGAGTACTCGCTGGCGTCGCTGCCCGACACCGCCTCCTGCGCCCGCAGCGTGAACTGCAGGGCGCCCGCGATCAGTCCGATGGAGAACACCGCCGCCAGCAGCGTGGCGGCCAGCCGCGTCCAGCTTTCGGCGAAGGAGCGGCGCGCGATCAGCCACATGCCGGTCAGCCCTCCATCCGGCGCATCACGGCGTGGACGCCGTCGATCGTCGGCGCGGGCAGCTCGTGCACGATCATCCCGTCGGCGAGGAAGAGCACCCGGTCGGAGTGCGCGGCGGCCGCCGGATCGTGCGTCACCATGATCACCGTCTGCCGGTAGGCGTCCACCGCGGTGCGCAGGAAGCCCAGCACCTCGGCGCCCGACCGGGAGTCGAGGTTGCCGGTGGGCTCGTCGGCGAACAGCACCTCCGGCCGGGTCAGCAGCGCCCGCGCCACCGCGACCCGCTGCTGCTGCCCGCCCGACAGCTCGCCCGGCCGGTGCGTCAGCCGCTCCCGCAGCCCGAGCGCGTCCACGATCGTGTCGAACCACTCCCGGTCGGCGCGCCGGTTCCCGAGGCGCCCGGTCAGCCGGATGTTCTCCTCCGCCGTCAGCATCGGCAGGAGGTTGAACGACTGGAACACGAACCCGAGCCGGTCGCGGCGCAGCTTCGTCAGCCGGGTCCGCGAGAGCCGGGTGATGTCCACGTCCCCGATCGTGATCGAGCCGGACGTCACGGTGTCGAGCCCCGCCATGCAGTGCAGGAACGTCGACTTGCCCGAGCCGGACGGCCCCATGATCGCGGTGAACCGGCCCCGGGGGAAGGCCGCCGAGACGCCGCGCAGGGCGGTCACCTCGTTCTCACCCGCCCCGTAGGACCTGACGACGTCGCGGGCGACGGCGACATGGTCGTGGACCTGCCCGGCGAAGAATGCGGCGGCTGTCTGCGTCATGCCGTCCAGCAAACCGCCGGGCGCCCACCTCCCGCATTGGCGCGGCCTCCCCGGTTCATGCGGGGGAAGCCCCCACCCCCACCCCAGGGAGAGCCCGAGGGACTACCGGCCTTCGAACGTCGGCTGCTGCTTCTTGAGGAACGCCTCGGTCGCGTTGCGGTGGTCGCTCGTCTTCTCGCACTCGTCCTGGAGTTCCGCCTCGCGTTCGAGCGCGGACGCCAGGTCGTGCGTCGACGCGTGGTCGAGCGCCGCCTTGACCGCGCCGTAGGAGACCGTGGGGCCGGACGCGAGGCGGCGTGCCAGCTCCACCGACGCCGGGGCCAGCTCGTCGGCCGGGACGACCCGCGTCACCAGCCCCATCTCCAGGGCCTCCGGGGCCTTCACCGGCTCGCCCAGCAGCAGCAGTTCGGCGGCCTTGGCGCGGCCGACGAGGCGCTGCAGCGTCCACGACATGCCGCTGTCGGGGGCGAGGCCGATCCCGGTGAACGCGGTCGCGAACCGGGCCTTGTCGGACGCGACGATCAGGTCGCACGCGAACGCCAGGGACGCGCCCGCGCCCGCCGCCACGCCGTTCACGGCCGCCACGACCGGCTTCCGCATGCCCGCGATCGCCAGGACGATCGGGTTGTAGTGCTTGCGGACGGTGTCGTCCAGGCCGCGGCCCGCGGCGAGGTTGTCGCCGTGCTCGCGCAGGTCCTGGCCCGCGCAGAACGCCCGTCCCGCGCCCGTCAGGATCACCGCGCGGACGGCCGGGTCGGCGGCGGCCCGCACCACCGTCGCGCGCAGCGCCTCCTTCATCTCGACGGTCAGCGAGTTCATCCCGTCGGGACGGTTGAGTGTGATCGTGGCCACTGCGTCGGTCACGTCGTAAAGCACGGTTTCCGGCATCGTCGTCCTCTCGGTCCTGGGTAGATCTTCCCAGGCCACCTTCGACGAACACCCGCGCCCCGGCAAGGGCGGTCCCGCCCGCCGCGGCGGTCCGCGGCCGTGCGGAGCGGGCGGCGCGCCCCCGCCGATCGGGACGCCCGGCACGGCCCGCGACCTGCGTCCCGGGGCCCCGGCTGCCGATCTGGAGGCTGATCGTTACCACTTCGCGCCCGGAAGACGAGATAATGGACCACTACAGATGACGCGGATGCGACACGCGGCCACGCGGCCAGAGGTGTGCGAGGCCGCGGCCCTACTTAGGAAGGGGATGCACGCATGGCGGCGATGAAGCCGCGGACGGGAGACGGTCCGCTCGAAGTGACCAAGGAGGGACGCGGAATCGTCATGCGGGTCCCCCTCGAAGGCGGCGGCCGCCTCGTGGTCGAGCTCTCCGCCGACGAGGCCAAGGAGCTCGGCGAGGCCCTCAAGGACGTCGTGGGCTGACGGCCCCGGCGAACTCGGCCTACTGGTGACGGTCCCGGCGACGACGCCGGGGCCCTTGCCATTTCCGTGACCATCCAGCGATCAGGGGGAACCACCGCCATGCCCATCGAGACCCGCATCCACGGCGCCGGCGGCACCGTGTCGCAGACCGCGGTCGACCTCGGGGCCGAGGTGGTGGCCGTGCCCGTCCGGTCGGGGCCCGCCGCCCCGGCGGCGGAGGTGGCGGCCTCCCTCCCCTTCACGCTGGACGAGCTGCTCGCGCTTCACCAGGCCAAGGGCGAGCCCGGCGAGATCGTTGCCACGCAGGTCCGCGTCGGCGACCGGGTGCGGGAACTCCTGCTCTACGGCGTGGGCGAGGCGGCCCCCGGCGACCTGCGCAGGGCCGGCGCCGCGCTGGCCCGCCGCGGCAGGGGGCGCACGGCGCTCGTCGCGGGCGTCCCGGGCGGCGACCTCGCCGCCTTCGTCGAGGGCGCGCTGCTGGCCTCCTACGAGTTCAGGATCGGCGCCGCCCCGCCGAAGAAGGCGCTCGGCACCCTCGCCGTGCTGACCGAGGCCGGCCCCGAGTCCGACGCCCCCGCGATCGAGCTCGGCACCGCGCGGGCCCGGGCCACCGCCCTCGCCCGCGACCTCGCCAACACCCCGTCCGGCGAGAAGGACCCGTCCTGGCTCGCCGCGCAGGCCGAGCGCGTCGCCGGCGAGTCCGGCCTCGGCGTCCGCGTGTGGGGCGAGAAGGAGCTGGTGGAGGAGGGGTTCGGCGGCCTGCTCGCCGTCGGCGGCGGTTCGGCCCGCCCGCCCCGGCTGATCGAGCTCTCCTATGACCCGGGGGACGCCGGGGGGTCCTCCCCGCGCCATGTCGTCCTGGTCGGCAAGGGCATCACGTTCGACAGCGGCGGCCTGTCGCTGAAGCCCAACGAGGGCATGAAGGCGATGAAGACCGACATGGCGGGCGGCGGCGTCGTCATCGCCGTGATGAGCGCGCTGCGGGCCCTCGGCGTCCGCGCCCGCGTCACCGGCCTGGTCGCCGCGGCGGAGAACATGCCGTCCGGGTCGTCGATGCGTCCCGGCGACGTGATCACCCACTACGGCGGGACGACGTCGGAGGTGCTGAACACCGACGCCGAGGGGCGGCTCGTCCTCGCCGACGCGCTCGCCTACGCCGACGCCCGGCTCGACCCCGACGCGGTGGTCGACGTCGCCACGCTGACCGGCGCCGCCAAGGTCGCGCTCGGCCTGAAGCACGCGGCCCTGTTCGCGAGCGACGACGCCCTCGCCGGGGAGCTCACCCGGGCCGGGACGGCCGCCGGCGAGCCCGTGTGGCGGCTCCCGCTCGTGGAGGACTACCGCGCCGCGATCGACTCCGACGTCGCCGACATCAACAACATCGGGCGCGGCGGCTACGGCGGCGGCTCGATCACGGCGGCGCTGTTCCTGCGCGAGTTCACGGGCGACCGGCCCTGGGCGCACCTCGACATCGCCGGGCCCGGCCGCTCCACCTCCGAGGACGGCGAGATCACCCGCGGCGCCACCGGTTACGGCGCCCGCCTCCTGCTGGACTGGCTGACGGCCTGACCGGGCCCCGGCCGGTCACTTGTTCCGGCGGTCGATCACCGGGACGCGGCGGCGGCGCCTGGCCTGCTTGACGATCTCCGGGAGCGTCGCGTCCCAGCCCGGCTCGACCGCGAAGCACCACGGGACGGCCGCCGCCGTGGCGGGCACGTCCCGCATCGTGAGCGCCACCAGCGGCGCCCGCTCGGAGGTGCGGGCCATCTCCGCCAGCTCCGGGGTCGGCAGGAAGACCAGGTAGTCCTGCTCGCCGCGGCGGGTGCCGCCGACGCCGCGCCGCAGCGCCGTGATCGCGGCGACCTCGTCCCAGGGCAGCGTCCGCCCGGAGCGGCGCGGCAGCGGCCAGCGCGCGGGGCGCCGCACGCCGCCGCCGTCGAACTCCAGGACGGGGCGCCGCGACAGCATCGGCCCGGCCGACACCAGCAGGCCCGCCCCGAAGAGGCCGAGCCCGGCGACCCCGAGCACCATGACCGCGACGCTGCCGGCGCCCGCGCCGCGCATCACCCCGCCCGCGACGAACGCCGTCGACGCCAGGAAGAGGATCACGAACGCGGCCAGCCGCCACACCCCGCGCCACGTGACCCGCACCCGGACCGCGAAGGCCTCCCCGGCGGCCCGGTCGCGGAGGGCGTCCTCAGTCACGCCTGACGGCGCAGAGCAGGCCGTCGCCCACCGGGATCAGCAGCGGGACGAGCCGGTCGTCCTCGCGGATCATGCGGTGCACCTCGCGGATCGCCTCGGTGTCGGGGTCGCGCCGGTCGGGGTCGGCGACCCGGTCGTGCCAGAGGGCGTTGTCGAACGCGACGACGCCGCCCGGCCGCAGCAGGCGCAGCGCGTCCACCAGGTACTCGGGGTACTCCCGCTTCGCCGCGTCGCAGAACACCATGTCGTAGGCGCCGTCGGTGAGGCGCGGCAGCACCTCCAGCGCCGGGCCGATGATCATCCGGGTGCGGAAGCCGGACAGGCCCGCCTCCCGGTAGGCCTGCTTGGCCAGCCGCTGGTGCTCCGGCTCGATGTCGACGCTGGTCAGCACCGCGTCCTTCGGCATGCCGCGCATCAGGTAGACGCCGGACACGCCGCAGCCCGAGCCGACCTCCACGACCGTCCGCGCGCCGATCAGGGTGGCGACGAAGCGCAGCGCCGCGCCCCCGGCGGGGCCGATCGGCACCGCGCCGACCTCCTGGCCGCGGCGCCGGGCGTTCTGGAGCGGCTCGTCCTCGGGGAGGAAATCCTCCACATAGGCCCGGGTGGCCTCAATGGCGTCGATGGCTGCCTCCTCTTGGGACCCCCGCACGGCTCATGCTGGAAAGACCATATCGCTGCAGGGGAACCAACTGGCGTTTCAGTGCGTTGTTACCAACACAGGCAAGCACCGAGTCGGTATCAGAACCGCCCCAGCCCAGGCGAGACCGTGCCGTTCCAAGGCGAGACCTTGGCTCACGAGAGAGGAACAGCCCGGCACCATGGGAGTAGCAGCACTCAGTTTCAGAAGCGCTGTTGGGGTCGGCGCCAGGCAGGGTCTGGGAAACGCCGCTCGAACCCGGGAGAACGCACCCGAGGCAGAATGGGCGCCGCCGTCCTGGGACGAGGTCGTCCGCGAGCACTCCGCCCGCGTCTACCGGCTGGCCTACCGCCTGACCGGCAACCAGCACGACGCCGAGGACCTCACGCAGGAGGTCTTCGTCCGCGTGTTCCGTTCGCTGTCGAACTACACGCCCGGCACGTTCGAGGGCTGGCTGCACCGGATCACCACGAACCTGTTCCTCGACATGGCCCGGCGCCGTCAGCGCATCCGCTTCGAGGGACTCGCCGACGACGCCGCGGAACGCCTCCAGGGCCGCGAGCCGACCCCGGCGCAGGCGTTCGACGACAACAACTTCGACGCCGACGTCCAGGCCGCGCTCGACGCGCTGGCCCCCGACTACCGCGCCGCCGTCGTGCTGTGCGACATCGAGGGGCTGTCCTACGAGGAGATCTCCGCGACCCTCGGCGTCAAGCTCGGCACCGTCCGCAGCCGCATCCACCGGGGGCGGGCACAGCTGCGTTCGGCGCTGGAGCACCGTGCGCCCACCCGGCGCCGGCCGGGGACGCGAAACGACTACCAGGTCGCCGTCGCCGGCGGTGAGGCCGCCTTCGAGGGCGAGCCCGGAGGCGCGCACGCGGCGGGCGGTATCCGGCCGCTGCCGGAGGGCGTGTAAAGCTGTGCACCGCGCGCGGGGCGGGACCGCGCGCCTGACCGAACGGAATCGACGGAGGCGGCGTGAGTTGTCTGGGGGAGCGTCTGACCGCGCTGGTCGACGGTGAGCTGGGGGACGAGGAGCGCGAGCGCGCCCTCGCCCATCTCGCGGGATGCGCCGGCTGCCGGGAAGAGGCCGACCAGCTGCGCAAGCTCAAGGGACGGCTGCGGGGCCTGTCGGAGCTGCCGGCGACCGACGGCACCGACGACCTTCCGTCCCCCGACTTCCTGAGCCGGCTGCGCACCCTGCCCGACCTGTCCGGCCGTCCCGACGCGGCCGAGGCCCCCGGCGCGCCCGTTCCCGGCGCCTCGCCGAAGACGGTGGTTCCGCACGCGGGTCACCGCTCACACCGGCCGCACCGGCCGCTTCGATCATCGGCCCGTCCCGTCAGGCCGCCGCACGCCGTCCGCCCGCGCGACAACCGCCCGGCCGGGCACGCCGCCGCGATGCGCGTCCAGCCCCGGCGCCGCTACCTCGTGGTCGGCGCCGCCACCCTGTTCCTCAGCCTCGGCACCGCCTCCTACGTGGCGGGCGGACGCCAGGACACCCCCGCCGTGACGCCCGCCTTCGACCGGTTCGCCGTCGAGCACGCGCTCACGTCCGGCGACGCGCCGATGACCGATCCGCTCACCGACCCGGTCAACCAGGTCCAGGTCTCTCCAGGGCCGTGAGGCGGCCGGCCCCGGCGGGGCGGTGCCGGCGCAGCGCCGTCCTGGCCGGCGGGCTCGCGGGCGCCCTCGCGCTCGCCGGGACGCTCACCGGCGACCCCGCCCCCGTGCGCCGCGCCCGCACCGACCCGGGCGCCCTCGGCCTGCTGCGCGCCGCCGCCGACGCCGCCCGCCGCGTCCCCTACGAGGGCCGCCGGTTCCTCACCACCGGGGGCGGCGGCCGTGCCGCCACCGCGCGCGTCCTCGTGTCGCACACGCCGGGCGCGGGCGTCCGGTACCGGTCCGGGCTCACCGGTGAGGGGTACCGGCCCGAGTCGTCCGCCGGGGACACCACCGGCTTCACGCCCGCGACGCTGGCGCTGCTGACCCGCAACTACGCGGTGGTGCGCGCCGCGGACGCGTCGATCTGCGGCCGCGCCGCACGCGTCGTCGAGGCGCGCCGCGCCGACGGCAGCCCCGCCGGGCGCTTCTGGATCGACCGGGACACCGGGCTGATGCTGCACCGCGAGCTGATCGACGCCACCGGCCGTCCCGTGATCACCACCGGTTTCACCGAGATCAGCTTCACCGTCTCGCCGGTCGAGCCGTCCCCCCTCGCCCGCCCGCTCGGCGGGCCGTCCCGCTTCCCCGGGGCGAGCGCGGGCAGCCCCGTCGAGAACAGCGGGGCCCGTGCCGCCGCGAGCGCGTGGGGCGAGAAGCTGGACCGCGCCGCCCTCGCCGGGCTGCGCGGCGGCGGCTGGCCCGTCCCGAAGGACCTGCCGGGCCGGCTCACCCTCTACGAGGCCCGCCGCGAGAACGGCGGCGGCGCCCTGCATCTCAGCTACTCCGACGGCCTCGCCGCCGTCTCGGTGTTCGTGCAGCGCGGCGACCTCGACGCGCGCGGCATGGCGGGCTGGCAGAAGACCGCCCGCCGGGGCAGGACGGTGTACCGCCGCGAGTCCCTGAGGCGCTGGGCGGTGTCCGGGGGGAACGGCTACGTCTACACCGTCGTGACGGACGCCCCGCAGAGCACGGCCACGGCGGTGGCGCTGAACATGCCGCGCGACTCCGCGCCGTTCTGGGCGCGGCTCTCCCGCGGTGCCCGCCGCCTGGTCTCGGCGGTGAATCCGTTCGATTAACCCGAGATATGGGTATTGGCGGCGAGTCTTATGCTCGCCACATGCCCCGCGGGGCAGCATGAGCACCGATAACGAGGACCATGCTCGGTAGGAGAGATGGGGATGACGGAAGACAACCGCGGCCCGGTGAGGGCGCCGTCGGAGGACGACGACGTCGTCCCCGGGCAGGAGCCTGAGCGGCAGGAGGCGGCGGCTCCTCCCGAGACGGTGACCGACCAGGGGATCCCCGTGGAGCAGCCGGCGGACGAGGCCGACGACCCCGAGCCCGGATCCGCCCGCGCCGAGGACGGCGCCGGGACCGGCCCCGCGAGCGGCGACGGGCGCGACGCCGGCGAGGAGGGCGACCGCCTGGTCGCCGGGGGGTTCGCGCCGCCGGACTCGCTCGGCGGACCGCCCGACACCAGCGAGGACGTGCTCTCCCAGGCCGCCGCGGACATGCCGCAGGAGGTGCCGCTGCAGGACGTGCCGCCGCGCGACATGCCGCAGCCGCCGCCGCCCGTCCCGCTCGACAAGGCGCCCGTGGAGGCGCCCGACGACCGGATGCGGCCCGGGTTCGTCCCGCACAACCAGGACCCGAGGGCAGCGCAGGGCGGCCCGTACGGAGGCTGGCCGCAGCAGTCCCACCAGGGGCCGCCGCCGCCCGCCCACGGCCGCCCGCCGATGGGCCCGCCGCCCGCGCCGCCCGGCCCGCCGCCGCCCGGCGGCCCGGGCCCCCGCCCGATGGCGGGCTACGGGATGCCGCCCGGCGGCACCGGGCCGAACTGGGCGCCGGTGCCGGCGCCCCCGTCCTCCTCGCGCGGCGGGCCGGGCCTCGGGCTCCTCGCCGTCGTCGCGCTGATCGTCGCGCTGGTGGCCGGTGCCGTCGGCGCCGGGATCGGTGTGATCGCGACGGGCGGGGACGACGACAACGGCCCGGTGAGCCTCGGCGGCAGCAACAGCAACGACACCAAGGTGCAGAGCCGTCCCCCGGACTCGGTCGCGGGCGTCGCGCAGCGGGTGCTCCCGAGCGTCGTGATGATCCGGGTGCAGTCGTCGCAGGGCGAGATCGGCGGCACCGGTTTCATCGTCAACGGCGGCTACGTCATCACCAACAACCACGTCGCCTCCGGCGGCGGCGGTGGCGGCGGCCAGATCCAGATCGTCTTCAACGACAAGAAGACGCTGCCCGCCACGATCAAGGGCGCCGACCCGAGCTCGGACGTCGCCGTGCTGAAGCCCGAGGGCCAGCACTCGCTGCCCCCGCTGCCGGTCGGCGACTCCAGCGCCATCGCCGTCGGCGACCCGGTGATCGCGATCGGCTCGCCGCTCGGCCTGCAGGGCTCGGTCACCACCGGCATCGTCAGCTCGCTGAACCGGGCCGTGCCCACGCGGGGCGAGGGCGGCGGCGGCGACGCGTCCTACCTCAACGCCATCCAGACCGACGCCGCGATCAACCCGGGCAACTCGGGCGGACCGCTGGTGGACGCGAAGGGCCGCGTGATCGGCATCAACACCGCGATCGCGACGCTCGGCGGCCAGTCGCTCGGCGGGGAGCAGCAGAGCGGCAGCATCGGCCTCGGCTTCGCGATCCCGATCAACCAGGGCAAGCGGATCGCCGAGGAGATCATCCGGACCGGCACCGTCAAGCAGGCCAAGCTCGGCGTGCTGCCCGACCCCCGCTACCAGGAGGGCGGCGCCCGGATCATGCCGCAGCCGGTCAACGGGCAGGACCCGGTGACCAAGGGCGGCCCGGCCGACAAGGCTGGCCTCAAGCCCGGCGACGTGATCACCAAAGTCGACGACAAGCCGATCGAGGACGCCACCGACCTGATCGCCCAGATCCGCAGCCGGGCGCCGGGCGACCGCGTCACCCTCACCTACCAGCGCGGCGGCAAGGAGGCCACCGCCCAGGTGACCCTGAGCTCCGACTAGGGCGCTGATGTTCAAGTCCGGTTCATCCGGGCTGGGGATACGCTGGGGGGACCGGCCCGTCTCTGGGCCGGTCCCCTTCGGGATGTGTGGGGTCGGCCGCGCGAGCGGCCGGCCGTGTGTTGGAGGACGGGTTGTTCGACGTCGGACTCGGTGAGATGGCGGTGCTCGTCGTCCTCGCCCTGGTCATCTTCGGCGACAAGCTGCCGCAGGTCGCCGGGCAGGCCGGCCGGATGCTGCGGCAGTTCCGCGAGATGGCCAACAGCGCCAAGGCCGACCTCCAGGAAGGTCTCGGCCCCGAGTTCAAGGACTTCGACCTCAACGACCTCAACCCGAAGACGTTCGTCCGCAAGCACCTGTTCGAGGACGACGAGACCTACCTGAAGAACGACTCGGGCATCTTCGACGACGAGCCCTCGTACGCGACGTCGTCCGCGGGTCTCGACCCGAGCGAGAAGCCGCCCTTCGACAACGAGGCGACCTGACCCCTCGCCCTGTGCCGCGGCGCCCGTCAAAGCCGCGGCGCGCCCACGGGCCCGAGCCGGCGTGACACCCGCCCGGGGAGGCCCCGGGCGGGCGGTGGTCAGCGGCCCTTGGGGCTGATGCCGAGGGACATCCCGGCGAGGCCGCGGCTGCGGCCGGCGAGCTTGTCGGCGATCGTGCGCAGTTCCTTGGCGGCCCCGGCGTCGGGGTCGGAGAGCACCAGCGGGACGCCGTTGTCGCCGCCCTCGCGCAGGCGCGGGTCGATCTGCACCTGGCCGAGCATCGGGACACGCGTCCCGAGCGTCTTCGTCAGCGCGTCCGCGACCGTCTGGCCGCCGCCCTCGCCGAAGATGTGCTGCTGCTCACCGCAGTGCGCGCAGGCCAGGTAGGACATGTTCTCGATCACGCCGACGACCTGCTGGTGGGTCTGCGCGGCGATCGCGCCCGCCCGCTCGGCCACCTCGGCGGCGGCCTGCTGCGGGGTGGTGACGACGAGGATCTCCGCGGACGGCAGCAGCTGCGCGACGGAGATCGCGATGTCGCCGGTGCCGGGCGGCAGGTCCATCAGCAGGATGTCGAGGTCGCCCCAGTACACGTCCGCGAGGAACTGCTGGAGCGCGCGGTGCAGCATCGGCCCCCGCCACACGACCGGCTGGTTCCCGGCGGTGAACATGCCGACCGAGATCACCTTCACGTCGTGCGCGGTCGGCGGCATGATCATGTCTTCGACCTTGGTGGGCGGGGTGTCCACGCCCAGCATCCGCGGCACCGAGTGGCCGTAGATGTCGGCGTCCACGACCCCGACCTTGCGGCCCTGGGCGGCCAGCGCGGCGGCGAGGTTCACCGTCACCGACGACTTGCCGACGCCGCCCTTGCCGCTCGCCACCGCGTACACCTTGGTCAGCGAGTTCGGCTGGGCGAACGGGATCTCCTTGGCGGGCTGCCCGCCGCGCAGCTTGGTCTGCAGGTCCTTGCGCTGCTCCTCGCTCATCACGTCGAGGTCGACGCGCACCGAGGACACGCCGTCAAGCTCGGACACGGCCTCCGTGACGTTCCTGGTGATGGTGTCCTTCATCGGACACCCGGCCACGGTCAGGTAGACGCCGACGCGGACGGCGCCGTCCGCGTCGATGTCGATGCTCTTGACCATGTCGAGCTCGGTGATGGGCTTGCGGATCTCGGGATCGAGCACCGTGGCGAGAGCCGCGTTCACCCGCTCGGTCGTCAGAAGGGAGGCCATGCGTCCATGGTATGAACCCGACGCGCCAACCTGCTAATCAGGGTGTCCGTCCTCACACGCGGCGTACACGCGGACGTGCACGCGAACGCGCGCGTCCATCGCACGGGCGGCCCGCCCGGCCTACCATCGGTCCGTGACCACCGACCTCGCCTCGGCCTCCGCCGAGCTGATCGTGTGGCGGACGATGCTGCGCGCCCAGGCGCAGATCTCCCGCCGGCTGCAGGCCGACCTGCTGGCCCGCCACGACCTCGCGCTCGGCTCCTACGAGGTGCTCGTGCACCTCGGCGAGGCGCCGCACGGGCGGCTGCGGATGAACGACCTGGCCGACCGCGTGCTGCTGTCGCGCAGCGGCCTGACGCGGCTGGTCGACCGGCTGGAGCGCGACGGGCTGGTGGCCAGGCAGTCCTGCCCGAGCGACGCGCGCGGGCTGTTCGCCGTCCTGACCGCGCGGGGCCGGGCCCGGCTCACCGAGGCCGCCCCCACCTACCGGCAGGGCGTCCGCGACCACATCCTCAGCCGGCTGGACGAGCCCGACCTGCGCGCCCTCGGCCACATCCTGGACAAGCTCGCCGACGAGGGGGCCTAAGGGACGGGCTTCTTGGCGTCCATCTCCCTGAGCATCTGCTGGAGCTCCGAGCGCACGAAGTCGCGGGTGGCGACCTCGCTCAGCGCGACCCGCAGCCCCGCGATCTCGCGGGTGAGGTACTCGGTGTCGGCCATGCTGCGCTCGTTGCGCGACCGGTCCTGCTCGTACTGGACGCGGTCCCGGTCGTCCTGCCGGTTCTGGGCCAGCAGGATCAGCGGCGCCGCGTACGACGCCTGCAGCGACAGCATCAGCGTCAGGAAGATGAACGGGTACGGGTCGAACCGGAGCGACACCGGAGCCGTCACGTTCCACACGAGCCACACCGAGACGAACACGGTCATGTAGACGATGAAGCGGGCCGTCCCCAGGAAGCGCGCGATCTGCTCCGACACCCGCCCGAACGACTCTGGGTCGTAGTAGAGGCGGCGCGGCAGAAGCGTCCGGCGCAGCTCCCTCGGCTGGTCCAGGCGCGCGGTGATCTCGCGTGTCGTGGTCGTCATGTCGTCCCCCGCAGAGCCTCTTCCTCGGGATCGGCGGGTTCCTCGGCGACCGCGTCCATCGCGGCCTCCCGCCAGTCCTCGGGCAGCAGATGGTCGAGGACGTCGTCGATCGTCACCGAGCCCAGCAAGTGCCCGTTCTCGTCCACGACCGCGCCCGCGACCAGGTTGTAGGTGGCCAGGAACATCGCGACCGCCTCCAGCGACATGGTGGGGCGCAGCGGGTCCAGTTCGGCGTCGACGATCCCGCTGACCAGTGTGGGCGGCGGTTCGCGCAGCAGCTTCTGGAAGTGCACCGTGCCGAGGTAGCGGCCGGTCGGCGTCATCGCCGGCGGCCGGCACACGTAGACCTGCGCGGCCAGCGCCGGGTTCAGGTCGGGGCGGCGGATCAGCGCGAGCGCCTCGGCCACCGTCGCGTCCGGCGGGACGATCACCGGGTCGGTCGTCATCAGCCCGCCCGCCGAGTGGTCGGGGTAGGTGAGCAGCCGCCGGACGGGGGCCGCGTCGCGCGGCTCCATCAGCGTCAGCAGCTGCTCGCGCTGCTCGGTCGGCAGCTCGCCGAGCAGGTCCGCGGCGTCGTCGGGGCCCATCGCCTCCAGGACGTCGGCGGCGCGGTCCACGCCGAGCTTGCCGAGGATCTCGATCTGGTCGTCCTCGGGCAGCTCCTCCAGGACGTCGGCGAGGCGCTCGTCGTCCAGCGCGACCGCGACCTCGGTGCGCCGCTTCTCCGGCAGCTCGTGCACGATGTTGGCGAGGTCGGCGGGCTTCATCCGCTCGAACGCGGCGATCAGCCCGGCCGCACCCTGCCCGAGCTCGACGGCGGAGAACCCCTCCACGGCGTCCCAGTCCACGATCCGGCTCTCGCCGCGCTTGCGCAGGCCCCGGCCCGTGGTGCGGCGGACGGCGACCTTGGTGACGAGCCAGTCGCGGGTGCGGGTCGGCTCCATCGCCACGTCCACGACGGAGACGGCGTCGCCGGTGTCGCGGAACCGGACGGTCCGGTCCAGCAGCTCGGCGATCACCAGCGTCTCGGACTCGCGCTTCTGGAAGCGGCGCACGTTCAGCCGCCCGTCGAAGACGACCGCGTCCGCCTCGATCACCGTGACGCGGGTGATCGGCAGGAACACCGTGTGGCGCGAGGCGACCTCCACGACCAGCCCGAGCACCCGCGGGGCGCGCGGCGCGAGGCGCAGCGCGACCACGACGTCGCGGACCCGGCCGACCTGGTCTCCGACCGGGTCGAACACCGCGACGCCCGCGAGCCGGGCCAGGAACACCCGTGACGGAGCACCGCTCATGGCCTGGACACTACCCGTGATCTCCCGGCTGATCCGGACGGGTATGTCACATCCGGCCGTCACCCGGAGTCTGGGGGGCGAAAGGGACGTGAAAGGGTGAGGGACCGTGAGCGACGCCTTCGCAGAGCCTTTCGAGCAGCACCGCAACCTGCTGTTCGCGGTGGCCTACCGGATGCTCGGCACGGCGGCCGACGCCGAGGACGCCGTCCAGGACGCCTGGCTGCGCTGGTCGGCCGGAGACCGGTCCGGCGTGGCCGACCCCAAGGCCTACCTCGTCCGGATCACTACCAACGTCGCGCTCGACCGGCTGCGCTCGGCGCAGGCCCGGCGCGAGACCTACGTCGGGCCGTGGCTGCCCGAACCGATGCTGACCTCCCCGGACGTCGCCGAGGACGCCGAGATGTCGGAGTCGGTGTCGATGGCGATGCTCGTCGTCCTGGAGACGCTGAGCCCCCTCGAACGGGCCGTGTTCGTGCTGAAGGAGGTCTTCGGCTACCCCTTCGCCGAGATCGCCGACGCGCTGGACCGCTCCGAGGCGTCGGTCCGCCAGCTCGGCACCCGCGCCCGCAAGCACGTGCAGGCGCGGCGGCCACGCTTCGAGGCGGGCGGCGCCGAGCGGCGCGCCGCCACCGAGCGGTTCTTCGAGGCGGTTCTCGGCGGCGACCTCAACCGGCTCCTGGAGGTCCTCGCGCCCGACGTCGCGCTGTGGTCCGACGGCGGCGGCAAGGTCCGGGCGCCGCGCCGGGCGGTCTTCGGCGCGGAGAAGATCGCGCGCTTCCTCGCCGCCATCGAGGGCCAGCCCTACGAGGGCGTCGATCCGGCCGACATGCGCTTCCGGCGCGTCGACCTCAACGGCGTTCCGGCCCTGGTCGTGGACGGCCCGAACGGGCCGATCAGCACGGTCAGCGCCGACGTGGACGCGGACGGCCGGGTCACGGCCATCCACCTGGTGGCCAACCCGGACAAGCTGCGCGCCCTCGCGGAGGGGCGCCGCCTGACGCCGTGAGGCCCCGCCGGAAGGCGGGCTAGCGGTCGGCGTGGCGGCGCTTGCCGCCGTACAGGCGCGGGGGCGCGCCGGCGGTCGTCGCGGGCGTCGGCACCGGCCGGACGGTCGCGTACTCCCCGCTCGCCTCGACGACCTCGTCGGCCGGGGTGAGCCGGACGATCCACGACTCCTCGGCCCACGTCTCCACCTGGCCCTCGTGGGTCCGGGCGTTCAGGCGCTCCTTGGCGAGGACGGGCGCCACCTCGTCCCACAGCGGCGAGCCCGGCTCGACCCGCTCGACCTCGGCGCCGAAGGTCAGGAGCCGCCCGCCCTTGTCCTTGCTGCGCAGGATCACCGTCACCCGCGCGGCCTCCGGCAGGCCCGGGAGCGGCTGCTCGCCCTCCCCGCCGGTCAGCACGTACGCCGACCCGTCGTGCCACACGTGCCAGGCGGCGCGCGGCTGGGGCAGGCCGGGCAGGTCCAGCCACAGCAGCCCCGACTTCTTGGCCGCCTCCTCCAGCAGTGCCCTGTTCAGACCCATGCCACGAGGGTCTCACACCGCTGGATAGCATCCGGGGCCATGCGCTCACGACGTACCACCCTCGCGGTTCCGGGCAGCAATCCCCGCTTCATCGAGAAGGCGCAGGGGCTGCCCGCCGACGAGATCTTCCTCGACCTGGAGGACGCCGTCGCGCCGTCGGCGAAGGAGGGCGCCCGCGCGACCGTGGTCGCCGCGCTCAACGACGGCGACTGGACCGGCAGGACGCGGGTGGTGCGCGTCAACGACCTGGACACCCACTGGGCCTACCGGGACGTGATCGAGGTCGTCGAGGGCGCGGGCGCCAACCTCGACGCGGTCATGCTGCCGAAGGTGTCGGACGCCTCCCACGTCCAGTGGCTCGACCGGCTGCTCACCCAGATCGAGCGGGCGACGGGCCTGCCCGCCGGCCGCATCGGCATCGAGGCGCAGATCGAGGACGCCCGCGGCATGGTCAACGTCGACGCGATCGCCGCGTCCTCGCCCCGGCTGGAGGCCCTCGTCCTCGGGCCCGGCGACCTCATGGCGTCGATCAACATGAAGACCCTCGTCGTCGGCGAGCAGCCGCCCGGCTACACCGAGGGCGACGCCTACCACTACATCCTCATGCGGATCCTGATGGCCGCCCGCGCCCACGACCTCCAGGCGATCGACGGTCCCTACTTCAACGTCCGCGACGTGGAGGCCTTCACCCGGGTCGCCGAGCGCTCCGCCGCCCTCGGCTTCGACGGCAAGTGGGTGCTGCACCCGTCCCAGATCGAGGCGGGCAACGCCGTGTTCTCGCCGTCCCAGGACGACTACGACCACGCCGAGCTGATCCTGGACGCCTACGAGCACTCGCTCGGCGAGGGCCGCGGCGCCGCCCGCCTGGGCGACGAGATGATCGACGAGGCGTCCCGCAAGATGGCGCTCGTGATCGCCGCCAAGGGCCGCGCCGCGGGGATGGCCCGGACGAAGCGCTTCGATCCGTCCGGGAACTGAACGCCCCGTACGATTCGTCCCACGTAAACGAGATCGACCAGGAGGGCCCACACGTGGCAGGACCAGGGGACGGCGACGGCTGGGCGCCCCTAGACCCCGAGCTGGGACGCGAGCCGCAGCGCGAGTCGCAGCCGTCCGGTCCTCGGCCGATGCCGGAGGGCGAGCCTCCGGCGCCCGCCGCCTGGCCCCCGGAACCGGCCCGGCCGCCCCATGACACCGGGCGGCCTCACGGCGCCCAGCAGCCCTTTGGCGCCCAGCAGCCTTACGGGCCTCAACAGCCTTACGGCGCTCAACTCCCTTACGGTCCGGGTCAGCCGTACGGTCCCGGCCAGCCGTACGGGCAGGGGTACACGCCCGGGATGCCGTACTGGGACGGGGCGCCGGCGCAGCCGCCGGGCGCGCACCACCCGGGCCCCTACGGCCCCGGGTACGGGATCCAGGCGGTGAAGCGGCCCTGGACCGTGGCGACGCCCAAGGCGGCCCCGTTCCACCGGCTGGCGCGCAACGAGGTGCACCGGTGGTGGCGCCCGCTGGCGGGGACCTTCGGGATCGCCGCCGTCGGGTTGGGGCTGGCCATCGGGCTGATGATCGTGGGCGTCATCGTCCGGGTGGTGGTCACGGGCGAGGCCCCCGACACCTCCGGGACGGACACCGACGCGATCTTCGGCGACCAGACGGCCGACCTGGCGTACAACCTCGGGGCCCTGGCGCTGTTCCTGCCGGTCGTGCTGGCCGCGGCGTGGGTCGTCCAGCGGCGGCGGCCGGGCACGCTGTCCTCGGTCGCGGGGCGGCTGCGCTGGCGCTGGCTCCTCGCCTGCTCGGGCCTGGCGATCCTGTTCTGCGCCGTGTCCTTCGGGACGTCGCTGGCCGCCTCGGCCGCGATCGACGACCAGTCGGGCGGCGACGAGCACTGGGTCGGGTGGGGACGGTTCATCGCCCCGGC
Source organism: Actinomadura sp. NPDC048955 (assembly GCF_040649435.1). NCBI lineage: Bacteria > Bacillati > Actinomycetota > Actinomycetes > Streptosporangiales > Thermomonosporaceae > Actinomadura > Actinomadura sp. NPDC048955. The sequence goes on from NZ_JBEZJI010000025.1 coordinate 19,843, forward strand.
CATCGTCATCATCCTGCTGGTGCCGCTCCAGTCGGCGGCGGAGGAGTACGCGTTCCGCGGCTGGATGCTCCAGGCCGTGGGCGCGTGCACCCTGGAGAACGTCAGGAACCGCGTCGGGCGCGTCCTCAGCGCCGTGTTCCGCACGCCGTGGCCGGGGATCGTCGTGGGCTCGGCGCTGTTCACCGCCGGGCACGGCTACACGGGCTGGGGGATCCTCGACATCTTCGCGTTCGGCGCGATCGCGGCATGGCTCGCGGTGCGGACGGGCGGGCTGGAGTCCGGCATCGCCCTGCACGTGTTCAACAACCTGACGGCGTTCCTCGGGCCCGCGGCGATCGGCGAGCTCGACATCGAGCAGGGGAGCGTCCCCTGGCAGGTCGTCGCGGCGGACGTCGTCCCGATGCTGCTGTACGCGGCCGCCGTCGTGTGGCTGGCCCGGCGGATGCGGGTCCGGACCGTCACGGCGGGCCCCGGCGACGGCGACACGCCGGTCACGGCGGCCACGGAGCCGGTGCACGCCTCATAGGAGGCCCCAGTCGGTGAGAGCGTCGAGGAGGCCGGGCGTGATCGGGAGGGCGCCGAGATCGCCGGGGGCCGCCCAGCGGACGTCGGAGGCGTCGTCGCCCGCGCGGAGCGTCCCGCCGGCCACGGTCGCCGTGTAGTCGTGGATCTCGTAGACGACGCCGGGGCCGGGGCGCTCCACCGTCCCGGCCAGGGCGCCGACGAGGACGTCCAGACCGGTCTCCTCCCTCAGTTCCCGGGCGACCGCCGCCCGGTCGTCCTCGCCGGGCTCGACCCGTCCGCCCGGGATCGACCACAGGCCCTCGCCCGGCGGGTGTCCGCGCCTGACCAGCAGGAACCGCCCCTCGCCGTCCCGCACGATCCCGCCCACGCAGCGCACTCGCATGACCCCATTGTGTCGCCACTTTCCTGGGCGGCGACCCCCGCGGCCCCTTGACGGGGCGGGACGTCGCCGCGCAGGGTGGTTAAGCATGAGGGCGGAGCCCACATGCCCGCGCTGCGCGGGCCCTCTGAGCGCGCCGAGCCTCTGGTCGAGCGACTGGAGCTGCGGCGTGCACGGCGCCGTACTGCCGAGGCAGCCGTCGAACCGTCCCGGTCCCGAGGGCCTGGCCGTCGCTCTGCGGGACGCGAGGGTCCCCCTCTGGACGCCCTGGCCGCTTCCGGCGGCCTGGCTCCTCACGGGCTTCGCCACCGTCGGGGACGAGCGCTCGGGCGCCCGCGCGACCGCCGCCGCGGTGTCCGGGCCGGGGCTGCTGCACGGCCCCGCCGACATGGTCCTGATCGCCGAGGAGCCGGGCATCGGCTTCGGCGCCCACTTCGCGGGGCTCGCGGGCCCCGACCCCGGCACCGCCTTCAACGGCGGCCCGCCGCACGTGCGGCTGGACGTCGGAGGCCCCGCCGCGACCTGCGGGCAGACGGTCCCGATGTGGGCGGTCGGCGACCGCCCCGACCGTGCCGCCTACGTCGGCGAGGCGATGGGGAACTGGCTGTGGGCGGTGCTGTGGCCCGCCGACGCCGGGGTGCTCATGGTGGAGCGCCTCACCCTGCTCGACCTCCGCGAGCCGGGCATGGACCTCGACCTCCCCTACGGCGCCCACAGCCCCCGTCTCGACGACTGAGCGGCGTCCCGCTGGTATGAAGGGCCCATGCGGATCGATCTGCACTGCCACAGCGACGCCTCCGACGGGACCCGGCCGCCGGCGGAGGTCGTCCGGCGGGCGCGCGAGAACGGCGTGGACGTCGTCGCGCTGACCGACCACGACACCGTCGCCGGCTGGGACGAGGCCGCCGCGTCCCTCCCGGACGGCCTGGCGCTCGTCCCCGGCATCGAGCTGTCGTGCAAGGAGGACGGCCGGAGCCTGCACATGCTCGGCTACCTGTTCGACCCGGCGGAGCCGGTGCTGGCCGCCGAGCTGGCCAGGATCCGCGACGACCGGGTGGTCCGGGCGCGCGGCATGGTGGAGCGGCTCCGCGAGCTCGGCGCCGGCGTCACCTGGGACATGGTCGGCGCGCTGGCCAGGGGAGAGGCGGTCGGGCGGCCGCACATCGCGCGCGCGATGGTGGAGGCGGGCGTGATCGAGACGGCGGACGAGGCGTTCACGTCGCGGTGGATCGCGCAGGGCGGCCGCGCCTACGTCGAGCGGTACGCGCTCGACCCGGAGCGGGCGATCGCGCTCGTCCGCGCGGCCGGGGGAGTGTGCGTCCTGGCGCACCCGCGGGCGCGCCGCCGCGGCTACGTGTTCGGCGACGAGGTGATCGAGAGGCTCGCCGCCGCCGGGCTCGCCGGGGTCGAGACCGACCACCCCGACCACGCCGCCGAGGACCGCGCCCGCCTGCGCGGCCTGGCCGCCTCGCTGGGCCTCGCCGTGACCGGTTCCAGCGACGACCACGGGGCGTTCACCGGCGACCGGATCGGCGTCGAGACCACCGCGCCGGACGCCCTCGAGGCGCTCCGCGCGGCCGCCACCGGCGGCGATCTCCGTCTGCCCGACCGGCGCGGCGAATCGCGGTAGGGTGCGAAGCGTGGACGCGCGCATCGAACAGGTGGTGACGTCAGGGAAGCTCACCCTGGACGACACCGAGTACGACGTCGAGAACAACACCTACATCGTCGGCGACGACGACGAGGTCATCGTGATCGACCCGGCCAACGACGCCGAGGCCATCCTCAAGGAGGTCGGTGACCGCGAGGTCATGGCCGTCCTGCTGACCGACGGCAACGAGCACCGCCTCAGCGTGGTCCTCGAAGTGGCCGCGGCCGGCGAGGAGGACGAGGACGACTGGGCGCCGATCGCGCTCCACCGCGCCGACCGGCTGCTGTGGCGCGACTACTTCGGCCGCCTCGCCAAGGAGGAGGACGACGAGGACGACGCCAAGGCGCTGCGCTCCCTCGAACCCGACATCTGGCTGGAGGACGGCGGCGTCTTCGAGATCGGCGAGGCGCAGCTGGAGGTCGTGCACACCCCGGGCCACACGCCCGGCAGCGTCTGCGTGATCAGCGAGCAGCTCGGCCTGCTGTTCTCCGGCGACACCCTGCACCGCGGCCGTCCCGGCTCGGTCGGCGGCGTCTACGAGGACCTGCGCAAGCAGCTCAACTCGATCGGCGCGCTGCTGACCCCGCTGCCGAAGGACCTGCGGGTCCTGCCCGCGCAGGGCGAGGAGACCACCGTCGGCGACGAGGACGCCCGCTGGGAGAGCTGGGGCTCCATGGCGCGGGAGTCTGACGACTGACCGATGCCCGGAGCGAAGCGGAGGGCAGCGGTCAGTCCCGCTTTCGGGGGGTCTGGGGGGTCGTCCCCCCAGAGAGGACGGAGTGGTGGCTGAGCAGCTGGGCTTTGAGGGGATGCCTCAGCGGCTTTACACGTGCACGCCTTCGCGGCTGAACACGTGGCTGGACTGCCCGCGCCGGTACCGGATGACGTACCTCGACCGTCCGATGCCGCCCAAGGGGCCGCCGTGGGCGCACAACAGCGTCGGGGCGAGCGTGCACAACGCGCTGGCCGGCTGGTGGCGGCTGCCCGTCCGCGAGCGCAGCCCCGAGGCGGCCGGGAGGCTGCTGCTCCGCGGCTGGCTGACCGACGGGTTCCGGGACGAGGCGCAGTCCGCGCAGTGGCGCGAGCGGGCCCGGGAGATGACGGAGCGGTACGTCGCCGGGCTGGATCCGTCCGACGAGCCGCTCGGCGTCGAGCGCACTGTGGCGACCCGCACCGACCGGATAGCGGTGTCCGGCCGCATCGACCGGCTGGACGCGCGCGGCTCCGAGCTGGTCGTCGTGGACTACAAGACCGGGCGGCACGTGCTGACCGCCGACGACGCCCGCGGCTCGCTGGCGATGGCGATCTACGCGGTGGCGGCGTCGCGCGTCCTGCGGCGCCCGTGCCGCCGGGTCGAGCTGCACCATCTGCCGTCGGGCGAGGTCGCGGTGTGGGAGCACACCGAGGAGTCGCTGGCCCGGCACATCCGGCGCGCCGAGCAGATCGCCGCCGAGGCCGCGGCCGCCGACCAGGCCTACCGTGCGGGCGCGGGGAAGCGCGCCGGGGTGCCGAAGCCCCGTGAGGGGGAGGTCGAGCACGCCCCGTACGACGAGATGTTCCCGCCGCGTCCGGGGAACCTGTGCTCGTGGTGCGACTTCGCCCGCCATTGCCCGGAGGGCCGGGAGGCCGCACCGCGCAAGGAGCCGTGGGCGGCGCTCCCCGTCGACGCCGTCTAGGAGCCCTTGGCCGGCTCGCTTTCGAGCCTCGCCCCGCGAGCCCGACGCCGAAGCCTCCTCAAGCGGGGGTGAGAGCGCGGCGGTCGGGCCAGCGGCGCGGGTCGCGCAGGCCGTACAGGCCCTTGCTCAGGTCGTAGCCGTCGTCCGCGAGCCGCTGCCGGGAGCGGTCCAGCATGTCGCGGGTGTTCTTCGCGAACGCGTAGTCGTGGACGCGCTCGGGCACCGAGTTCATCGCGAGCCGGAACGACTTCAGCGCCGCCGTCACCGCGGGCTGCGGCACCTCCGGCAGGGCCCCGTACATCTGGCGGGCCCAGTCAGGCAGCGAGTAGTAGCAGAGCGCCCCGAACGGGAAGTAGCCGGGCTTGCCGGGGGAGAGGAACTTCAGGTTGTCCGGCAGCGTCGGCCACATGAGGAACCGGACGGTCTCCGCCGCCTCCTCGGTGACCCGCAACCGCGGCCGCATCTCGGCGAAGAACGCCTCCATCTCGGCCACGCCGCCGGGGACGTCGTCGGCGTGCAGCCCGACGAGCGTCGCCGACTTGCGCTGCTCGTACAGGTACCTGTCGGCCATCGCGTCCGTGAGCGGCAGCCCGGCCCGCCGCGCCACCTCCAGGTAGGAGTACACCTCGGCGCAGTGCACCCACAGCAGCAGTTCGGGCTGGTCGAGCCGCTCCTTCCTGCCGGTGTCGTGGTTGAGGATGCGCAGGCTCCGATGGATCTCCCGCACCCGGTAGGCGGCCTCCTCGACCTCCTCCGGGCTGCCGAAGGTGCCGAGCCCGACGAAGTCGGACGTGCGCTGGAGCCGCCCGAACGGGTCCTCGCGGAAGTTGGAGTTCTGCCAGACGCCCCACATCGCCATGGGGTGCAGCGCCTGGAGCATCAGGCTGCGCACCCCGCCGATCCACATGGACCGGTCGATGTGGACGCGCCAGGTGACGCTCTCGGGTGGCTGGACGGTCGCCGGCATGTACACCTCCATGAGACAAACTGAGGTAAGTGTGTCATTACCTCAGCCCGCCTACGACACCGCCCCCTCCCTGAAAGGTGAGAAGTCCTCGTCGGCCGCGGTCCGGTGGGCTACCGGGTCACAGCTGGTCGTCGCGCACGACCTCCAGGTTCAGGAAGCGCGGGCCGTCGGTGCACAGCGCCTCCATCTCCCCGGCGATGCGCCGGGTCTCGGGCAGGTCGCTGTTGCGCATCGCCTCCTCGTAGGAGGGGAACTCGACGATGTCGACGTAGTGGGACGCGTCCTGGCGGTCCTTGGTGTGCAGCTCGTGGGTCGCCGTGCGCTTGCCCTCGCTGGCCTTCGCCCACTCGTCGAACAGGCCCTCCAGCTCGTTCTGGCGGTCGGTGCGGTAGTCGATGATCTGTACGAAGCCCATCCGGCTCAGCCTCCGACCGTCGCGTGCTCGTCCTTCAGGTGGGTGCGGATCTCCTCCCGCAGCTCCGGGGTGTCCTCGTGCCCGTGCACCGAGGCCGCGTGCTCGGCGGCGGCGCGGACGACCTCGTCCGGCTCACCGCTGATGGTGAGCGTGCAGTTCATCTCGCTCGGCATGTCCCTGCAGTCGGCCACCTTGCGCATGATGCCCCCTCGCCGGCCCGGCGCCCGCGCGCGAGGTTCGGCGGCGGCGCCCCGTCCGGCCGTTCTTCCCGCCACACCGTCACATCGTGACAATTCACTTCAATCGTCGCATATGCCCACGTCAGAGGGAAGGTGTCCGACGCGCGATGTAAGGTGACGCCTCCACCGACGAGAGGGTGTGCCGATGGACTGGGTCGAGTCCGGTGGGGGCCCGCTGCTGGCCGCGCCCGCGTCCCAGCTGGCCCGTTGGGAGGGCGCCACCGACGGCGAGGACGACGAGGCCCCCGTGGAGGCCTGGGGCGACTACGGGCGCGCCTGCGCGGTCGAGGGCTACATCGGGCTGGTCGGCATCGGCGGCGGGCAGGGCCTCGTCCTCGGCGACGAACCCGCCACGACGACCTACCTGCCGGACGAGCGCCTCTTCCTGCGCTGGGCGGCGGCCGACTCCGAGGCCGAACTCCTCCAGGCGGCCCGCAGCGCCGTCCGCGGCGTCGAGTGGGAGGAGGAGCTCAGCTGGGACGTGGACGGCGCCGTCGTCCTCTTCGACTCCGCCTGGCCCGGCGCGACCCCCGAACCCGGCAACCACCTGAACATCGACCTGGCCCCCGGCCGCTACCGCGTGCGCGCCGCCTACACGCGCGACGACCGCACCTGGATGATCCTCGTCCATCTCCAACCGGTGCCTTAGCCGGCAAGGGCCGCCAGGCTGTGTTCCCAGGGCCCGGCCCACTTCGCTCGCCTGGCGGCTCGCTACGTGACCGGGCCCTGGCGAAAGCGGCATCGCTTCGTGATCTGGCCGGTTCCGCTCGCCTCCGGCTTCGCTCCACCGGCCAGGTCACCCGTTCGCGCGCTGGGCCGACCTCACTTCGAGATACGCCCCAGGCGGCGGGCGAGGCTGGCGGCGGCCTCTCGTAGTTCGGCGGGCTCCAGTACCTCCACGTCGAAGCCCAGCCGGGCCGTGTGCAGGGCGAGCACGTCCAGGTCGGCCCCGCCGACGACGAGCACGCACCAGCCGTCGCGATCGTCCTCGACCCGTCCCACCTGGGGCGGGATCAGCTCGCGCACCTCGTCGGGCGTGGCGTGCACCCGGATGCGCGCGAGATGCCGGTACGGCGCCCCGGTCACGGCGTGCTGCACGTAGGCGACCGGGTCCGGGTGCTCCCTCGGCCGGAACCGCCAGGTCGTCGCCACCGCCCCGCGCATCCGGTCCAGCCGGAACGTGCGCCAGCCGTCGCGGTCGGCGTCCCACGCCATCAGGTACCAGCGGCGTCCCGTGGCGACCATCCGCACCGGCTCGACCGTGCGCTCGCGCTCCGCGCCGTCCCGCCCGGGGTAGCGGAACCGGACGCGCACCGCGTCGCGGCAGGCCCGCGCGAGCGTCACCAGCAGCTCCGCGTCGATCTGGACGCCCGGGCCGACGAGGGTCTCGGTGGCGCCGTGCACCGCCCGGACCTCGGCGCGCAGCCGGGGCGGCATCACCTGGTCGAGCTTCGCCAGCGCCCGCAGCGCCGCCTCGCCCGCCCCGGCGACCGTCCCGCCGGACGCCATCCGCAGGGACACCGCCGTCGCGATCGCCTCCTCGTCGTCCAGGAGCAGCGGCGGCAGCCGGGTGCCCGCGCCCAGCCGGTAGCCGCCGCCCACGCCCGCAGTCGCGTGCACCGGGTACCCGAGCGCGCGCAGCCGTTCCACGTCGCGCCGCACCGAGCGGTCGGTGACGCCCAGTTCGGCGGCGAGGGCGGAGGCCGTCCAGGACGGCCGCCGTTGCAGCAGCCCCAGAAGCCGCAGCACCCGCTCGGTCGTCGCCTCGACACTCACGCGTCCATCGTCGCACGAAACGCGGACCGTACCTGTCCGCTATTGCGGCGACAGTGGGTTCATGACCGAGACCTGGAATCCGCTGCTCCGGGACCAGATCGCCTGGCACTGGGACAACCAGCTGCGTCCTCGCATCAGCGGACTCACCGACGACGAGTACTTCTGGGAGCCGGTGCCCGGCTCCTGGAGCGTGCGCCCGCCCGGGCGAGCCGGCTCTGCGATGACCATCGACTTCGCGATGCCGGCCCCGGACCCGGCCCCCTTCACGACGATCGCGTGGCGGCTCGCGCACGTGATCGTCGGCGTGCTGGCGGTGCGCAGCGCCGCGCACTTCGGGCGCCCGCCCACCGACTACCAGGCGTTCGGGTACGCCGCGACGGCGGGCGAGGCGCTGGCCCAGCTCGACGCCGAGTACGCGACGTGGCTGGCCGGGGTCGAATCGCTCGGCGAGACCGGCCTCGCCCGCCCGTGCGGGGAGGCCGAGGGACCGTACGCCGAGCGTCCCCTGGCAGCGTTGGTCCTGCACATCAACCGGGAGCTGGTCCACCACCTGTCCGAGGTGTGCCTGCTCCGCGATCTCCATAAGCACACTCACCGGGAGGCGAGCTGACATGGCCCGCGACGTCCAGATCACTTTCGACTGCGCCGACCCCGCCGCGCTGGCGGCCTTCTGGGCCGAGGCCCTCGGCTACCGGCTGCAGGACCCGCCCGGCGGCTTCGCGTCATGGGACGAGGCCCTGGAGGCGATGGGGGTGCCGCAGGAGAACCGCAACGACGCCTCGGCGGTGGTCGACCCCGGCGGCTCCGGCCCCCGGCTGTTCTTCCAGCGCGTCCCGGAGGGCAAGCAGGCCAAGAACCGCGTGCACCTCGACGTGCGGGCCGCGCCGGGCCTCGGCGGCGACGAGCGGATGGCGGCCCTGGAGGCCGAGGCCGACCGCCTCGCCTCCCACGGCGCCGCCCGCCTCCGGCGCCACGACCCGAAGCCGCCGCTCGAAGCGGGCCACATCGTGATGGCCGACCCCGAGGGCAACGAGTTCTGCCTCGACTGACCGGGCCGGTCACCCGGCGGCGGTGAGGGACCTCAGCTCGTCGAGCGACTCGCGGATGTGGTGGGGGAGGTCGCGGCCGCCGTCGCCGAGCCAGCGTTCGAAGGCGACCTTGAAGACGGCGATCCCGGCCTCGGCGGCGAGGGCCGCGGCCGGGTCGGGGACGCCGCGGCGGCGCAGCGCCGCGGCGAGCGCCCCGGCCAGGGTGGCGAGTTTGATCAGCTCGCGTTCGCGCAGTTCCGCGTTGGCGTCGATGACGGCCTGGCGGCGGCGGGAGTGGTCGTGGCGTCCCGCGAAGACGGCGCCGGCGGCCTCCAGCGCCGCGGCCGTCGCCTCCAGCGGCGCCGCGGTCGCCGGGGCTTCGGCGACGGCGGTGGTCAGCAGGTCGTGGAGCATCGCCGAGCCCGCGAACAGGACCTCGCGCTTGTCGGCGAAGTGCCGGAAGAACGTGCGCTCGGTGAGGCCGGCCCGGCCGGCGATCTCCGCGACGGTGGTGCCGTCGAAGCCGCGCTCGCCGTAGAGCTCCAGTGCCGCCTGCTCGAGCCGGCCGCACGCGTTCGGCTCCCATCGCCCCATGGCCGGAATCCTAGTCGATGACAGCCACTGACATCGCGCGTGTATGGTGATGACAGTGACTGACATCGGTCGCGTTCTCCGGGCACGACCGTGCCCGGCGGATCAACGGGAGGTCTCCCATGCACGTCTTCGTCACCGGGGCGTCCGGCTGGATCGGCTCGGCGCTCGTTCCCGAACTCCTCGCGGCGGGGCACCGCGTCACCGGGCTCGCCCGCTCGGACGCCTCCGCCGCCGTCCTCACCGCGGCCGGCGCCGGGGTGCGCCGCGGCACCCTGGACGACCTCGACGTCCTGCGCGACGCCGCCGCGGCCTCGGACGGCGTCGTTCACCTGGCGTTCAAGCACGACATCGCGTTCTCGGGCGGGTTCCAGGACGCCGCCGACGCGGACCGGCGCGCCGTCGAGGCGTTCGGCGACGCGCTCGCGGGCTCCGACCGGCCGTTCGTCCTCGCCTCCGGACTGCTCGGCCTCGCGCCGGGGCGGGTGGCGACCGAACGGGACGGGGCCGGCGGCGACCCGTCCGAGCCGGGGCCCGGGGCGGAGACGCGGCACGGCACCGCCCGGCTGGCACTCTCGCTCGCCTCGCGCGGGGTGCGGTCGTCCGTCGTCCGGCTGCCCCCGACCGTGCACGGCGAAGGGGACAGGGGCTTCATCGCGAGCGTGGTCGGCATCGCCCGGGACAAGGGCGTCTCCGGCTACATCGGGGACGGGGCCAACCGCTGGCCCGCCGGGCACGTGCTCGACGCCGCGCACCTTTTCCGGCTCGCGCTGGAGAAGGCGCCGGCGGGATCGGTGCTGCACGCGAACGCCGACGAGGGCGTGCCGCTGCGCGCCGTCGCCGAGGCGGTCGGGCGCGGTCTCGGCGTCCCGGCGGAGTCCGTCGCCGCCGGGGACGCGGCCGGGCACTTCGGCTGGCTGGCGGGCCCGCTCGGCGCCGACGCACCGGCGTCGAGCGCGCTGACCCGGGAGCTGCTGGGATGGCGCCCGACCCGCCCCGGGCTCATCGAGGACCTGGAGGCGGGCCACTACTTCAAGGCCTGACCGCGGGCCGGGCGCCCGCGGGCCGCGGCTACTTGAGGGTGCGTTCGGTGTCGGACCAGAGGGCGAGGAGGGCGGCGGCGGTGGTCTCGGGGGCGTCCCACGCGGGGGAGTGGGCGGCGCCGGGGATGACGACCTTGGGCGCGTTGAGGCGTTCGGCCATGGCGGCCTGGGCGCGGGGATCCCAGGCGTCGTCGTCCTCGCCGTAGATGACCAGGACGCGCAGGGTGGTGTCGGCGCAGTGCTTGGCCAGCTCGTCGACGCGGTCGGGGGCGGTGAGGATCTCGTCGGCCATGCGGGTCAGCCCCTTCTCGGAGTTGCCGAGCGTGCGGGCCTTGAGGAAGGCGACGATCTCGCGCTGGACGCCCCGGCCGAGGTAGTCGGGTTCGAGGCTGAGCTCCCAGATCTGCGCCATGCCGAGTTCGGGGATGGCGTCGCGCAGGGCGCGGGCCCTCGCGGCGGCCTGGCCGCCGATGGCGGCCGGACCCGAGCTCATCAGCGTGAAGGACGCGGGACGGGCCCCGCCGAGGACGGCCTCGCGGCACACCAGGCCGCCGAACGAGTGGCCGACCAGGTGGACGGGGTCCGGGCCCAGCGCCGACAGCAGGGCCGCGACGTCGGCGCCCAGGGCCGCGCGGGTGTAGGCGCTCTCGTCGTCGGGGCCGAGCGACTCGTACTGGCCGCGCATGTCGATCGCGACGACGCGGCGCCCGGACGCGGCCAGGGTCTCCAGGACGGCGAGGAAGTCCTCCTTGCTGCCGGTGAGGCCGGGGACGAGGAGGGCGGGACAGCGGTCGGGCACGCCCGATCCGGGGAGGGCCTCCAGCGCGGCGAACGGGCCGCGGGAGGTCTCGACGGTCGTCCGGCGAACACCGGGGGGCAGACTCACGAACCGGGGCGTACTCACGGTGGAAACCTTAGTCAATGGGGGCCTGCGGGCTTCGGTAAGAAATCTTCGGTGGTAGCGTCGCCAGCGTGGTCGCGCTGCCTGCCATCTCCGCCCACCGCCGTGACGAAGCGGGCCTCACGGGCCTCGGCGACGCCGTCGCGTCCGGCGCCGAGTACGTGGAGATCGACGTCAGGCGGACCGGTGACGGCCGGCTCGTCGTCCACCACGACCCCGAGATCGCCGGACTCCGGCTGAACCGGCTCCCCTACGAGCGGATCCAGGAGCTCGCGGTGCGGACCGTCCCGCTCGCCGGCGACGCCATGAAGATCATCGCGGGCCGGGCGCAGGGGCATCTGGACCTCAAGGAGCGCGGCTGCGAGCACGAGACCGTGGCGCTGGCGGTGGAGGCGTTCGGCACCGGGAACTTCGTGGTGACGACCCGCGAGATCACGTCCCTCGTGGAGATCAAGAAGAGCTTCCCCGGGGTGCGGACGGCCCTGTCGGTCGGCCGCAACCTGTGGGAGCGGGGCGCCGCGCACGACTTCGCGCCGCTGCGGCTGATCCGGCGGGCGGGCGCCGACATGGTCGCCCTCAACCACCGGCTCGCCCGCGTCGGCGTGCTGCGCCAGTGCGGGCGCGCCGGGATCCCCGCCATGATCTGGACGGTCAACGCCGAGCCCGTGATGCGCCGCTTCCTGCGCGACCCGCGCGTCGCCGTCCTCGTCACCGACCATCCGGGCCTCGCCCTCAGGCTGCGCGAGGGGAGAGGCCCGGACGGAACGCGACCGCGGGACTGACACGAGTCTCGCGGTCGGGTGTTCCGCCGCCGATCAGGCGGTCTGCGACGCCTCCGCGGTGCCGCCCGCGGTCGCGGCCGGCTTGCCGGCGCGGGTGCGGCGGCGGTTCCGGCTGCGCTTGCGCTCGGTGGCGACCGCGTCCACGACGTTGTCGTCCGCCGTGGTCTCGGCCTCCCCCGCCGCGGCCTCGACCGGCTTGCCCGCACGCGTGCGGGCACGGTCGCGCTTGCGGCGGCGCGGCCGGGGACGCTCCCGCTCCCGGTCCTGGTCGCGGCCGCGGTCCTGGCCGCGGTCGTGGCTGCGGACCTTGCCCGTCTCGCCGATGTCCTCCAGCTTCTCGGCGTCCAGCCCGGCGCGGCCGTTGCGCTGGTCGGTGGGCAGCGTCCCCTTCGTGCCCGCGGGGATGCCGAGGGTCTCGAAGAAGTGCGGGGACGTGGAGTAGGTCTCCTCCGGGGCGGCGAACGGCAGGTCGAGCGTGCCGTTGATCAGCTTCCACCGGCTGAGGTCGGACCAGTCGACGAGCGTGACGGCGACGCCCTCCTTGCCCGCGCGGCCGGTCCGGCCGATGCGGTGCACGTAGGTGTCGGCGCTGTCGGGGCACTCGTAGTTCACGACGTGGGTGACGTCGTCGACGTCGAGGCCGCGGGCCGCCACGTCGGTGGCCACCAGCACGCCGATCTTGCCGTTGCGGAACGCGCGCAGCGCCCGCTCGCGCTGGCTCTGCCCGAGGTCGCCGTGCACGGCGGCGGCGTCGAAGCCGCGCTGCGCGAGGTCGGCGGCCACCCGGTCGCACGCCCGCTTCGTCTGGCAGAAGACCATGGTCAGCCCACGGCCCTCGGCCTGCAGCAGGCGGGCCAGCATCTCCGGCTTGTCCATCTGGTGGGCCTGGAAGACGTGCTGGACGACCTGCGGAGTCGCGTCGGACTCGGTGTGCGACTCGGCCCGGACGTTGGTCGGGCGGGTCAGGTACCGGCGCGACAGCGCGGCGATCTCGCCCGGCATCGTCGCCGAGAACAGCATGGTCTGCCGCCGCGCCGGGATCCGGTCGATGATCCGCTCGATGTCGGGCAGGAAGCCGAGGTCGAGCATGCGGTCGGCCTCGTCCAGCACCAGCACGCCGACCTTGGACAGGTCGAGGTACTTCTGCTTGACCAGGTCGAGGAGCCTGCCCGGGGTGCCGACGACGACGTCGACGCCCTCGCGCAGCGCCTCGATCTGGGGCTCGTAGGCGCGCCCGCCGTACACCGACAGGACGCGGGTGCCGAGCTTGCCGCCGGCGACCAGCAGGTCGTCGGTGACCTGAAGGGCCAGTTCGCGGGTCGGCGCGACGACGAGCGCGCGCGGCTCACGGCCGCCGTGCTCGATGCGCTGCAGCAGCGCGGCGCCGAACGCGAGGGTCTTGCCGGTGCCCGTGCGGGCCTGGCCGATGATGTCATGGCCGCCCAGCGCGATCGGCAGGGCGAGCTCCTGGATGGGGAACGCCTCCACGATGCCTTCGGCTTCGAGGGCGTCTGCTATCTCGGGTACGACCCCGAGTTCACGAAAGGTAGTCAGGGCTTTCAGCCTCCAATATGCGGGGTCTCCGACTCCCGGGTGCGGCGCGGCTCGTCGGCGTGAACCGCCGAACCGGCGTCTCCGCCGTTCCTGTGGCCGCGCGCTCGCGCGGGAGGGACCAGCCGTTGCTCAAAATCTTCCGGCGACCGCAGTCAGGGGTTGAAAGCAGTCACTCACTGTGGCTGCGTGCGGTCACACTCCGCGACGCAGTGTACCGACCGTTGATTGCCTACACCAATAGCCGGTCACTCGACCCAACGTTTCCATGGTTTCATCTATTCCGTCCCCGGCCCGCCAGGCGTTACGCACCCGGCGCGGCGGGGCCTCCGGACCGGTCGGAGCCGGGGCGAGGACGGCCACATCCGGACATCTCACGACGGCGCAGGCCCCCGCCGTGGAGGGCGGGGGCCTGCGCCGGGGTGGTGCCGGGGGTCAGTAGCTCCGGCGGCGGGTCCGCCAGCCGTGGCCGCGGCCGCGGCCGCGGGTGTTCATCGTGGTGAGCGCCGCCACGCCCAGCGCGGCGATCACCACCGCGAAGACGAAGGCGACGAGCATCCCCGCCCCCAGCGCGTCCGCGACGACGCCGCCGAGGATCGCGCCGGCGATGCCGACGAGGATCGTGAGCAGGATGCCGATCGGGTTGCGGCCCGGCACGACCAGCCGCGCGAGTGCACCGATGACGGCACCGACGACGATGAACCAGAGGATCGTCGTGAGCATGTCGATCAACCATCCTTTCCGTGGGCCGGTCGCCCGAGGTCGGTGATCGGTATGCCCCTCCTGCAAGGTTGAAACAAAAATCACGTCAAGACGCGCGGGGAGCGAGGTAAAGCCGCAGGTGGACGGCCTGTCCCAGGCGTGCGGGGGCGCGTGGCGCGCCGCGCGCGGCTCAGGTGTACTGCGTGCCGAAGCCCACGCTGCGCTGCTCGTCCTCGGCGATCTCCAGGTAACCGACGCGGGCCCCGGGGACGACGACCCGGCCGGCGCGGCGGTCCTTCAGCACCAGCACGCCGTGCGGGTCGGCGAGCGCCGCCCCGAGCGCGTTCTGGACCTCGTCGGCCGTCTGGTCGGTGTCGACCACCAGTTCCTTGGCCACGTTCTGGACCCCGATGCGAACCTGCACGCGATGCCTCCCGTCGTCGGTCCCGCCGACCGCCGGCGGGCCCGCCTCCGATGGTCGCACGGAGATCACCGCGCGGTGCCGCCGCACGGTTGTGCCGAGGGTGAACGTGCCCCTGCCGCGGGGGGACGGCGCAGATTCGGGCCCGCGGCGCCGGTCCGGGCCCTCAGACGCCGGTCGCGCCGCGCCCGCGGCGTCAGCTCTGGTCGGTGGTGCGAGGGAAGCCGGAGATGCCGCGCCACGCCAGCCGGGCGATGATCTTCTCCGCGGTGTCCTTGGGGATCGCCCGGTGCTGGGAGAGCCAGAAGCGGGCGCTGACCTCGGCCATGCCGACCAGGCCCATGCCGAGCAGGTGCGCCTCCTCGGCGGGGGCGTTGGTGTCCTCGGCGATGACCTGGGCGATCATCTCGGCGCACTGCTGGTTGGCGCGGTCGACGCGGGCCCGGACGGGCGCGACGTTGCGCAGGTCGGACTCGAAGACGAGCCGGTAGGCCTCGCCGTCGCCCGCCACGAAGTCGTAGAAGGCCTGCATGCTCGCCTGCACGCGCAGCTTGTTGTCCGTGGTGGACTCCAGCGCCTCACGGACGATCTTCACCAGGGCCTCGGCGTGCTCGTCCAGCAGCGCCAGGTACAGCTCCAGCTTGCCCGGGAAGTGCTGGTACAGCACGGGCTTGCTGACGCCCGCGCGCTCGGCGATCTCGTCCATCGCCGCGGCGTGGTACCCCTGCGCGACGAACACCTCCTGGGCCGCGCCGAGCAGCTGCTTGCGGCGCGCCAGTCGCGGCAGCCTCGTGCCACGGGGGCGGGCGTCCGGGGTCGCGGTCACCACACTCTCCGATCACCGAATCGTGGGGACGGATGGGGGTCGTCCGTCACCGGGAAACAATCTCATCATCCTACGCGCGAGTAACTCCGTTGGTCACGGGCACCGCCCGCCGTCGTCGCATCGCGCAGGTCAGTGTATTCCCGCCGGAACCGGGAGCGGTCCCGCCCCGATCTTCTGGCAACCTTCCTTCCTGTGCCGGGGGCCAAGGCGGGTCACCGGTAGTCGTCCTCGTCCAGCCGGACCTCCCGCCGCTGCTCGGCGGCGTCGGCCTCGTTCGCGTCGTCCGGGATGGGACCGCGCTCCACGCGCTCCTCGTCGCCGAGGGCGGTGCGCTGCTCGGCCGCGTCGGCCTCGTTGGCGTCGTCGGGCGCGGGCTGTTCCAGGTCGTCGGTCTCGCTCATCCGGGGTCCTCCTCCAGGTTCACGGCCGCCTCAGGGATGCGGCCGTCTCGGGGTTCACAGCCGTCCGGCCAGTTCCCGCAGCGGCGCCTCGACGGACTCGCCGTGGGTCGGGAACGCGTGGACGACGTCGGCCAGCAGGCTCAGCGGCGTCTCCGCGCGGATGGCCAGGGCGATCTCGCTCATCCACTCCTCGGCGTGGAGTCCGGCGGCGGCGGCGCCGACCAGCAGTCCGCGGGTGGGGTCGGCGTACAGCTCCACCCGGCCGCGCTCGTCGGCCTCGACCGCCGCCCGGGCCGTCGCGGCGAGGTCGTACCCGGCGGTGAGGATGTCTATGCCGAGTTCCTCCGCCTGCCTGGGGGAGATACCCACCGAGTAGACGGTGGGCGTCGTGTAGACGACCCGGGGGATGGCGCGGTAGTCGGCCTCGCGCCGGTGCCCGAGCAGGTTCGACAGCGCCACCTGCGCCTGGTAGCGGGCGGCGTGCGTGGTGCGGGCGACGCCGGTGACGTCGCCGGCCGCCCACACGCCGCCCGCGCCGGCCGGCACCCGGCACGTCTCGTCCACGGGTATCCCCTGGCCGGGGGTGACATCGATGCCGAGGTTCTCCAGCCCGAGGCCCTCCACGCGGGGGCGGCGCCCGGCGGCGACGAGGACGCGGTCGGCGTCGAGGGTCCCGCCGTCGGTCAGCCAGAGCCGCAGCCCGACGTCCTTGCGCTCGGCGTCGGCGACGGCGGCGCCGAGCCGCAGGTCGACGCCCATCCGGCGCAGGGCGTCCGCGAGCACCTCCCCGGCGAAGGGCGCCTCGGCGGTCAGCAGCCGCCCGGACGCCTCGACGACCGCGACCTGCGAGCCGAACGCCGCGTACACCTGCGCCAGCTCGCAGCCGACCGGGCCGCCGCCGAGGATCACCAGCCGGCGCGGCAGGTCGGGGACCGACAGCGCCTCGGCGCTCGTCCACAGCGGCACGTCGGCCAGCCCCTCGACGGGCGGGATGACCGGCTCGCTGCCGGTGCACACGACGAGGTCGCCGAAGCCGTGGACGGCGCCGTCAACCTCGATCCGGCCGCGGTCGAGGACCTGCCCCCTGCCGCGCAGGACGGTCACGCCGTCCTCGGCCATCCGCGCGACGGCGGGGTCGTCGCCCCGGTTGCCGGCCAGGCCGTCCCGGCGGGCGAGGGCCATCTCCCAGGTCTCGCCGCGGCGCGCCGACAGCAGCAGCGACTTGGACGGGACGCACGCGAAGTACGGCGACTCCCCGCCGACGAGGCGGTTCTCGACGAGCGCCACGTCCCTTCCCGCGCGGGCGAGGCCGGTCGCGACCAGCTCCCCCGCGGTCCCCCCGCCCAGCACCACGGCATCGTAGTGATGGTTGTGCGACAACGGTTTCTTCCTTCCACCCGTGGTGTCCCCACGCACCATGGTGACGGAACGCGGTCCCGGAGAGTGCCGATTCGAACACATAGGGCACGCGAGATCGCCGAAGTCGCTCAGGGCAGCGGCCGGTGGTCCTTCAGAAGCGGTTCCAGGAGGTCGCCGTGCTCGTCCACCCGGGCGAGGACGTCCTCCGGGCCGAAGACGAGATCGGCGGGGTCCCCGCACGACTCCAGTTCGTCCCAGGTGATGGGCGTCGAGACCGAGGGGCGGTCCCCGGCGCGCAGCGAGTAGGGCGCGACGGTCGTCTTGGCCGGGTTGTTCTGGCTCCAGTCGACGAAGACCTTGCCCTTGCGCAGCCGCCGCTCCATCTTCGCGACGACCAGCTTCGGGTTCTCGTCGGCCAGGCGCTGCGCGGCGGTCTTGGCGTACTCGGACGTCCGCTCGGCCTCTTTCGGCTCCTCGATGGGGACGTAGAGGTGCAGGCCCTTCTTGCCGCTCGTCTTCGGGTAGGACTCCAGGCCGTCCTCGGCGAGGACGTCGCGGAGCAGGGCGGCGACCTCGCACGCTTCCACGATCGTGGCGGGCGGCCCCGGGTCGAGGTCGAAGACCACCAGGTCTGGGGTGTGCACCTTGCCGCGCGGCCCGACCTTCCACTGCGGGACGTGCAGTTCCAGCGCGGCGAGGTTCGCGCACCACACGAGCGTGGGCAGGTCGTCGACGACGACGAAGTCGAGGGTGTCGCGGCCCTTGGAGCTGCCGGGGGTGGGGATCGTCGCCGTGCGGACCCAGCCGGGGGTGTGGGAGGGCGCGTTCTTCTCGAAGAACTTGCCGCCGTCGACGCCGTCCGGCCAGCGGATGCGGGTCGCGGCGCGGTCCCGCAGGTGGGGGAGCATGACCGGGGCGACGCGGGCGTAGTAGTCGATGACCTCGCCCTTGGTGAACTCCGGGTACATGTTCTTGTCGAGGTTGGAGAGGGAGAGCTGACGGCCGTCCACGTCGACGGCGGTCTTCTTACTGCTCACTCGTGACCTCCAGGGGGTCCTTGTCGTCACGCAGGCCCCGCCAGGACGGGAAGCGGAGGCGGCCGTCCCTGGTCCGGGCGCTGTAGGCGACCTCCCCGACGAGCCGGGGCTCAACCCATTGGGCGTCGCGGGCGAACTCGCGCGGAACGGGCTCGTCGTAGGGGCTCGTCGGACGGCGCAGCGGCCACAGCGTCTCGTACAGCTCGTCCAGTACGCGGTCGCTGAAACCGGTGCCGACGTGCCCGACGAAACCCAGCAGCCCCTTCACGTCGTACTCGCCTAGCAGTAGCGAACCCACGCCGCCTTCGCGCCGGCCCTTTCCGGGCTTCCATCCGCAGATGACGACCTCGCGCGTCATGAAGTTCTTCACCTTGCGCCAGAAGTCGACGCGTCGCCCGGGGCGGTACGGCGAGTCGAGGCGTTTGGCGAGCAGTCCCTCCATCTGCTGCTCTCGGGTGAAGGCGAGCAGTTCCTCCACTTGGAGCCGGTCACCGCCGTGCAGGTACGGGGGCACCTCCACGGGGCCGGTGCCGGCGAGGTCCAGCTCCGCCAGCAGCGAGCGCCGGTCGGCGTAGGGGACGTCGTACAGCACGTGCCCGTCCAGGAAGAGGACGTCGAAGACCACGTAGCGGACGGGCACCTCGCGGATCAGTCGGGGGTCGGGGCGCTGGACGTGCATCCGGCGCTGGAGGCGTTCGAAGCTGGGGCGTCCCTCCTGGAAGGCGACGACCTCGCCGTCCAGGACGACGTCGTGGTCGGGGAGTAGGTCGGCGAGTGCGGACAGCTCGGGGTAGCGGCTCGTCACCTCGCCGCCCCGCCGCCCGGCGGCGCGGACGCCGTCGGCGGAGACGTGCGACAGGACGCGCACGCCGTCCCATTTCAGCTCCAGGCCCCACTTCCCGCCGTCGGTGGGGAGGTCTCCGGTGGAGGCCATCATCGGCTCGACGGGCCACGGCATGGTCATACCGCCGTCTTACCCCGTCCCGCCGCACGGGGAAAGGATCACGACGCCCTTCTGGCGCAAATCGAACGACGTTGCGACGCTAGGGGCAGGAACGTGCTGGGTAAGGACGGATCATGCGCAGTATCTGGAAGGGCGCGATCTCCTTCGGGCTGGTGACCATACCGGTGAAGCTCTACTCGGCGACCGAGCAGCGGGACGTCGCCTTCCACCAGGTGCACCGGGAGGACGGGGGGCGCATCAAGTACAAGCGGGTGTGCACGGTCGACGGCGAGGAGGTGCCCTACTCCGACATCGCCAAGGGCTACGAGCTGCCGAGCGGCGAGATGGTCATCCTCACCGACGAGGACTTCGCCGACCTGCCGCTGTCGTCCAGCCGCCGGATCGACGTCCTGCAGTTCGTGGAGCGCGAGGAGGTCGACCCGATCTTCTTCGCGAAGTCCTACTACCTTGAGCCCGACGCGCAGGGCGCCAAGCCGTACGTGCTGCTGCGGGACGCGCTGGAGACCTCCGGCCAGGTCGCGATCGTCAAGGTGGCGCTGCGGCAGCGCGAGTCGCTCGCGACGCTGCGGGTCCGCGAGGGCGTGTTCGTCCTGGAGACCATGCTGTGGCCGGACGAGGTCCGCGCGCCCGAGTTCCCCTTCCTGGAGGAGGACATCGAGGTCCGCAAGCAGGAGCTGTCGATGGCGACGTCGCTGATCGAGTCGATGGAGGGCGACTTCGACCCGGGCGAGTACAAGGACGCCTACCGGGAGGCGCTCCAGGCGGTGATCGACGCCAAGGTCGAGGGGCGGGAGGTGGCGCGGCCCGCCGAGGAGGGCGAGGAGGAGCCCGCCGCGGACCTGCTCAGCGCGCTGCGCGCCAGCGTCGAGGCGGCGAAGAAGGGCCGCGGAGAGAAGGCGGGGAAGGCGGCGTCCGGCAAGGGGGCGCCGGCGAAGAAGCCCGCCGCGCGCAAGTCCGCGCCGTCGAAGTCGGGCGCGAAGAAGGAGCCGGCCAAGAGCCGCGGCCGCAAGTCGGCGTGACCCTGCCGCCGGACCGGCCGGCGGCAGGGTCGGGACGGCTCGCGGACGGGACGGCTGAGAACGGACGGCTCAGAACGGGACGGTGGTGCAGATCAGCCGTGCGCCCGCGTCGCCGGTCTTCGGGTCGGTGGGCTTGGCGTGCACGACGAGCGATCCCGCGGCCTTCTCCGCGACCCGCCACGGCACGGAGGCGCGGGAGTGGCCGCGCCCGTCGGGCCGGACGGTGACGTCGAGCCAGACCTCCATCTCGGGCATCGGCGTCCCGGGCGCCGCGTCGGGTTTGTGGTGGTGCGGACCGGCGTCCCCGGGCTTCGGCCCGCACCTGTTCACGTGGACGTGGGCGCCGAACGTCCGTCCGGCCGCCTCGCGCGGCATTCCCCACACCCGCAGTGAGACCCAGGTCCGGTGGCGGTCACGGACGACGGCGACCTTGGTCTTCGCGTTCCGGAAGGCCTGGTCGTGGACGGCGTCCGGCCCGCGCACGACGATCGCGTGCGGCCTCGGGCGGGCGAGGGCCGGGGTGGCGAGCGGTACCAGTGCGGCACCGGACGCCGCGAGCGCGGACGCGGCGAACAGGACGGGGGCGCGGACGGGCGTTCGCATGGCGCTTCCTCTCCGTGGTGCGGGGCGCCGGACGCCGCGTGCGTGGCGGCGGCGTCCGGGCTCGGTGGCTCATGAGCATGCCCCCGGAGCGGAGAACGGCATCCCCCCGATCGGTGGGAGGACGGCCGCGTGCGCCGGGCGGTTCAGTTGTCGCGACGGGCGGCGAGGACCCGGCCGACGGCGGCGGCAGCGGCGGACGGGTCGGCGCACGGCGCGATCCGCTCGCCCCAGCCGTAGCAGTAGGACCAGCCGTCGCCGGAACGTTCCCGCACCGCGATGACGCTCTCGTTCACCCGCGGGAGGCGGGGGTCGGCGATGTGCGCGGTCGGGCGGCGGTCGGCGGGCGCGGAGACCTCGACGGCCCAGCCGGCGGAGCGCAGGGCGTCGGTGAGCCGCTCCAGGTGCGCGAGCGCGGTGTCGGCCTCGGTGGCCATCAGCACGGACATGGTGCCTCCAAAGGAACATCCCGGCACGGGAAGGGTTCGGGGATCCGCCGGGCGTGGCCGTCGCGGAATGCGTCACGCGAGGGTGCGGCCGGTGGAATGGCGTTCAGTCTTGCGCCGGGTGAAGGAGACCACAAGCGGTTCGGGACGATTGGTGGCCGGCACTTCGGGGTGCCGGCCACCGGGGCGGGTCGTCAGCCCACGGGCTCCAGCCGCGAGGGGGGCGCGGCCGGGGCGTCGCCCTCCCGGATCCCGTACCGGCCGTAGAGCCTGGCGAGCGGGCCGGGCGCCCACCAGTTCGCGCGGCCGAGCAGCCGCATCGTGGCGGGCACGAGCAGCGCCCGGACGACCGTCGCGTCCAGCAGGATCGCCACGGCCATCCCGACGCCGGTCATCTTGATGAACGTGATGCCGGACGTCGCGAACGCGCCGATCACGACGATGAACAGCACCGCCGCGCTGGTGATGATGGCGCCGGTGCGCTGCACCCCGGCGGCGACGGCCGCGGTGTTGGAGCCGGTCAGGTCGTACTGCTCGCGGACCCGCGACAGCAGGAACACCTCGTAGTCCATCGAGATCCCGAACAGCATCGCCAGCATGAGGATCGGCATCGCGGGGGAGATGGCGCCGGTCGCGGTGAAGCCGAGCGGCCCGGACAGGTGGCCGTCCTGGAAGACCAGCACGACCGCGCCGAAGGTGGCCGACAGCGACAGCATGTTCATGACGATCGCCTTCAGCGGCAGCAGCACCGACCCGAACGCCAGGAACAGCAGGAGGAACGTGGCGCCGCCGACGAGCACGGCAAGCCAGGGCAGGGTCGAGCCGATGCTGTCGACCTGGTCGACCACGTCGGCCGTCTCGCCGCCGACGTAGGCGCGCGCGCCGGGCGGGGGCGGGACGTCGCGGACCCGCTGGACGAGGTCGCGGGCGGCGCCGGAGTTCGGGTCGGCGTCGTAGCGCAGCGCGATCCGGGTCGTCGTCCCGCCGGCGCCGGTCACGGTCGCGTCCGTGACGCCGGGCAGCGCGTCCAGGCGGGCCCCGTACGCCTGGACGGCGGCCCGGTCGGACGTCCCGGTCACGACGGCCTCGATCGGGCTGGTGGCGTTGCGGGGGAAGCGGGACTCCAGCGTCTCGGAGACGACCCGCGCGTCCGCGCCGTCCGGCAGCACCTTGGCGTCCACCCCGCCCCAGTTGATGCGCAGGAACGGCGCGCCGAGCGCGAGGAGCAGCGCCACGGTCGCGACCATGTAGACGACCGGGCGGCGCATCACGCTGCGCGCGACCCGTCCCCACCAGCCGTCGGACCGGGCGGCGGGCGCCCGGCGCCGCCGGATCGGCAGCGCGTTCACCTTCGGGCCGAGGACGGCCATCAGCGCGGGCAGCACGGTCAGCGCCCCGGCCATGCACACCAGCACGGTCGCGATGCCGCCGTAGCCCATCGAGACGAGGAAGTTCTGGTCGAACAGCAGCAGCCCGGACAGCGACACGGCGACCGTGACGCCGGAGACCGCCACGGTGCGCCCGGCCGTGGCCATCGTGGCGGCCAGCGCGTCCTCGGCGGAGGCGCCGTCCCGGCCGATCTCCTCGCGGAACCGGCTGACCATGAACAGGCCGTAGTCGATCGCGAGGCCGAGCCCGAGGAAGGTGGTGATGTTGACCGCGAAGATCGACACGTCGGTGACGTAGGCCAGCGCGTGCAGGGCGGTGAACGAGCCGAGGATGGCCAGGCCGCCGACCAGCAGCGGCAGGCTCGCCGAGACCAGCCCGCCGAAGATCAGCACCAGCAGCACCAGCAGCACCGGCATCGCCATGCCCTCGGCCCGGCCGATGTCGGACGAGACGCGCTCGTTGATCGCGACCTCGGTGCCGACCGCCCCGCCGACCTTCGCGGTGAGCCCGCCGCCGACCTCGGTGAGGTCGTCCCGGATCGCCTTGTAGGCGTCCTCCCTGGCGGCCTCGTCGGAGCCGGCGAGCTGCAGGACGGCGTAGGTCGCCTTGCGGTCGCCGCTGACGAACTGCGGCGCGTGGGTCGTCCAGTACGTGCTGGTCTTGGCGACCTTGCCCGGCGGCAGCGCGGCCAGCGCGCGTTCCACCGACGCCCGGTAGGACGGGTCGTCGACCGTCGTCCCGCCCTGGTAGAGGACCACGACGTCGGCCGCGCCCCGGCCGAGGTCGCGTTCGGCGATCCGCTCCGCCGTCGCGCTCTGGCTGCCCGGCGTGTCGAAGCCGCCGGCGGAGGTCAGCGCGCCGAAGACGCCCGTGCCCCACACCGCGGCGAACACCAGGAACGCGCCGGCGGCGGCGAGGACCCACCTCCTGCGCCGGTGGACCCACCTGCCCCATCGATCGAACATGACGCTTCTCCCCCAACTCCGTAACCTTGAGTAATTTCAGTGAACGCCGTAAACTGAGAACAGCGTTAACTTCGCATACGGTGTTAGCTGTCGTCAAGGGTGTTTTTGCGGAATCATGCGAGGGCGGCCGGAGAGGCGGCCGGGCACCCGGCAGAGAGGGGGGCGAGGTGGCATCGCGTCGCGACCGTCAGCGGGCGGCGACGGTCAAAGAGATCACCGAAACCGCCCGGCGGATCCTCGTGGAGGAGGGCCCCGACGCGGTGACGCTGCGCGCCATCGCCCGCGAGATGGGCATGACCGCCCCCGCGCTCTACCGCTACTTCGGCAGCCACGGCGAGCTGCTGCGGCACCTGGTCGGCGACCTGTTCACCGAGCTGACCGGCGACCTGCACGCGGCCATGGAGGACGTGCCGAGCGGCGACATGAGCGGCAAGTTCATGACGGTGGCCCGCCAGTTCCGCCTCTGGGCGCTGGCGCATCCCCGCGAGTACTCGCTGCTGTTCGGCACGCCCGTGCGCGGCGCCGCGCACCAGGAGGAGGTCGACTTCGCCGAGGAGTGCGCCCGCCAGTTCGGCTGGACGTTCATGTCCCTGTTCCTGGAGCTGTGGAGGAAGCAGCCGTTCCCGGTGATGGCCGAGGAGGAGATCGACCCCGGCCTGCGCGAGGAGCTGCGCCGCTACCGCGACGACGTGCTCGGCATCGGCCTGCCGCTCGGGGTGATCCAGCAGTTCCTCAAGTGCTGGATCAGGCTCCAGGGCGGCGTCAGCCTGGAGGTCTTCGGCCACCTGGAGTTCGCGCTGAGCGACGCCGCGCCGATGTTCGAGCTGATGCTGCGCGAGGTGACCGTCGAGCTCGGCCTGACCTACGCGCCGGTCAGGGGATGACCCCGGTTCAGGCGCTGTGCCAGATGACGCCGAGCCGGTGGTGCATGGCGGTCGCGGCGGCGCCGTGCATGATGCTGTGCTCCGCCATCGTGGAGAAGCGCGGACGGCGGACGTCGCTCGGCGGCAGCCGCACGGCCAGTTCCCGCTCGATGGCGTCGAGCAGGCGCTCGCCCGCCCGGCGGATCGGTCCGTCGATCACGACGTCCCCGATGTCGAGGATCGCGGCCTGGACGCAGAGCAGGGCGGCGAGGCTCTTCCCCGCGTAGTCGACCCGTGCCGCGAGCGCGTCGAGCTCCGGTGTCGCGGGCGCGTCACCCGGCGAGGAGACGGCGTCCAACTGCTCGACGCGGGCTCCGTCGAGGACGGCCGGCAGGCTCGCCACCGTCTCCAGGCACCCTCGCCTGCCGCACTCGCACCGGCGGTCGCTGACGCCGACGTCGATGTGGCCGACCTCGCCCGCGCGCTGCCGCTCGCCGAGGTGGACGCGGCCGTCGAGCAGGACCGCCGACCCGATGCCGCCGGCGACGTGCAGCACGATCACGCTGTCACCGGCCCGGCTCTGCACCGACAGTTCGGACATCCCCACGGCGGTCGCGTCGTTGACGAGCACGACCTCGTGCCCGAGCGCGCCGGCCAGCGGACCGGCCAGGTCGACGTCCTTCCAGCGCAGCTGCAGCGCCTCGATGACGCGCTGCCCGGGGGAGACGATGCCGGGGACGGCGACCCCGGCGGACAGCACCGCGCGCCCGTCGTCGCGGGCCAGGGTCATGAGCATCGGGACGAGGGCGGCCACCACGTCCGCGCCGCCCGGCCGGGCGGGCAGTGCCGTGCGCGCCGTCGCGCCGATCGCGCCGTCCAGCCCGACGACGCCGCCCAGCACCTCGGTGGGGCGGACGTCGGCCATGAGCAGGCAGTGCCGGCCGGTGTCGATCCGCAGCAGCGTGGCCGGCTTGCCGCGCCCGTTCGGCCTGGCGGCCTCCTCGACCACCAGCCGCCGCGAGACCAGGCTCTCCATGATCTGCGAAACGACCGCGCGGGCCAGGCCCGTGGACCGGGCGATGTCGGCGCGGGACACGGTGCCGCCGCCCGCCAGCACGCTCTGCAGGACGAGCTCGGTGTTGCGCTCGCGCAGGACGGCGGGAGTCGCCTTCTCGGTGATCCGGACGGGCCTGCTCATCCTCGCCTTCCCCGCGCGCCGCGGCGCCGCCGCGCCGTGCCGCCCCCTGTTGGTTGGAGGGTATAGGGATCGGCGAAGTCCCCGGGCCCGCCCGTCCGCCTGCGGACACGGGCCCGGGGACGGCTCACCGGGCCGGCGGCGGCGAGGTGCAGGCGAGGGTCGGCACGCCGAACGAGACGGCGTCGAACCAGCGGTTCGCGTCGTACTGGTCGACCTGGAGACGCAGCTGCTGGACGCCCGTCACGTCGACGTCGAGCCGGACCGCCTCCGCTCCGGAGGTCGCGAGCCCGCTGCGCAGCACGCCGGACTCGTGCAGCAGCCGGCCGTCGCCGAAGACCCGGACGACCACGTCGCCGTCGGCCGCGTGGTTCATCGCGTCGTCGATCCCGACGACGGTCGTGAACCTCTGGCAGCCGCGGTTCAGTTCCACGCGCACGTCGGCGTTCGCGTTCGTCCCGAGGCCCTTGCTGTAGGCGGTCCCGTCCAGGCGGATGGGCTTGCCGTCGCCCTCGGGGGTGGCGGGCGTCACGGTGTCGCGGGCCACCGGGTAGATGCCGTCGTGGTTGCGCGCGTAGGAGAACGGCAGGTCGCTGAGCTGGACGCGGCCGTCCGCGGCCACCGGCAGCACGGCGGCCGCCTTGCGGACCACGTGCCGGCCGGCCTGGTCGAACCCGACCGTGACCTGCACCGTGACCTGCGTCGTCCCGTCCGGGAGGTCGCCGGTGCGGTGCAGCGTCCACGACCGCTCCAGCGTGGCGCCGGGATCGATCTCCCCCTGCTCGGGACCGGCGGGACGGGCTTGCACGCCCGCGGGCGCGGCGACGTCGAAGGTCAGCCCGCTCATCGGCGCGAAGAGGTTGGTGTTGGTCACCGAGGCGGCTACCACGGCGGAGCCGGAGACGGACCCCTGCGGGCGCAGCGACAGCCGCAGGTCGTAGACGTCGCCGCTGAGCCGCTGGAGCATCCGGGACGCCTCGGTGTGGGTGTCGCCGACCGGCCTCGTCCGGTACTCGCCGCGGTCCTTCGCCCACGCGTCGGCCATGGCGTACCAGTCGACCGGCGGCGCGGTCGTGCCGGTGCGCAGCTCGGTCTTCAGCCCGTCGAACAGCCGCTCCCATCGCGGCGCGTAGTAGTCGCGCAGCACGCCGGACCACTCGCGGTAGGCGTAGTCGTGCAGGTCGGAGTCGCGGTCGCCCCACGACGTGATCAGCTTGCGCGCCTCGTACTCCAGCTGCGCGGCCTCCCGGGGGTTCGCGGCCGCCTGCCGCGCACGCTGGAGCCACGGCCCGACCATGTGGAACCGGTCGGTGCCGGTGAGGTCGTCGAGGGCCCTGACGTAACCGGTCCAGACGCCGGCCAGCCGGGAGAACTCGGCGAGGTCGCGGGCCTGGTAGGCGGCGTTGATCTGCGGCAGCAGGGTCCGGGACCGGTCGTCGGCCGCCGCGCGGGCCACCTCCACCAGGTCGTAGCGGTAGGCGTCGCCGCGCCGCAGCGACGGGCGGACGGCCAGCAGCGCGGGCAGGGCCCGGGCGAACGCGGCGGGGTCGTAGGCGAACGCGGCCTGCGCCCACCGGTGCGGCCTGGTCGTCGCCAGGTTCGGTTCCGCGGCGAAGAGCCCGCCGTGCCCGGACGAGCGGCCGCCGGTCGGGGGGATCGCGTACGCGGTGCCGGCCAGCACCCGCCAGGCGGCGCGGGCCTGCGGGTCGACGCCCCCGTAGCGGGCGTCGGCGTACTCGTCGAACCACCGGTGGAGGTCGACGGGGCCGTCATGCCAGGGCAGCTCGGCGAGGAACTCGACCGCGACCGGGTTGTTGTAGCTCGCCTCCGGCATGATCGCGATGCCGTCCAGGGCGCCTCCCGGCCGTGCCCGCCAGTCCCAGAACCGCTCGTTCCATGCCTTGATCGGCGCGCCGACGGTGGAGTTGCCGCCGAAGTTCCAGATCGATCCGAAGGCGTACGGCGCGCCCTTCCAGTCGGCGTCGCGGTCGACCTTGAGCGCCCGGTCGGACAGGCCGTCCACCACGAGCATCCTGCTCCGGTCGACGGCGGCCATGGTCTCGGGGCGCGGGTTGCTCTGCCAGCCGAGGATCACCCAGGTCGCTCCCGGGTGCGCCTTCTCCAGCGCGGCCTGGACGGCGACCGAAGCCTGGCCCACGGGGATGGAGCCGGCCTTCCCGCCCTCGTGCAGCAGGTCCATCTTGTACATCGTCGATCGGCCGAGCAGCCGGTCCTGGACCCCGTAGAACCGCTCGGCGACCTGGGCGAACACCGGGTTCGTCGGCGCCAGCCAGTCGGGCCGGGCGATGCCCTCCCAGGTGCCCTGCGGCACGGTCACCGCGCCGGGGTTGCGGGTGGCGAAACCGGCCGGGACGGTGCCGAAGTAGCCCGGGAGCACCGGCGTGATGCCCAGCCGCCGCATCCGGTCGGCGATCCTGCGGCCGAGCTCCGCGCGGGCGCGGATCTGGTCCTCGCTGACCGGCGAGGTGAAGTTGGACATGTTCTGGAGCAGCCACCACGGCTGGTAGCCGGCGCCCGGGATCCACCCGCGCAGCTCGTCCGCCGAGTAGCCGTACGACTTCAGCGTCTCGTAGTACACGGCCTCGGTGCCGACTGGCATGAACATCTCGTTGACGCCGTGAAGGGCGTAGACGTCGATGAGCCGTTCCCAGTCCTCGAACGTCCGGTACGGCCCGGAGTACCCGTCCTCGGTGTCGTTCCCGGCGAACCGGTGCTTGACGGCGGACGACCTCTCGATCGGCTGCGCCGGCAGGGGGAGCCGCCTCGGAAGGTCGAGCTGGTCGCCGGTCCACGAGATGTCGGCCTTGGCCGTGTGCTTGAGGTACCAGTTGAAGCCCATCAGCAGCGCCGGCGTGCTGCTGCCCGCGATGACCAGCCGGCGCTGCCGGGCGGAGACCCGGAAGGTGTCCTTGCCGCCGGTGCCGGGCATGGTCGCCAGGCTCACCTGGGCCGCGTACCGCGCCCCCACCAGCCGGCCGATCGCGTCGCGGGCCGGCCGGACGTCGAAGGCCGGACGGCCGAGGGGCGCCGCCTCCGCCGACGCGATGCCCCCCGGCAGCACGCCGAGGGTGAGCAGTACGCCCACCACCCCGGCCAACGCGGCCCGCCGTCTCCGTTGGTTCCTGCGCCGTCGTATCACGGTCGCGTCCCTTCGCCGGGTTTTGATCGTGATCCAAACTAAATACCGGCGATCACGCGGTCAAGATCTGGACCGCGGCTTTTCCGGCGGCGGTGCCGGACGGGGCCCGGACAGCGGAAGGCCCCCGGACCCGGGACGGGTTCGGGGGCCTTCCGGCGGGCGTCAGTAGGACGGGAGGCTGGGGTCGATCTGGTTGACCCAGGCCAGGACGCCGCCGCCGACGTGGACGGCGTCGCCGAAGCCGGCGTTCTTCACGACGGCGAGGGCCTCGGCGGAGCGGACGCCCGACTTGCAGTGCAGGACGATCTTCTTGTCCTGCGGCAGGCGCTCCAGGGCGGAGCCGTTCAGGAACTCGCCCTTGGGGATGAGCGTGGCGCCCGGGATCGCGACGATCTCGTACTCGTTGGGCTCGCGGACGTCCACCAGGAAGATGTCATCGGCGCGGTCCTGCATGGCCTTGAGGTCGTGCACGGAGATCGTGGAGTCCCGGACCGCCTCGGCGGCCTCGTCGGAGACCGCGCCGCAGAACGCCTCGTAGTCCTCCAGCAGCTCGGTCTGCGTCGGGTTCTTGCCGCACAGCGGGCACTCGGGGTCCTTGCGGACCTTGACCGAGCGGTAGGTCATCTCCAGGGCGTCGTAGACCATCAGCCGGCCGACGAGCGGCTCGCCGATGCCGGTCAGCAGCTTGATGGCCTCGTTCACCTGGATGGAGCCGATCGACGCGCACAGCACGCCGAGCACCCCGCCCTCGGCGCAGGAGGGCACCATGCCGGGCGGCGGCGGCTCGGGGTAGAGGCAGCGGTAGCAGGGGCCGTGCTCGGCCCAGAACACCGACGCCTGGCCGTCGAACCGGTAGATCGAGCCCCACACGTACGGCTTGCCCAGCAGAACGGCGGCGTCGTTCACCATGTAGCGGGTGGCGAAGTTGTCGGTGCCGTCCACGATCAGGTCGTAGCCGGAGAAGATGTCCATGATGTTGTCGCGGTCGAGCGCGGTGTCGTGCACCACCACGTCGATCAGCGGGTTGATCTCACGGACGGTCTCGGCGGCCGACTCGACCTTGGGCTTGCCGAGCGAGGACTGCCGGTGGATGATCTGCCGCTGCAGGTTGGACTCGTCCACGACGTCGAAGTCGATGACGCCGAGGGTGCCCACCCCGGCGGCGGCCAGGTAGAGCAGGGCGGGGGAGCCGAGGCCGCCCGCGCCGACGACCAGGACCTTGGCGTTCTTGAGGCGCTTCTGCCCGGCCATGCCCACGTCGGGAATGATCAGGTGCCGCGAGTAGCGGTTGACCTCGTCGCGGGTGAGCTCCGGGGCGGGCTCGACCAGAGGTGGCAACGACACGGTGAATGCTCCTGTGCTGGCGCTCGACGTTGAAGGACGGCGGGACGTCATCGTCCTCCCAGGGCACAACCTTGCCATGTGCTGCGGCATTCCCGGCAGGCGCCCGCCGGACGGTTGCCCGTGTCTCACCCGGTACCGGAATGGATCGCCATAAAAGGGGCACCGTACGGGCGCGAGGCCGGCGACCGGACCGGCCGCGGGTGAGGAGAGGTGACGGGCATGGGTTTCATGAAGAGGCTCAAGGGGGAGCGGGCCGGGCGCCGGACGGCGGGGAGGCGGCGCAAGCCGAGCCCGCGCGAGCAGCGGGCGGCGATGCGCACGGAGCAGGCCGAGGCGAAGCTCCTGGAGACCGAGGCCCTCATCCACGAGGAGGCGGAGCGGCTGCGCCGCGGCACCCGGACGACCGCATAATCCGGGCTATCGGGGGCATAGCCGGTTGTACGACTCTCCGTACAGGAGGAGGAACCATGGGTTTCCTCGACAAGTTGAAGAACAAGGCGCAGCAGGCCAAGGGCCGGGGCAAGGAGGAGGCCGGGCGGCAGTCCGGCGACCCCTACCTGGAGGCCGAGGGCAAGAGCGACCGCGCGTCCGGCGGCGCCAAGCAGGCCGGCGAGAAGGTCAAGGACGCCGCCAAGGAGGCGAAGCGCTCCGTCGAGTGAGCCGCGGACCCGACCTCTGACCGCGGTACCGTGCGGACCGGGGCCCCTCCGAGGAGGGGCCTCCTCCGTTGCTCCGGCGGAGGAGTGCAGGCCGCCTTCGCGGGATGACAGGCGGAATGTCGTGAAGCGCCGTTAATCTTGGCTGTTGTGGCATTCCTGCCCCCCTCCCAGCAGCCGCCCCCGCCGCGGTCCCCGCACCCGCCCGGCATGCCCGGCGGCCTCCGCCCGCCCGGACCACCCGGTCCGCCCGCGCGCCCGTTCGGCGCGCCGCCGCGACCGGCGGGCACGGGCGGGCCGCCGACGGTCCTCGGGCTGACCGGCCGGCAGTGGATGGTCGCGGCGCTGGTCGTCGGCTGCTGCTACCTCGTCGCCACGGGGATCTCCTTCCTCGGGACGTGGACGACCCTCAAACGTGAGCCCACGAACGCCGAACTCCAGATCGCCGCCAACAAGGAGGTCGCGCGGCGCTGGGAGGCGTGGCCCGCGAGGCGCGTGTTCCCCGACCGGCTCAGCTACCGTCCGACGGGCAACCACACCGAGTACGCGTCCCGGACGGGGATCGTCCCGGACGCCGGCTGCGTCCAGGGCGTGGACGAGGAGATCGCGACGACGATCACCAGGCACGGCTGCCTGGCCGTCCTGCGCGCGACCTACGTCGACCAGTTGCAGGGCGTCGCCGTCACCGTCGGCGTGGTGGCGTTCCCCGACCCGTGGAAGGCCGACCGGGCCTTCAAGGAGCTCCCCGGATCGAAGGGCCCGGACGGGACGGGCTCCGTCCGCCCCGCCCTGCGCGCCGCCGCGTTCCCGGGCACGGCGTCCGCCCGCTTCACCGACGAGGCCCGGCAGGACCGGACGATCGACCGCGGCGGCCCCTACGTCGTGCTGACCGCCTCCGGCCAGGCCGACGGGCGCCCCGCCTCCGTGATCAAGAAGGAGCGTCCGGGCGAGCCGTTCGCGGTGTCCCCGCAGATCGCCCACACGATCGCGCGGGCGCTGTCGGCCAAGGCGCTGCCCGACTGCGACCTGCCCGAGTGGCGATGCTGAGGCGGGCCCGGGGGAGGGGAGAGCGGACGAGGCGACGGAGCCTGCCCGCGGCGGTGGGAGCGGCGGTGCTGGCCGGGAGCTGGCTGATGCCCGTCCACGCGCACGCGGACGTGGTCAGGGACGCCCAGCGTCCCATCCTCGCGCTGCTCGGCATGGAGACCGCCTGGAAGGTGACCAGGGGCGCCGGGGTGACGGTCGGGGTCGTCGACTCGGGCGTCGACCCCACGCAGCCGGACCTGCGCGGCAAGGTCACCGTCGGCCCCAACATGCTCGCCGCGATCGACGCCGGGACGACGCCCGCGCGGCTCCACGGCACCGGGATGTCGACGCTGATCGCCGGGCGGGGGCACGGCCCCGGCGGCCGCTCCGGGGTCATCGGCATGGCCCCGCAGGCGCGCATCCTCGCCGTCCGGACCATCGGCGAGCCGGAGGACGCCAGCTACCGCCGCTTCCGGGCTGCGGGCAGCGCGAACGGCGCGGTGGCGCGCGGCATCCGCTACGCCGCCGACCACGGCGCCGACGTCATCAACCTGTCGCTCGGCAGCGGGGACGACGACCCCGCCGAGCGCGAGGCCGTCTCCTACGCCATCGGCAAGGGCGTCGTGGTGGTCTCGGCCGTCGGCAACGACGGCGACGAGGACCGGCTGCTGGACGGCGACGGGTTCGCGCCGTACTTCTACCCGGCGTCCTTCCCGGGCGTGATCGCGGTCGCGGCGACCGAGCCCGGCCACACCCGCGCGCCGTTCTCCAACCGCAACTACTCGGTGCTGCTGTCGGCGCCGGGCACGGGCCTGCCCGTCGGGGCGCCGGGCGGCCGGTACCTCGCGAGCTCCGGCACCAGCGACGCCAGCGCGATCGTCGCCGGGATCGCGGCGCTGATCCGCGCGAAGCACCCCCGGATGGCGCCCGCGCTGGTCGCCCAGGCGCTGATCCAGAGCACCCGGCACGGCCCGTCGGGCGGCTACGACCCGAACGTCGGGTTCGGGGAGGTGCACGCGGCCCGCGCCCTGTCCGCGGCGGACTCGCTGGCCACGGCGTCGCCCGGCCCGGCGCAGGCCAAGCCCGCCGGGCAGCGGTTCGGGAAGGAGGACCCCGGCCCGGTGGAGGTCATCGAGCGGCCCTTCTGGGTCCGCCCGCTGATCATCGTGATCGTGCTCATCGGGCTCGGCGGGACGGCCGGGGGGATCGCGCTCGCGGTCGCGTTCCGGCGGCGCCACCCCGGGCGGCCGCCCGCCGCCCCGTCCTGACCCGCCTTGGGCTACGCTCCGCTGGTGTCGCGCGCCGAGATCTCCGCCCCGGACGGCGAGCCGGAACCGGGCGGACGGAGCGTCTCCCGCAGAACGGCCGCGCTGGTCGCGGCCCTGGCGTGCGCGACGGTCCTCGCCGTCGCCGGGGTGCGGCTGACCGCCGAGCTGACCCGCGCCCCGACCCCGGCCGAGCGCGCGGCGGCCGCGGCGGCGGAGCCGTCCGGCCGCTACCGGACCTGGACCGCCGGGCGGATCTTCCCCGCGGGCCTGCCCTACCGGCTCGGCCAGGCGTCCGCCGAGACGGCCCGCCGGGTGGGGATCGGCCCCGACACCCGCTGCGAGACGGCCGTGGACGACGCGTTCGCGCGGACCCTCACCGCCCGCGGCTGCCGCGCCGCGCTCCGCGCCACCTACCTCGACCAGGCGCAGGGGCTGGCGGTCACGGTCGGCGTGATCGTGTTCCCGGACGAGCGGGCCGCGCGCGAGGCCGTCGCCTGGTTCCCGTCTAGGAGGCAAGGGCCGGGGCTCCGTGCGCTGCCGTTCCCGGGCTCGGTGGCCGCCCGGTTCGGCGACACCGCCCGGCAGGCGTCCAGCGCCGCGCAGCGCGGCCCGTACGTGGTCGCGGCGACCGCCGGTTACGCCGACGGACGTCCCGCGATGCGCGGCTCCCCGGCCGACGCGGCCGAGCTGGCGCCGCAGCTCGTCCAGGGCGTCCTGCGGCCGCTGACCGCGCCCGCCCCGGTCCGCTGCGGGGCCCGGGAGTGGCGGTGCTGAGGCGCTGGGCGGTGCTGAGGAGCGTGACCGCCGGGGCCGCCGCGCTGGCGGTGGCCGCGGCCCCCGCCGCCCCGCCGGCCCGCGCCGCCGGACCCCGAAGCGCCGCGCTCGCCTCCGACCCGGTGCGGGACGGGGTCACGCCCGTCCTGGAGTCCCTGAACGTGCCGCGCGCCTGGGCGGCGTCCAGGGGCGGCGGCGCGACCGTCGCCGTCCTCGACTCGGGCGTGGACGCGGGGCAGGCCGACCTCGCGGGCTCCGTCACCACCGGGCCCGACTACACGCGCGGCGCGAACCCGCCCGGCGTCGCGCCCAAGCGGCTGCACGGCACCAACATGGCGTCGATCATCGCCGGGCACGGGCACGGCCCCGGCGGCGCCGAGGGGGTCGTCGGCGTCGCGCCCGAGGCGCGGCTGCTGTCGCTGCGGGTGATCCTGGAGCGCGACGAGCCGGGCTTCGCGGAGTTCACCGGTGGCGGGCGCTACACGGGCACGATCGCCCAGGGCATCCGGTACGCCGTCGACCACGGCGCCGACGTGGTCAACCTGTCGCTCGGCCGCTCCTACCCCACGCCGCGCGAGCGCGACGCCGTCGCCTACGCGATCAGCCGGAACGTCGTCGTGGTCGCCGCCGCGGGCAACAGCGGAGCCGAGGACGACCCCCGCGGGGTGGGAGGCCGGTCCGCCCCGCCGCGCGGGACGCGGCGCCCCGGGGGCGGCGGGTCCGCCGAGTACTTCTACCCGGCGTCGTTCCCCGGCGTGATCTCCGTGGCCGCCGTGGACGCGCGGGGCCGGCGCGCCGGGTTCTCCAACCGCAACTCCGGCGTCGTCGTGTCCGCGCCCGGCGTTCAGATCATCGGCGCGGGCCCGGACGGCCGGTACTGGATCGGGGACGGCACGAGCCCGGCGACCGCGTTCGTGTCCGGCGTCGCCGCGCTCATCCGGTCGCGCCACCGCGGCCTCGCCCCCGCGCTGGTCACGCAGGCCATCGTGGCGAGCACCGGGAACCGCCCGGCGCGCGGCTACGACCGGGGCGTCGGGTTCGGGCGGGTCGACGCCGCCGCCGCGCTCGCCGCGTCCGACACCCTGGCGGCGGCGCGGACGGGCGGCGCGGGACTGCCGGCCGGGAAGCGGTTCGCGACCGGTCCGGTCCGTCCCGTCCAGGTCGTGCACCGCTCGGGCGTGCTCGTCCTCACCTACCTGCTGATCTGCGCGCTGGCCCTGCTCGGCCTGGCGGGCGCCGCCGTCCTGCTGCGCGCCGAGCGCGAACCTGGAGAATGAGCGGATGTGGTCGGAACCTGACGAGTACGCCGAGGCGGTGCTGGACGCGGTGGAGCGCATCCCGCCGGGCCGCGTCCTGTCCTACGGCGACGTGGCCGAGCTGGTCGGGCGGGGCGGGCCGCGGCAGGTCGGGCGCGTGATGTCGCTGTACGGGGGCGCCGTCCCGTGGTGGCGGGTGATCCGCGCGGACGGGAACCCGCCGAGCGGCCACGAGCTCCAGGCTCACGAGAACTACCGCGCCGAGGGGACGCCGCTGCGCCCGGACGGCCGCCGCGTCGACATGGCCCGCGCCCGCTGGGACGGCCCCTAGGCTGTGTTTTCACAGTCCCGGCCCACTTCGCTCGCCTGGCGGCTCGCTACGTGACCGGTACTGGGCGAACGCGGCATCGCTTCGCGATCCGCCCGGCTCCGCTCGCCTCCGGCTTCGCTCCACCGGCCAGGTCACGCGTTCGCGCGCTTGACCGGAGCCACTTCGAGACAGGCCCTAGGACGTCCGGGCGGGGTGCAGCCGGAACGCGCCGGCGATCACCACGGCCAGCACGGCGGGACTGACGGCCGCGGCCGCGACGGGGGCGCGCGTCATCAGCGCGCCCGCCACCGCCGCCCCGGCGGCGAGGCTGAGGATCACCGCGGTCCGCAGCCCGGCCGCCGCGCCCCGCCCCACCGCGAGACCGCCCATCATCGAGGTCAGCGTCCCGGTGACGAACGTGGTCGTGATCCCGTCGGCGGACATGCTGCGCGCCGCGGCCGTCTGCGCGCCCATCGCCACCGACGACAGGGCGATGAGGGCGAGCAGCCCGGCGCCGTGCGGCTCGGCGCCCGCCGCGGCCCAGCCCGCGAGGAACGCGGTCTGCAGCGCCAGCACGAACGCCAGGACGGCGGTGACGCGGGGCGGCCACACCCGCCCGGCCGCGGCGCGTCCCGCGATGAGGAACCCGGCGAGCAGGCCGAGCGCGAACGCGAGCGTCGCGGCGCCGCACCGGGCCAGGTCGGCGCCGTTCCCCTCGCCGGCGGCGAGGCCGAACAGCACGATGTTGCCGGTCATGTTCGCGGTGAAGACCTTCTCCATGCCGAGGAACCCGACGACGTCGGTCGTCCCGGCGCCGAAGGTGAGCAGCACCAGCAGCACGGCGCGCCGCCGGAGGGCGGCGCCGGGCGGCGGGCCCCCCGCCGCCGCGGCGGGCGCGGCGGCGGGGGCGGGATCGGACAGGCCGGAGGACGCGGTCACCATGCTCCCTAGTAGATGATCAGACCGGCGACCGTGGCGACGACCAGTCCGGCGATCACGGGCAGGAACGAGCGGCGGACGAGGTCGAGCACCGGGACGCGGGCGAACCCGGCCACCGCGATCAGCGACGACCAGGCGATCAGCACGCCGCCGCCGGCCCAGATGCAGCCCATCTGCCCGATCGCGGCGAGCAGCGCCGGGTCCACGCCCGAGGCGGGGCCGAGCGAGCCGGCCAGCGATCCTGTGAGCGGCAGCCCGGAGAACCCGGACCCGTCCAGCCCGGTGACCATCCCGATGACCAGCACGCCGAAGCCGACGACGTACTGGCTGTCGGGGATCGCGTCCTGCATCCGGACGACGGCGTCGAACAGGAAGCCGGGCGCCTGCGCGCCCTCCTCCATGCCCATGATCTTCCCGGCGAAGTCGGCGTTGCCGATGAAGAAGAACCCGGCGATCGGGATCACGACCCCCATCGCCTTCATCGCGAAGACCAGACCGTCCACGATGTGGTCGGCGCACCGCTCCAGGCTGCCCCGCCCGTCCTTGGCGATCGCGGCGGCCAGCAGCAGCGCCGTGGCGACCCCGCCGACGAGCGCGGCGGCGTCCCCGCCCACCACCTCGGGGACGAGCCCGGTGAACTTGCCCAGCATCATGTAGCCGACGAGCCCGATCAGGGCCAGCGGCACGATCGCGGCGAACGCCTTGGACCGCCTGGGGCAGTCGGCGCCCGGCTCGTCGCCGCCGTCCATCGACGACAGCGCCCGCCGCGTCATCTCGTCAGACGCCTCGCCCGCGTCGCCGGGCCCGCCGGAACGGGGGCCGGGCACGGTGGGCGAGCCACCGCCCGGCCCGGACCCGGGCCCGTGGTCGAGAACGGCCACGCCGCCGTCCCCGCCGCCCGCCGCGGCCGGCTCCGGCTGCAGGACGCGCCGCCGCGGCAGCACGCGGATGAGCGAGCGGCGCGGCGCCGGCGCCTCCAGCTCCGACTCCCCGGCCTCCCAGCGTTCGAGCAGCGCCGCGTCGGGCCCGCGGAACTCCGAGCGCGTCATCAGGTAGCCGATGCCGAGCGCGACCAGGCCGGTGATGAGGGACAGCACCATGGCGCGGTCGGCGACCGCGCCGGTCTCCACCCCGGCGGCCTTCGCCGACAGGCCGGGCGCGACCTGGATGACGTAGTCGCTGGACAGCGCCATGCCCTGCCCGGCGATCGCGATCGCGACGCCCGCGCCGATCGGCGGCAGCCCCGCGGCGATCGCGGCGGGCAGCAGGATGGCGCCCATCAGCGGCACCGCCGGCGTCGGCCAGAAGAACAGGCTGATCGCGTAGGTGACGGCGGCGAGCACCCAGAAGGCGGAGTGGCCGGACCGCATGACGACGCGGAACGGCTCCACCATGCGGCGGTCGGCGCCGAGCGCGCGCAGCGACCCGAGCAGCGCGGTGACCAGCGCGATGATGAGGAAGATGCTGAACAGCTCGGACGCCGCGGTGAGGCTGGCGTTGAAGATGGACTCCAGTCCCGTGACGAGGCTTCCGGTGAACACCCAGGCGGTGAGGAACGTCGCGGCCACCGCGGGGATGACGACGTTCTTGCGGGCGATCATGACGGCGATGATGACGACGATTCCGGACAGATAGATCCAGTGAGCGGCTTCCAAAGGACGCCTCCTCCCTGTACGCGCCCTCTGCGAGGCCGACGGGCGCAACGATTGCAGAGAATCTGCTCGATCGGTCCGAGGTGAACAATGAGGAACGTGCACACTACGCGCTTGGTCATTTTGTGCACCATGCCGGTCGTCCGGCGAGCGAAGCAGCGGTGTGCGGGACCGGTGTGCACGGTGCCCAAGGAATCTGCCGGATCTTCGGCGATCGATCCGTATCGGCGCTGATCGGGGGCCGCCGACACTGGCGGCATGTCAGAGCGCAGCCCCTTCGGCCTCCCGGATCGCGGCCCGGCCGTCGCGTCCGGCGGCATGGTCGCCTCCAGCCATCCGGCGGTGAGCCTGCTCGGCGCGCGGATCCTCGCCGGCGGCGGGAACGCCGTGGACGCCGCGCTGGCGATGGCCGCCCTGTCCTGGCTCGCGCTGCCCGGCCAGTGCGGGGCCGGCGGCGACGCGTTCGCCCTGCTGCGCCGCCCGGACGGCAGCGTCGCCGCGTTCGGCGGCAGCGGCTTCGGCCCGGACGGCGGCGAGCCCGCCTTCTACCGCGACCGCGGCCTGGCCGCCGTCCCGCTGGAGGGCGCGCTCGCCGTCGCGACCCCCGGCGCGGTCGCCGCGCTCGCCGCCCTGCACGCCGACTCGGCCTCCCGCGGGCTGCCCGACCTGTGGGCGCCCGCGATCGCCGCCGCCGAGGACGGCCTGCCCTGCACCCGCAAGACGTGCGCCGACATCGTCGAGCGCCGCGACGCGCTGGCCCGCGACCCCGGCACGGCCGAGGTGTTCCTTCCCGGCGGCCGCGTGCCCGCCGTCGGCGAGCCGATCGTCCAGCGCGACCTCGGCGCCTCGCTCCGCAGGCTGGCGGACGACCCCGCCGACCTGTACTCCGGCGCCCTCGCCGAACGCTCCGTGGACGCCCTCGTCGACGCGGGGGCGCCGTTCTCCGGCTACGAATGGATGGCGGGCGGCCGGTCGGTCCCCGAAGCGGCGCTGACCTGCGACTACCGGGGGACGACCGTCCACCTGACCCCGCCGCCCACGCCCGGCTGGATGGTGGCGCAGCAGGCGGGCCTCTGCGACGGCGCCCTGTCCGGCCTGCCGTGGCTGTCGGCTGAGGCGGTCCACCGGCTGGCGTCCGCCGCCCGCGTCGCCTTCGCCGACCGGTTCGCGGGGTGCGGCGACGGCAGCGACCACTGGCGCGGGCTGCTCGCGCCGTCCGCGCTGGAGGCCGCCCGCGCCCGCCTCGACGCCGGCGACCTCCCGGCGGGCCTCCCGTCGCCGGTCCCCGCGGGCGGCGACACCACCTCCATGGTCGCCGTGGACGCGGAGGGCCGCGCGGTCAGCCTCATCCACTCGCTCG
This sequence comes from Actinomadura sp. NPDC048955, assembly GCF_040649435.1. Lineage (NCBI taxonomy): Bacteria > Bacillati > Actinomycetota > Actinomycetes > Streptosporangiales > Thermomonosporaceae > Actinomadura > Actinomadura sp. NPDC048955. The sequence continues at coordinate 59,299 of NZ_JBEZJI010000025.1, forward strand.
CCTTCACCTTCGGCGCCCGCGTCACCGTCCCGGGGACGGGCATCGTCCTCAACAACCGGCTCGGCCGCGGCGCCTACCTCATCGACGGGCATCCCAACGAGGTCCGTCCTCGCCGCCGCCCGCTGCACACACTGAACGCCTGGCTCGTCACCGGCTCCTCCGGGGGTCTCCTGCACGTCGGCAACACCCCCGGCGGGGACGGCCAGGTCCAGTGGAACGCCCAGTTGCTGTCCCACCTGCTCGACCACGGCCATGACCCCGCGACCGCCGTCGCCGCGCCGCGCTTCACCGTCCATCCGGGCAGCGACGCCGACGTCCTCGAAAGCCCGCCCGAACTGCGCGTCGAGTCCCGGCTCGGGGCGGAACGCATCGAGGCGCTCCGCGCGTCCGGGCACGACGTCGCCGTCCAGGGCGCGTGGGACGCGGGCGGCAGCGCCCAGATCGTCTCCGTCGCGGACGGCGCCCTCCTCGGCGCGTCCGACCCTCGCCAGGACGGGGTGGCCCTCGGTGTCTGAGCTTCCCGCCATGCCCCGCCCCCAGGGCGCCTACGTCCCGGCGGTGGCGGTACCGATCCGCCCGGGCGACGTCCTGGTCGCCGGCGCGGGGATGACACCGCGCCGGGACGGCCGCCTGACCGTGACGGGCCTCGTGGGCCGCGACCTGGACGTTCCCGCCGCGCGCGAGGCCGCCGCTCTCGCCGCCCGCAACGCCGTGGCAGCGGTCGCGGACGGAGACCTCGGCCGCGTCCGGCGGTGGGTCCGGATGACGGTCTACGTCGCCTGCGCCGGCGGGTTCACCGACCTGTCGGCCGTCGCGGACGGCGCCTCGGCCGCCCTGGACGCGCTGGCGCCGAGGCTCGGCCGCCCCGCCCGCAGCGCCGTCGGCGTCCGCGCCCTCCCCGGCGGCGCACCCGTGGAAGTCGAGCTCACGGCGATCGCCGGTGACCCGGAGAAGGAGTCGAGCGACCATGCATGAGGGGCTGAATCTCGTCGGAGGCGAATGGCGCCCGGCGAAGGACGGCATGACGTTCCGGCGAAGCAATCCGGCGGAACTCGGCGAGATCGTCGGGGAGTTCCCCGAGTCGTCGGCCGCCGATGTCGAAGCCGCCGTCGGCGGAGCGGTCGAGGGCGCCGCCGAATGGGCCGAGGCCTCCGCGGACAAGCGCTCGGACGTCCTGGAGGCGGCGGCGCGGTGGCTGGAGGAGCGCGCGGGCGAACTCGTCTCCGAACTGGTGCGGGAAGAGGGCAAGACGCGCGCAGAGGCGGCCATGGAGGTGTCCCGCACCTCGCGGAACCTGCGCTTCTACGCGGGGGAGGCCCACCGCATCACCGGCCAGAGCCACCCGGCGGGCGACGGCGGGATCGTCTACACGCGGCGCGAGCCCGTCGGGGTCGTGGGCGCGATCACGCCCTGGAACTTCCCGCTGAACATCCCGTCCCGCAAGATCGGGCCCGCCCTCGCGGCCGGCAACGCGGTGGTGTTCAAACCGAGCCCGGTGACGCCCCTGCTGGCGCAGCGGCTCGTGGAGGCGCTGCTGGCGGGCGGGCTGCCGTCGCGCGCGATCGCGCTGGTGCACGGCGGCGCCGAGGCGGGGGCCGCGCTGGCGGCGGACGGGCGCGTCAAAGCCGTGACGTTCACCGGCTCCACCCGGGCCGGCCGCGCCGTCCACGCGGCGGTCGGGCCGTCGCGCCGCGCGCAGCTGGAGATGGGCGGCAAGAACCCGGTGGTCGTCCTGGACGACGCCGACCTGGAACGCGCCACGCAGATCATCGTCAAGGGCGCGTTCGGGCTGTCCGGGCAGGCGTGCACCGGGACGAGCCGGGTCATCGCGCACGACGCCGTCCACGACGAGCTGCTCGAACGCGTGGCGCGCGCCGCCGAGGCGCTGACCGTCGGGAACGGCCTGGACGACGGCGTCGACCTCGGGCCGCTCGCCGCGGACTTCCAGCTGGAGAAGTTCCTCGACTACGTGCGGATCGGCGAGGAGGAGGGCGCCGAGCTCGTCACCGGCGGGCGGCGCCTCCCCGGCGACGGGTACTTCGTGCGGCCGGCCGTCTTCGGCGCGGTGGCGCCGGCCATGCGGATCGCCCGCGAGGAGATCTTCGGGCCGGTGCTGGCCTTCCAGCGGGCGTCCGGCCTCGACGAGGCCGTCGCGCTGGCCAACGGCACCGACTACGGGCTGTCGGCCGGGATCGTCACCCGCGACACCGGCCGGGCGCTGGAATTCGCGCGGCGCTCCGAAAGCGGCCTGGTGAAGGTGAACCAGCCGACCTCCGGAATGGCGATGACGGTGCCGTTCGGCGGGCTCAAGGAATCCAGTACGCAGACGTTCAAAGAGCAGGCCGGACCTTCGATGATGCTCTTCTACACGCAAGAGAAAAGCGTCTACATCTCACCCCGGTAAGAAACCCGAGAAGGGATCAGGAAATGGCAGAGCTGCTGTCGAAGGACGCGTTCCGCGCCGAGCTGCAGAACGCGATCAAGGGCCGTGAGGCCAAGAACGCCTCGTTCAGCAAGGCGTGGGCGGACGGCGAGCTGAAGCGCGAGCACTTCGCCCGCTGGGCGGAGAACCACTACCACTACGTGGGGCCGTTCGCCGACTACCTCGCCTACGTCTACGCCAACACGCCCGACGAGTTCACCGGCGCCAAGGACTTCACGCTCCAGAACATGTACGAGGAGGAGCTCGCCGACATCCGGCACACCGACCTCCTCATCCGGTTCGCCGAGGCGTGCGGCACCACCCGCGAGCGCGTCGAGGACCCGTCCAACATGAACGCCATCACCCGCGGCCTCCAGGCGTGGTGCTACGCGGTCGCGATGCGCGAGCACTTCGTGGTCGCGACCGCCGCCCTCGTGGTCGGCCTGGAGTCGCAGGTGCCGAGCATCTACAAGAAGCAGATCGTGCCGCTGCGCGAGGTGTACGGGTTCACCGAGGACGAGATCGAGTTCTTCGACCTGCACATCACCTCCGACGTGGTGCACGGGGAGCGCGGCTACCAGATCGTCCTCGACCACGCCGACACGCCGGAGCTCCAGGAGCGCTGCCTCCGGCTGTGCCGGTGGGGCGCGGAGATGCGGTTCTCCTACACGCAGGGCCTTTACGACACCTACGTCAAGCCCGACCTGGTCAGCGCCTGATCCGAGTCCGGCCCGGCGGCGGGGCGGGCGCCCCCGCCCCGCCGCCGGCCATCCAGCAGGGAGGACGACCGTGGAGCAGCAGACGGGCGAGTGGGTGCGGGCCGCCGCGCTCGCCGAGGTGCGCAGGCGCAGGCGCCTCGCGGTGACCGTCGGGGGACGGCGGATCGCGCTCTTCCTGGTCGGCGACGACGTCTACGCGCTGGACGACGTGTGCGTCCACAAGCAGCGGTCGCTGTCCAAGGGGGCCGTCCTGAACGGGCGGGTCATCTGCCCCGGGCACCAGTGGGTGGTCGACCCGGAGACCGGCGAGATCGAGGGCCGGGACGAGTGCCAGCCGAGCCATGCCGTGCGCGTCGACGGCGACGACGTCTACGTCGACCCGCGGCCGAGGATCCCTTCCGAGGAGCACCCCTCATGAGAGATGTCATCGTGGCGGGGGCGGGGCAGACCGCCGCGGTCGCCGCCCGCACGCTGCGGCGCCGCGGCTTCGACGGCCGCGTCACGCTCGTCGGCGCCGAGCACGAGGCCCCCTACCAGCGACCGCCGCTGTCCAAGGAGTACCTGGCGGGGGAGCAGGACCGCGACGAGCTGTGCCTGCTCACCCCGCAGTGGTGCGAGGCCAACGACGTGGAGCTGCGGCTCGGCGTCGCGGCCGCCGCGATCCGTCCCGCCGAGCGGGCCCTGGAACTGGCGGACGGCACCGCGCTCCGGGGCGACGCCCTGCTCATCGCCACCGGCGGGCGCCCCCGGCGGCTTCCCCGCGTCGAGGGCGAGCGCGTCCGCCACCTGCGCACCGTCGCCGACGCCGACCGGCTCCGCGCCGACCTGCGGCCGGGCGCGCGGGTCGTGGTGATCGGCGCCGGGTTCATCGGCTGCGAGGTCGCCTCCACCGCGCTCGACCGCGGCGCGCACGTCACGATCGTCGAGCAGGCCGGGCGGCCGCTCGGGCACGTCGTCGGCGAGTTCATGGGCGACGTGATGGCCGCGATGCTCCGCACGAACGGCGTCGACCTGCGCACCGGCGAGAAGGTCGAGCGGTACGAGGAGACCGCGTCCGGCGCCGTCGTCACCACCAGCGGCGGGACGGCCCTGGAGGCGGACGTGGTCGTCGTCGGCGCCGGGATGGTCCCGAACGTCGAGCCCGTCACCGGCGCCGGGATCGAGACGTCCGGCGGCATCGCGGTCGACGAGTACTGCCGCACCCGCGTGGCCGGCGTCTACGCCGCCGGCGACGTGGCCTGCCAGTGGCGGCCGACCCTCGGGCGGCACGTCCGCGCCGAGCACTTCGACAACGCCAACGCGCAGGGCATGGCGGCGGCCAAGAACATCCTCGGCGGCGCGTCGGCGCACACGGCTCCGCCGTGGTTCTGGTCCGACCAGTTCGGTCACGCCGTCCAACACGCGGGGCACGGCGAGGGCACCGACCGGCTCGTCGTCCGGGGGCGCGTCGAGGACTACGACTTCATCGCGTTCTACCTCGCCGGCGGTGTGCTGCGCGCCGCGTTCACGGTGGACCGCGGCGGCGACCTCGCGATCGCCCGGCAGTTGATCGCCTGTGAGGCCGCCGTGGACGCCGACGCCCTGCGCGACGAGGACGCCGACCTGACCGACCTGCTCGACACACTCAGCTAGGAGCGACCGATGGAATACCAGCGCGTGGCCCGCTCGGGGCAGGTGCCCGAGGGCGTCGTCCGCCGCTTCTTCGTGGGCGAGGCGGAGGTCGCCGTCGCCCGCTGGGACGGCGAGGTGCACGCCATGTCGAACTACTGCACCCACCTGGACTGCCTGCTGTCGTCCGGGCGGGTCACCGAGGACGGGCTGCTGTGCTCGTGCCACGGCAGCGTCTTCGACTTCGGGTCCGGTGAGCCGATCACCCCGCCCGCGACCAGGCCGATCAGGGTGTACCCGGTGAAGGAGGAGGACGGGGAGATCCTCGTGCACCTCCCCCCGGAGGACGCCGCGGGCGGCGGGCCCCGACGGCGGCGGCCCGTTGGCCGAGCCTGACCCGGGGGACGGGCGCGGCGCGGGACGCGGGCCGTGGACGGCGCTCGTCCCGCTGCTGCTCGGCACGTTCACCGGCACCGTCGCCAACACGATCGTCAACGTCCCGCTGACGCTGATCCTGCGCGACCTGGACGCGTCGATCTCCTCCGGCACCCTGGTCGTCGTCGGGTTCACGCTCCCGTTCGCCGTGCTGCTGCCGCTGTCGGGGTGGCTCGGCGACCGCTGCGGCCCCCGCCGGGTGTTCCTCGCCGCGATGCTGCTGCTCGGGATCGGCTCGGCGGGCGCGGGGCTCGCCGGCGACCTGGCCTCCCTGGTCGCGATGCGCGCCGTGCAGGGCGTCGCGACCGCCGCGATGCTGCCCGCCGTCATGGCGCTGATCGCGTCGCTGTTCGGCGGCGGGCGGCGCGGCCGCGCCCTCGGGCTGTGGGCGGCGGCCAACGGCGTCGGCCAGGCGGCCGGGCCCACGCTCGGCGGCGGCCTGGCCACCTGGTTCGGCTGGCACGCCGTGTTCTGGCCGGTCGTGCCGCTGTGCGCCGCCGCCGCGGCGCTGGCCGTCCGGTTCGTCCCGGCGGGGCGGGCGCGGCGCGTCCCGCTGGACTGGCGCGGCGCGGCCCTGCTGACCCTCGCCGCCGGGCTCGGTCTCGGCGCCACCTCCGCCGCCGCGACCCTCGGCGCGACCTCGCCGCTCGTCTGGGGCGGCGTGCTCGCCGGCCTCCTCACCTCCGCCGCCTACGCCGCGTCCTCGCGCGGGCGGCCCGACGCGTTCCTGCCGCCCCGGCTGCTGCTGGAGGCCCGCTACCTGCGCTCGTGCCTCAGCGTCCTCGCGCAGATGTTCTGCCTGGGCGCCACGCTGCTCGCCGTCCCCGTCTACCTGACCACGCAGCGCCACACCGGCACCCTGTACGCGGGGGCCGTCCTGCTGAGCCTGCCGGTCGTGATGTCGGTGCTGGGGCCGGTCACGGGCGTCCTCATGGAACGGCTGTCGCCGCGCGCCGTGCTGCGCGGCGGCCTGCTCGTCCTCATCGCGGGGCAGGGGCTCGTCGCCGCCGTCCTCGCCGCGTCCTGGACGGTCCCGTGGCTGCTCGCCGCGCTCGCCCTGACCGGCGCCGGCGTCGCGTTCGTCCAGACGCCCGCCGCGACCGGCGCCACCCGCTCGGACGCCGGCCGCCGCGGCGCCGGACTCGGCCTGTTCAACCTGCTGCGCTTCGGCGGCTCCGCCCTCGGCGCCGCGTGGGTCGGCGCCGTCCTGGACCAGGCCCCCGCCTTCGGCGTCATGTTCGCGGTGTGCGCCGCGACCGCCGCGCTCGGCCTGCTGGCGTCCTTCGCCGGCCCCGACCCCGCCTGATCAGCCGGGCGCGGCGGCCGGCGGGGCCATCTCGTCGTCGAGGGTGCCGGTGACGGTCGTCAGCGTGTCGATGTGGTGCGCCAGCCAGAACATGAACTGCGCGTCGGCCGAACGGATGTCCATGCGCAGCGCGCGGGACGCCCGGTCGAGCTTGTAGAGCATCGTGTTGCGGTGCAGGCCGAGGTCGCGCGCCGCCGCGTTCAGGTTCCCCGACGTCCTGATGTAGGCGAGCACGATCTTCTCCAGGTCGCCGCCGTTGGCGCGGCGCAGCGGCGCCAGGGTCTCGCGGGCGAACGACTTGGCCTCCGCGCTGCGCGCCACGTCCTTCAGCGCCGCGAACACCCGCAGGTCGTCGTAGCCGCAGACGGATTCGGCGGCGGTGTGCCACGCGAGGCCCATCGTCAGCCGCGCCTCGTGGTACGAGGACGCGACCCCCGCGGCGCCCTGCCCCGGGCGGCCGTGCGCGACCCGCAGGTCGTCGCCGAGGTGCGGGCGCAGCGCCCGGTGCAGCCGCTCGGCGAACCGGGCGGCGTCCGCGCGCTGCCCGATCGGGTCCCGCCGCTCCGGGACCTGCTGGATCACCACGATCGTCGAGCTGATCGCGGCGGTCAGCGCGCACCCGCCCGGTTCGAGGTTCTGCGCGGTGCGCGTCGCCGCCACCGTCCGGCGCAGGTAGTCGCGGCCGACCGGCAGCAGCGACGCCGCCGCCACCACGTGCACGGCGAAGTGCCCGTCCACGTCGAAGCCGTGGTGGCGGGCCCGCGCGCCCAGTTCGTGGGAGTCGGCGAACCGGCCGTGGACGAGCGCCTCCACGAAGTCGCCGCGCGCCCGCTCCTCGGCCGCCCGCACCGACCGCTGCCGCAGCATCTCCGACCCGATCAGCGTCGCGCCGTGCTCGGCCACCACGCGGTGCTGCGCCAGGTCGTGCGGGTCGGGCGGGCACGCCGGCTCCACCATCACCATCCGGCCGAACACCTGCCCGCCCACCAGGACCGGCGTGACGATCACGTGCACGGGCGAGCCGTCCGGGTCGGGACGCGGCCGCGCCTCGATCGCCCGAGCGCTCTCCTCGTCGTCCCCGAGGCTCTCGGGGAGGGCGGCCAGCAGCGCGTCCGGATCCGTCGGCGCGGCGCCCGGCGCCTCCTCCCAGGCGAGGCGCTCGCCGTCGGCGTCGCAGATGAGGACGCCGCAGTGCGACAGCCCGACCACCGCGCGGGCCATGGCGGGCACCCCCGGGCCGCGCGCGAGGACCTCCGCGAGCGTGCGGTGCACCCGCGACCCGTACTCCAGGATGTGCGCGGACTGCGCGAGCGCCTTCTGCCCGATGAGCCGGCTCACCGCCCGGTAGTCGGCCTCCGCGGGCAGCGCCAGCAGCGGAACGCCCGCGGCCTCGGCGGCCCGCGCCGCCGCGTCGAGGTCGGAGTCGACCCCGGGCGGCCGCCACGCCAGCAGCGCCGCGGCGTCCCGCCGGACGAGGTCCCCCACCACGGCCGCGGCCTCCTCCGGCGTGGCCACCGCCGTCACCGGCAGATGGACGGCGACCCCGGCGAGGTCGCGGTCGGGGTCGCCGGCGCAGCGGCGGGTCTCCGAGAGCGGGAGGCACCAGCCGACGCCGCGCTCCAGGCCCTCCCGGCCGGCGACGAGCGTGCCGCGCAGCAGCGGCTCGGCCAGGAGCGTCCCGACGGGCAGATGCCCGTCGGCGGTCGTGACGATCGCAGGGTGATGTGCCATGTGCCCACATCCCGTCGGGTTCGTTCGGCGAAGTGTACATAGCCCCGATGGACGCGGTCCTTCGAGACTGACGGGGTGGGAAGAGGTACGTGGCGGACGGCGTGACCTGGAGAAACCGTCCCTCACATCCTGCTTTACCGACCTGAATAGGGCAATACCCCTCTGGAGGCCCCGTGCACACCGTCCACCGGCTCACCCTGGAAGACGCCCTCGTCATGCTCACCGCCGCCGAGGAGGAGGCGCGCCGCATCGGCGTCAAGCAGACGATCTGCATCGCCGACGACGGCGCCCACCCGATCGCGGTCCACCGCATGACGGGCGCCCGCCTCACCGGCGTGGACATCGCCATCGCCAAGGCGTTCACGGCCGCCGGCCACCAGCGCGACACCCACAAGTTCAACGAGCCGCCCCACGGCCCCGCCCTCCCCGGCAACGAGGCGTTCGGCATCGACCGGATGCACCCCGGCAAGTTCGCGATCTTCGTGGGCGGCTTCCCCATCGTCCACGAGGGCGAGGTCGTCGGCGCCGTGGGCGTCAGCGGCGGCAACGGCGACCAGGACAAGGCCGTGGGCGCCGCCGCCCTCCGCGCCTTCAAGGAGAAGGTCGCGGTGTAGCCCGGCCCGCCGACGGCGGAGCGGTGGCCGGTCTCTCACGACACTCTGGTGCGTTGTGGTCGGAGGAGGCCCGCCGATCTGTTCCAATGAACTGTTGTGCCTTCTGCGTCCTACCGTCTCGTGCGACGCGCGGGTCCCGCGCGGAGCGTCCCGCCTGTGCTCGACGAGCAGCAGCGGCGGGTGGTCGAGCATGCCGGCGGGCCGATGCTGGTGCTGGCGGGGCCGGGCACCGGGAAGACGACGACGATCGTGGAGGCGGTCGTCGACCGTATCGAGAACCGCGGCGTCGACCCCGAGCGGGTGCTCGTCCTGACGTTCAGCCGCAAGGCGGCGGGGGAGCTGCGCGAGCGCATCACCGGCCGCCTGCACCGGACGACGCGGACGCCGCTGGCGCTCACCTTCCACGGCTACGCGTACGCGCTGATCCGGCGGGACGCCGTGCTGAACGAGGAACCGGCCCCGCGGCTGCTGTCCGGCCCGGAGCAGCTGCTGGAGGTGCGGCGGCTGCTGGAGGGCGAGCTCGCGGACGGCGCCCGCGACTGGCCCGAGCGGCTGAGGGCCGCCCTGGCGACGCGCGGGTTCGCCGAGGAGCTGCGCGACTTCGCCCTGCGCGCGGTCGAGCGGCAGTACGCCGCCGAAGACCTCGCCGCTCTCGGACGCGTGCGGGGCCGCGACGACTGGGCCGCCATCGGCGGGTTCATGGAGCGGTACGTGGACCGGTTCCTGCTCGACCCCGTCCCCACCTACGACTACGGCGAGCTGATCCACCTGGCCGCGGGCATGCTCGCGGACGAGGAGGTGCGGATCCGGGAGCGCGACGCCTACGACGCGGTGTTCGTGGACGAGTACCAGGACACCGACCCCGCGCAGGAGGCCCTCCTGCACCACCTCGCGGGCGAGGGGCGCGACCTGGTCGTGGTCGGCGACCCGGACCAGTCGATCTACGGGTTCCGGGGCGCCGACGTGCGCGGCATCCAGGAGTTCCCGGCCCGCTTCCCGACCTTGGGCGGCGACCCGGCGCCCGTGGTGGCGCTGCGGACGTGCCGCCGGATGGGGCCCGAGATCCTCACCGCGTCGCGCCGCGTCGCGCGGCGGCTGCCCGCCGGGTCGGCGGGCGCCGCCGAGCACCGCGCGCTGCGGCCGGTGGAGGAGCTGGACGAGGGCGAGGTGCGCGCGGTCATCGCCGACTCCGAGAGCCAGGAGTCCGCGCTGGTGGCCGACGAGCTGCGCCGCGCGCACCTGCTCGACGGCGTGCCCTGGTCGCGGATGGCGGTCCTGGTGCGCAGCGCCGTGCGGCAGGTCCCGGTGCTGCGGCGGGCGCTGGCCCAGGCCGGAGTGCCGGTGGTCGTCGCCGGTGACGAGGTGCCGCTGGTGGGGGAGCCCGCCGTCCGGCCGTTCCTCGTCCTGCTGCGGGCGGCGCTGAAGAAGGGCTTCCTGGACGAGGTCGTGGCCGAGGACCTCCTGACCGGGCCGCTGGGCGGCGCCGACGCGCTCGCGATGCGCCGCCTCAAGCGCGCTCTGCGCGACCTCGAGGAGCTGTCGGGCGGGCCGCGAGAAGAGGCTCGCCCGCTGGGCGATCTCCTGGTCGCGGCGGTGAACGACCCCCGCGAGCTGGTGCTGGTCAACGAGAGGGTCCGCGCGCCCGCCGAGCGGATCGCGAACCTGATCGAGGTGGCGCGGCGCAGCGTGCACGACGGCGGCACCGCCGAGGACGTGCTGTGGGCCGTGTGGCAGGAGAGCGGCCAGGCCGACGTGCTGCTGGAGCAGAGCGTCAAGGGCGGGACGCGCGGCGCGGCGGCCGACCGCGACCTCGACGCCGTGGTGGCGCTGTTCGACCACGCCGCGCGGTTCGTGGACCGGCTTCCCCAGGCGGGGCCCGAGCTGTTCGTCGACAACATCGCCTCCCAGGAGATCGCCGGTGACACGCTGGCCGAGCAGGCGCCCGAGGGCGAGGCGGTCCGGATCCTCACCGCGCACCGCTCCAAGGGCCTGGAGTGGGACGTGGTCGTCGTCGCGGGCGTCCAGGAGGGCGTCTGGCCCGACGTCCGGCTGCGCGGGTCGCTGCTCGGCGTCGAGGAGCTGATCGAGCACGCGGCCGGCGCCGAGCCCGACGGGGACGCCGCCGCCGGGGCCTCGATGGCCGCCAAGATGCTCGACGAGGAGCGGCGCCTGTTCTACGTGGCGGTCACGCGCGCCCGCAGGCGGCTCGTGGTGACGGCCGTCGGCGGCGACGACACCGAGGAGAGGCCGTCCCGCTTCCTGAACGAGCTGCTCCCCGGCGCGATCGAGCAGTCCCAGCTGGACGAGAAGACCCGCTGGCTGTCGCTGTCGGCGCTGGTGGCCGACCTGCGCTCGGTCGTCGGCGACCCGGCCCGCCCGGAGCCGCTGCGGCGGGCGGCGGCCGGGCACCTGGCCCGCCTGGCGCGCGCGGGCGTGCGCGGCGCGAGGCCGGAGAACTGGTACGCCATCACCGCCCTGTCGGACGGCGGGCCCGCGTTCGCCGAGGACGAGCCCATCGCGATCTCGCCGTCCCAGGTCGAGGCGTTCACCACGTGCGGGCTGCGCTGGCTGCTCGCCTCGGCGGTCGGCGCCCAGGAGGGCGGGCCCAACGAGTACAGCACGATGGGCAAGGTGGTCCACGCCGTCGCCGAGATGGCGGGCGCGGACGACGGCGTCGACGAGGTGCACGTCGCGCGGCGCCTCGACGAGATCTGGAAGGACCTGGAGTTCCGCAGCTCGTGGTACTCGGAGAAGCAGCGCGAGCAGGCCGCGACGATGGTCGACAAGTTCCTCGCCTGGCACCGCGACAACCCCAACGAGGTCGTCGCGCTGGAGGAGTCGTTCAAGGTCGACCTCGGCCGCGTCGTCATCAAGGGCCGCATCGACCGCGCCGAACGCGACGAGCAGGGCCGCGCCGTCATCATCGACATCAAGACCTCCACGACCGCCGTCCCGAAGGACGACCTCGCCCGGCATCCGCAGCTCGGCGTGTACCAGTACGCGGTGATGCTCGGCGCGTTCGAGCGGCACGGGCTGATCGAGCCGGGCGGCGCGAAGCTGATCCAGGTCGGCAAGGCCGCGTTCACGGCGAAGGCGCGCGAGCAGGAGCAGCCCCCGCCCGCCGAGGACGCCGACCCCGAGTGGCCGAAGAAGCTCGTCGAGATCGTCGCCACGGGGATGGCCGGCGACGTCTTCCAGGCCAGGGCGAACGACAAGTGTCGCACCTGTCCCGTACGCTCCTGCTGCCCCGTCCATGACGAGGGCGGGCAGGTGGGTGACTGACTAGCTCGGGGGGAGCGAGGTGATCACGCCGGGAGAACTGGCCCGGCTGCTGGAGATCCCGGCGCCGACGGAGGAGCAGGCCCGGGTGATCGAGGCGCCGATGGCGCCGATGGCGGTGATCGCCGGCGCCGGGTCGGGCAAGAGCGAGACGATGGCCGCGCGGGTGGTGTGGCTGGTCGCGAACGGCTTCGTCCGGCCGGAGCGCGTCCTCGGGCTCACCTTCACCCGCAAGGCCGCCGCCGAGCTCGGCGCGCGCGTGCGCAAGCGGCTCGACAGGCTCCGCGAGGTCCTGCCGGGCGACGAGCTCGAACGGCTGGGCGGCGAGGCCCTGTTCGACGGCGAGCCGATGGTGTCCACGTACCACTCGTACGCGGCGCGGCTCTTCGGCGACCACGCCCTGCGCGAGGCGCTCGAACCGACGATGCGGCTGATCTCGCCGGCCGTCGCCTGGCAGATCTGCTCGCGGGTGGTCGACGCCTACCACGGCCCCATGGACCGGATCGAATGGCAGCCCGACACCGTCACCAAGGCCGTCATGGAGCTGTCCGGCGACCTGTCGGAGCATCTGCGCACGGCCGAGGACGTCCGCAAGGTCGGCGCGTGGCTCGACGAGCGGCTCGCCGTGGTGAAGAAGCCGCTCAAGGCGCAGCGCGACATCCTGGCCAAGCACGCCGTCCGCGAGCAGCTGATGCCGCTCATCGATGCGTACGGGCGCGCCAAGGCCGACCGCGAGGTCATCGACCACGGCGACCAGATGGCCCTGGCGGCCCGCATCGCCTACAAGCACCCCGAGGTCGGGATGATCGAGCGGTCCCGGTTCTCGGTCGTCCTGCTGGACGAGTACCAGGACACCAGCCAGGCGCAGCTCGTCCTGCTCAAGTCGCTGTTCGCGGGCGGGCATCCCGTGACGGCCGTCGGCGACCCGTGCCAGTCCATCTACGGGTGGCGCGGCGCGAGCGCCGGGAACCTGCTGCGGTTCGCCTACGACTTCCCCTCGCAGCCGGCGGCGGCCCCCGGGGGGCGCCCCGTGGCGGCGCCGGTCGTCCAGCTCAGCCGGTCGTTCCGCAACGGCGAGCAGATCCTGGAGGCGGCGGCCAGGGTGCAGGAGGAGCTGCGCGCCGAGACGCAGGCCGTTCCCCGCCTCGTCCCGGGCGCCGGGCGCGAGGGGCGCGGGCGCGTCGAGTGCGCCCTGTTCCCCACCGTCGAGGACGAGGCCGACCGCATCGCCGCGCGCATCGCCGGGCTCATGGCCTCCGACCCCGGCACCGCCCCGGACGGCGGCCCCCAGACCGAGCCGCTCCACTACTCCGACGTGGCCGTCCTCGCCCGGAAGCGGTCGCAGTTCCCGCTGATCAGGCGGGCCCTGGAGGCGCGCGGCATCCCGGTCGAGGTGGTCGGGCTCGGCGGCCTCCTCACCGTCCCCGAGGTGCAGGACGTCGTCGCCACGCTGCGCGTCATGCACGACCCGACCGCCGGCGCGTCCCTCGCCCGGCTGCTCACCGGCCCGCGCTGGCGCCTCGGCCCCCGCGACCTCGTCGCCCTCGGCCGCCGCGCCCGTGCCCTGGCCCAGGAGTCGGCCCGCGACATCACCCGCCCCGACCCCGACGCCGCACCGCAGGAGGGCCCCGGCCCCGAGCCCGGCGGAGGGCTCGCCCCCGCGTCCGGCAGCGTGCCGACCGCCGCGTCCGAGCCCGCGTCCGACGTCGCCCCCGGCGAGGGGGAGGCCGGGGACGATCCGCTGCGGCAGCTCGTCAGCGAGCTGAACCAGGAGACCGGCAGCCTCGTCGACGCGCTCGACGACCTCGGCGCCCCCGACGCGTTCTCGCCCGAGGGGTACGGGCGCCTGCGCCGCCTCCGCGACGAGCTGCGCGTCCTGCGCGGCCAGGTCGGGCTGCCGCTGCCCGACCTCGTCAACGAGGCCGAGCGCGCGCTCGGCCTCGACATCGAGGTCGCGGCGCGGTCCGGGCTCGACCCCGTCACCGCCCGCGCCGACCTCGACGCGTTCATCGACGCGGCCGCCACGTTCGCGGGCGACGCCGAGGACCCGACGCTCGGCGCGTTCCTCGCCTACCTCAAGGCCGCCGAGACCGAGGAGTTCGGGCTGGAGGCCGGGCGGGTCGGGGAGACCGACAGCGTCAAGCTCCTCACCGTGCACGCCTCCAAGGGGCTGGAATGGCCGGTCGTCGTCGTCCCCGGCCTGGCGTTCACGCCGCAGAAGAACGGCTCCCCCGCCAAGGGGTCGATCTTCCCTTCGCCGCCGCAGAACGCCACCCGCTGGACGGCGACCCCGCGCGTCCTGCCGTTCATGCTGCGCGGCGACCGCGCCGACCTGCCCGCGCTCACCGGGCTGGAGAAGGACGACCTCTCCGCGTTCGACCAGGCGTGCTCCGAGCGCGACCTGCGGGAGGAGCGGCGGCTCGCCTACGTCGCGGTCACCCGCGCGTCCAGCCTGCTGATCACCACCGGCTACTGGTGGGGGTCCTCGGGGCGCCCGCTCGGCCCGTCGCCGTTCCTGGAGGAGGTGCGGGCGGTCTGCCTCGCGGGGGCCGGGTCCGTCGCCGCGTGGGCCGACCCGCCGGAGGAGGGCGCCGCCAACCCGCTGCTCGCCGATCCGGAGGAGGCGCAGTGGCCCGCCGCGCCGGGCGAGCGCGGCCGCTCCGACGTGTCGGCGCGGGCGCGCTACGAGGCGGTCGTCGAGGGGGCCCGCATGGTCGAGGACGAGATGGCCGGGCGCACCCGCCACTGGGCCGGGAACAGCGGCCTGTCCGACGCCGACCGGGGACGCATGACGGCGTGGGCGCGCGACGTCGAGCTGCTGCTCGCCGAGCGCGACCGGGGCCGCGGGGGCGACGGCCTGCTCGTCGAGCTGCCCGCGCACCTGTCGGTGTCGTCGCTGGTGTCGCTGGCGCGCGACCCGGCGGCGCTCGCGCGGCAGATCCGCCGCCCCATGCCGCGCCCGCCCGCCCCCTACGCGCGGCGCGGCACCGCGTTCCACGCCTGGCTGGAGGGCCGCTGGGGGCAGCAGCGCCTCCTCGACCCCGACGAGCTGCCCGGCGCCGCCGACGAGGGCGCCGCCGACGACGCGCACCTGGCGACGCTGCGCGAGCGCTTCGAGCGGTCGGAGTGGGCGGCGCGCGAGCCGCTCGACGTCGAGGTGCCGTTCGAGACCATCATCGGCGACCGGCTGGTCCGGGGCCGGATGGACGCCGTGTTCCGGTCCCGGGACGGCGGATACGAGGTCGTCGACTGGAAGACCGGCTCCCCGCCGCGCGGCGAGGAGGCCCGGTTCGCCGCCGTGCAGCTCGCCGCGTACCGGCTGGCATGGGCCCAGCTCGCCGGGGTGGCGGTCGAGCAGGTCAGCGCCGCGTTCCACTACGTCTCCGCCGAGGTCACCGTCCGTCCCGCCGACCTGCTCGACGCGGCCGGGCTCGCCGCGCTGCTGGACGGCGTCCCCGCCGCCTGAGCGTTTCGCCGCCGCCCCCCTGTTCACCGTGCGTGGTTTCGGGGATGATCCGGGCAACCATCCGAGGAGGCGGCGTGTCGGTGACCCATGACGAGAAGGTGGTACGGGAGTTCTCCAAGCAGGCGGCCGGGTTCTCCGACCCGAGGCTGAACACGGCGTTCACCCGCCACCTGGACCGGCTCGTCCGGTTCATGGACCCCGAGCTCGATCTGGAGGACGTCGTCCTGGAGGTCGCCGCCGGGACAGGCATCGTGTCCCGCGCGATCGCCCGCCGCGTCCGGCACGTGACGGCGCTCGACATCACGCCCGCGATGCTCGCCGAAGGCAAGCGCGACGCCGACCACGCCGGCCTCACCAACGTCACCTTCGCGCACGGCGACGCCACCGCCCTGCCCTACCTCGACCGTTCGTTCACGCTCGTCGTCACCCGCTTCTCGCTGCACCAGGTCGCCGACCCCGGGGCCGTCGTGAAGGAGATGGCCCGGGTCAGCCGGCCCGGCGCCGCGCTGATCATCGCCGACCTGGTCCGGCCCGAGGGCCTGGACGGCGACCCCGACCGGATCGAGCGCCTCCGCGACCCCTCGCACGGCGAGGCCCTCACCGAGGCGCGGATCACCGAACTCGTCACGGCGGCGGGCGCGACGGTGAAGCGCGCCGATCGGTTCGACCTCGGCCGCCCGCTGGACCCGTGGCTGGAGTTCTCGCACACCCCCTCGGAGGCCGCGGCGCGGATCAGGCGGGAGCTGGAGGACGAGCTGGCGGGGGGACCGGCCACCGGCATGCGCCCGAGCATGGTCGACGGCGCCCTGCACTTCACGCACTCCTACCTCTTCCAGCAGGCCATCGTCGGATAACGTTTTCGAGCAAACTTTCGACGCGTGTGACGCGTGTGGTCTATGTTGTCGAACATGGGTTCTAGCACCGTGCGCTCCCTCGATCGCGAGCCCGCCGCGCTGGCGATGCGCATCGGCGTGGTCGCGGCCGAGGCCGCCCTCGCCACCTTCGCCCGCAACCTCGACCTGGACGACCTGGCCGACGGCGTCGACTTCCAGGGCGCCATCGGGCCCGCCGAATGGCCGGTGTTCTCCCTGGTCATCGACACCCTCGCCGAGGCCGGGCCGGGCGACCGCCGGACGCTGGACGAGCGCCGCGCCGACGCCCTCAACGACCTCGCCCGCATCTGCATGGCGGCCAAGCGGCGCGCCGGCGCCGCCTGACCCTCGGGACGGGGTGCGCCCGGGACCTCGCGGCCCTGGGCCCGGGCGTTCCCTCAACGGTCGCCGGGAGCCCGCCGCCTGACCTTGCCGGTGCTGGTGCGGGGCAGTTCGCGGACGAACCGGATGTCCCGCGGGACCTTGTACCGGGCCAGGTGCGCGCGCACGTACTCCTTGAGGTCGTCCTCGGTGACGGCCGCCCCCTCGTGCCTGACGACGTGCGCGGCGAGCCGCTGCCCGAACCTCTCGTCGTCCACCCCGGTCACCGACGCCTCCGCGACGTCCGGGTGGCCGCCGAGCAGGTTCTCCACCTCCCCGGGGAACACGTTCTCCCCACCCGAGACGATCATGTCGTCGGCGCGGCGGTCGATGAACAGCCGTCCCGCCGCGTCGAAGTGCCCGAGGTCGCCGGTGCCGGTCAGCCCGCCGCGCACCCGCCTGCCGCCGCCCCCGGTGTAGCCGGCGAACCGCAGGCCGCCGCCGGTGTGGACCTCCCCGGTCTCGCCCGCGGGCAGCTCGCGCCCGTCCCGCCCGAGCACCTTAATCGTGAGCCGGAAGGACGGCCGGCCGACCGTCCCGGGCGCGGCCCGCAGGTCCTCGGGCGTGGCGATCGTGGCCCACCCGGTCTCGGTCGCGCCGTACACGTTGACGAGCACGTCGCCGAACGCGTCCATGAACGCCTCGGACAGGTGCGGGTGCAGGGCGGCCCCGCCGCACACGACCGCCCGCAGCGCCGGCGTCGGCGGCGCGTCCTGCACGTCCAGGATGCGCTGGAGCATCACCGGCACCGCCACGAGCGCCTCCGCCCCGGTGTCCGCGATCGTCTCCAGCGTCCGCCGCGGGTCGAAGCGGCGGGACAGCACGAGCGGCGCCCCCATGGCGAGCCCGACCGTCGTGTACGCGAAGCCGAGCAGGTGGAAGAGCGGTGGCCCGACGACCATCGGCGCGCCCGACCGGACGGGAACGCGCATCAGATGACTCAGGGCCGCGGGCAGCAGCGAGGACGCGGACAGATCGTGCCGCGCCCCCTTGGGCGTGCCGGTCGTCCCGGACGTCATGAGGACCACCCGGCCGGCCCGCCCGGGCTTGACGGGTTCGGCGGCGGTCTCCGCGATCAGCGAGTCGATCGTCGCGCCTCCCTCCTCGGCCCAGGCGAGCACCCGTTGCCCGTCGAACCCCGACTCCTCGACGGCCGGGGCGAACTCCTCGTCGTGAACGAGCAGCTCGATCCCTTCGCGTTCGAGGACCTGCCCCAGCTGCCTGCCGGAGAAGTCGGTGTTCAGCAGCACGACGTCATTGCCGAGCCGCGACGCCCCGAGGACCGTTTCGACGAACCCGCGGTGGTTGCGGCACAGGACTCCGACCTTCCCGTCCCCCAACCGGCCGCCGAGCGCCGTGGCCAGCGACGCCGCCCGCCGTTCGAGTTCCGCGTAGGACAGCTCCCCGCGCTCGTCGATCAGGGCCGTCCGCTCGGGGAACCGCAGCGCAGCCATGGCGCCGAGCGTCGCGGGCACGGGCCCGAACCGCACGTACGGGAACAGCAGCCGAACCGCCCGATCAGGCCGGACGGGCCGCACCACTCCGGAGTCCCGCACCGCCCGGGCCGCCCTGACCCCCGCCTCCGCAGCACCCCGCACCCGCTCAAGCACCAGCAAGCCACTCCTCCGATGACCCGACGCCGTCCGCCCCCGGCATACCCGCCTTTCCTCCAGGCAAAGGCACCATCTGCCAACGGCCAACGTGCTCCCTCGGACGCGCCGCCGTCCAACCGCGGCGGGGCCCGGTCAGGAGGCGGTGAGGGCGGTGAGGAACCAGTCGATCTCGTCGCGGGGGTGGTCGGGCGGGGCCCAGCCGTTGACGGTCGACAGCAGGGTCAGGTAGCGCTCGCGGCGCGGGTCGTTGGCGCCGGTCAGGTAGGCGGCCAGGCGGGCGCGCAGGGCGGGGGTGTCGGGGCGGTCCTGGAACTCCGCGTAGGCGGCGACGACCGCGGTGACGGCCTCGGCCGCCTCCGGCGAGTCGGGGGCGACACCTGCGGCGAGCAGCGGGCGGGCCGTCTCGGTGACGCGCGCGACGGCGTGTTTGCGCGGCGGGCCCTTGGGGCGGCGGGCGGCCTCGGCGGTGTGGTCGTTGAACAGGTCCCGCATCAGGGTGCGGAAATCGGGGTCGCGGGTGAGTTCGGCCAGTTCCACCCAGGCCGCCAGCTGCTCCGAGGTGGGGTCCTCGGGCAGTTCGGGGGCCAGGGACCGGTGCAGGACGCGGGGCATCGGGCCGGTCTCGGGGGCGCCGAAGGAGCTGGTGAGGAAGTCGCCGACGAGGTCGCCGCGCTCGGCGGCGGACAGACGGGCGAGCCGGTGCATCAGTTCCATCTCCTCGGGGTCGCTGCCGCGCCGGGCGGCGATGGTCAGGACCGCGTGCCGGAGCCGCAGCATCCGCATCTGGACGGCCACGGCCTCGGCGTGGGCGGCGGCCGCCTCGGCGGCCGGCACCTCGCGGTCAACGATCTTCTGGACGGTGGCCAGGTCGATCCCCAGCTCGCGCAGCGTCCGCACCAGGCCCAGCCGGGCCACGGCGTCGGACCCGTAGCGCCGGTGCCCCGACGCGGTCCTGCGCGCCGGGACGATCCCGCGTTCGGTGTAGAACCGCACGGCCTTCACGCTGATCCCGGCGCTCCGGGCGAGTTCGCCGATGGAGTAGGTCGCTTCACCGTCCATGGCCTCAGCGTGGCATCTCCCCTCAGGGGAGATTCAAGTGAGGTCCACGGGCGGGTTGAAGCGGGACGGGACGGGGTCGCTCCAGCGCAGCGGGACGGCTCCGGCGATCTCGACGACGCCGGTGACGGTGAACTCGACCAGCCGTTCGGCGCCCGGCACCGCGGCGGCGTGCGCGGGGTCCCAGTCGGTGCGCGCGGTGCCGGTGAGGTGGAGCACGCCGCCGGTGCGCCAGTCGCAGAAGAGCAGTCCGGCCCGGGGCTGGACCTCCAGGTTGCCCAGCGTGTTGAACATGGCGTTGCCGATGTAGTCGGGCCACCGCAGCACGGTCGGCGACACCACGTCCACGAATCCGGGCGCGCCGCCGCGGTGGGAGGCGTCGGCGTCGCCGTCCAGGTCGGCGGTGGCGATGAAGAAGGTGTCGGCGCCGCCGATCCACCGCTGCTGGTCGCCGGTCAGAACGCTGGACGGGCGCGGCGGGGACGGTGCGGCCGGTTCCCACCGCGGCTGCCGCTTCTGGATGTACTTGGGGCAGTTGGCGTACACCTGGTCGAGATCGACGCGCAGGCCGTGCCCGGCCGGGACGGCGCGGCCGTTCATCCGCATCCGGCGGTGCCGGGCGGGTTCGATGGCCAGCATGCCGACCGGTGCCGGGCGCGTGAGCCGGTCGTGCAGCGGATCGCCGGGTCCGGGTCGGGCGCCGATCGCGAGGGTGCGGTCGTCCTCGGCGTGCAGGAAGCCGGGCCGCCCGGTGACGAGGGTGGCCCACAGGCGTCCCCGGTCGTCGGCGGCGCCCAGCACCAGCATCGGCTGCTGGAGCAGGAACCTGCGCGCCACCTCGGGGATCTCCGCGCGGACGGCGCGGGAGGAGAACGCGCCCTGGTCCAGCAGGCCGGCGCGCCGCTGGGCGGCTCGTTCGCCTTGGTGGTAGACGTCGGCCGCCACAGCGGCCTCCTTTCGACGTGCCGGTGGGGTCAGAAGAATCCGCAGGTGGGGGCAGCCCCGCTGGGTGCGGGGGCGGTGTCGGCGCCGGCCGGCGCGTAGATCTCCAGGCGGGTCCCGTCCGGGTCGGTGAAGAAGATGCCGCCGGAGGAGACGCCCTCGCCGTGCGGGACGACGCCGTCGTGGGCGAACGTGGCGTCCAGTTCACGCAGCACCTGTTCGGCGGCCTTCACCTCCTCGATCGACTCGACCTGGAAGGACAGGTGGTGCAGGCCCGCCGAGCGGGTCGCGAACACGGTGTCGCTCTGCTCCCACAGGGTCAGCACCAGCCGCCCGTCCCGGCCGAGGAAGGCCCAGCGGCGGCCGGGCTCGTGGCCCTCGGCCTGCACCTCGAACCCGAACACCCGCAGGTAGAAGGGCAGGGAACGATCCAAGTCGTTCACGTTCAGCCCCACGTGCCCCGTCTGCAGGGCCTTGATCGCGACCGTCTCCATGGCACTCCTCACGAACCCGGGGCTCTCGCGCCCGGCGTCAATCTAACTGGCTAACTGAAGATAAGAGGTTAGATCGTCAACGTCAACCGGCTAAGTCGCGATAGGTGGGTAGAATCGCGGTGTGCAGCCGGAAGACGGACTCCCGCAGCGGGACGCCGCGGACCCCCGTCCGCTGGTGGGGGAGCCGCTGTGCCTGGACCTGCTCAACACCCGGTGGGCCGAGGACGGCGTTCCCCGCGATCTGCTCGACTCCGCCGACGGCCTGGCCGTCTGGCTCCGGTCGGCCGGCCTGGACGGGCGCGCCGCGGCCGACCGGGCGACGCTCGACGCCGCGCTGCGGACCCGCGATGTCCTTCTGGCGCTCGTGGACGGGGGCCCGTCCCCCGAGGCGGTGGACGCGCTCAACCACGTCCTGGAACGCGGTGCCCTGCACTACCGATTCGGGTCGGGCGGCCCGGAGAACCATCCGCGAACCGACGATCCCGCGTGGCTGCCGTCATGGCTGGCCGCCGCCGACTACCTGCGCCTCGTCGCCGAAAGTCCCGACCGGGTCAAGGCCTGCGCGCACCCGAACTGCGTGCTGCACTTCCACGACACGACCAAGAACGGCACCCGGCGCTGGTGCTCCATGGCCGTCTGCGGGAACCGGGCCAAGGCAGCCCGGCACTACGAGCGCGCGAAAACCGAACGCTAGGGACGCGGTGGCGAACCGGGCGCGGCCGCCTCGCCCGGCCGGCTGATCGAGTCGATCAGGGCGGTGCGGACGGCGTGGACGGCGGGGGAGCGCCAGCGGGAGGACGGCTCGGCCAGCCAGAGGTGGTGCCGGGACAGGCCCGCGGGCGGAACCAGTTCGGCGAGCGCGCCGGCGGCGAGTTCGTCGGCGACCGTGACCGCCGGCAGGAGCGCCACGCCGAGGCCGGCCGCCGCACAGCGCTTCGCCGTTTCGATGCCGCCGAAGCGGGGCGGGTTCGCCGTGGGATCGGCGGCCGCCACCAGCGCGGCGATCTCGTCGCTGTAGGAGCAGCCTTCCTCAAGGAGCAGGACTCCGGTCGCGGCCAGTTCCGCAGGGGTCAGGGGGCGGTCCCCGGGAAGCGGCGTGGACGCCGCGGCGACGAGTGACAGGGGCTGGGGGCCGAGATCGACCAGGTCCACGCCGGACGGGTCGGGCGAGGGGTCGAGGACGAGGGCCAGGTCGGCGCGTCGGTCGGCGAGCGCGGTGAGCGCGGTCCGCGTGTCGGCGGGGAACAGCGACAGGGACACGTCCGGGAGCCGCGCCCGCAGCCGGGGCATGAGGGGCGCGAGCCAGTAGGCGCAGACGGACTCCGGCGCCCGGAGCCGCACCGGGCCGGACGGCTCGGTGGCGGCGGCGGTGACCTCGGCGAGCATCCGCTCCTGGAGGTCGAGGACGCCCCGGGCGTGCTCGGCGAGCAGCGACCCGGCGCGGGTGGGGGAGACGCCGCCGGGCCGGCGGTCGAGCAGCGGCGTCCCGGCGAGGCGCTCCAGTGCCTGGACGTGCGCGGTGACCGTGGACTGCACGAAGCCGAGCTCCGCCGCGGCGGTGGTCATGCCGCCGGTGCGCAGGACCGCCAGGAAGGTGGTGAGGAGGCGCGTGTCCATCGAATATCCCGATGCCTTCGATCAACAATCATCGTTGGACGCGATGGTAGTCGCTGGAGCAGACTTCCCGCATGAGCGACATCGCACGAGCACTCCGCTACACCGCGTTCGACGTGGACGGCGAGGGCGGCAACCCGGCCGGGGTCGTCCTGGACGCCCGGGGCCTGGACGCCGCGAGGATGCAGGAGATCGCGGCGGAGATCGGGTTCTCCGAGACGGCCTTCCTCGTGGACGAGGGAGGGGCGCCCGAGCGGTTCGCGATCCGCTACTTCAGCCCGCTGGCCGAGGTCGCCTTCTGCGGGCACGCCACGATCGCGACCGCCGTCGCGCTGGCCGAGCGCCGGGGGACGGGGCGCCTGCGGCTGGGCACCCCGGCCGGGGAGGTCGGGGTCGAGACCCGGGAGGCGGACGGCCGCGTCCTCGCCACCCTCACGAGCGTCCCGCCCACCGTCCGGGCCGTCGAGGAGACCGACCTCGCCGAGGCCCTGGACGCGCTGCGCTGGGAGGCCGGGGAACTCGACCCCGGGCTGCCGCCGCGCATCGCCAACGCCGGCAACGACCACCTGGTCCTGGCGGCGTCCACCCGCGCCCGGCTCGCCGGCCTCGACTACGACTCGGACGCGCTCGGCGGGCTCATGGCGCGCCGCGGCTGGACGACCGTCCACCTCGTCTGGCGGGAGAGCGGGACCGTCTTCCACGCGCGCGACCCGTTCCCGCCGGGCGGGGTCGTGGAGGACCCGGCGACCGGCGCCGCCGCGGCGGCCTTCGGCGGGTACCTGCGCTCGCTGGGCCTCGTCGCCCCTCCGGCCCGGATCATCGTCCGCCAGGGAGAGGACATGGGCCGTCCCAGCCGGCTGCTCGTGGACGTCCCTCCGGGGGACGCGGGCATCAGCGTGAGCGGGACCGCCGCGCCGATGAGGTGACCGGCGGTCCGGGAGCGTCCAGTAGCGTCGGGGCATGCCGCACTCGACCGCCGCCGTGACCGCAGACGATCTCGACCTCGCCGTTCGACTGGCCGTCGCCGCCTTGCGGGAGGCGCCCCCGGAGGCGTGGAGCGGGAAGGCCGGGTCGCTCGAATGGGACTGCTGGGAGACCGTCGAGCATCTCAGCGACGACCTGTTCGCCTACGCCGCCCAGATCGCGCCGAGGACGCCGCCGATGGACGGCGAGGTGCCGTTCGTCTGGG
The DNA here is from genome assembly GCF_040649435.1 of Actinomadura sp. NPDC048955. Taxonomy (NCBI): domain Bacteria; kingdom Bacillati; phylum Actinomycetota; class Actinomycetes; order Streptosporangiales; family Thermomonosporaceae; genus Actinomadura; species Actinomadura sp. NPDC048955. Next base: position 83,040 of record NZ_JBEZJI010000025.1, read on the forward strand.
AGAGCCGGCGGCCCGGCGGGCCGGCCAACGCCGTCCACGCTGACAGGAGCGCGGGGCCCGCGGGGCTCCTGCAGGTTCTCGACGCGTGCGGCGGGATGCTGTCCGCGGTGGTCCGCCACACGCCCCCCGACGTCCGCGCGCACCACACTTTCGGCGCCTCGGACGCCGAGGGGTTCGCCGCCATGGGGATCGTCGAGACCCTCGTCCACATGCACGACCTGGCGGAGGGGCTGGGGCTGCCGTGGGAGCCGCCCGCAGACCTCTGCGCCCGCGTGCTGGGCCGTCTGTTCCCCGGCGCACCGCACGACACCGACCCTTGGCCGACCCTGCTTTGGGCCACTGGTCGCGGGGACCTGCCCGGACACCCGCGCGTCACGTCATGGCGCTGGTACGGGAGCCCTCGCGGCTGACTGCGCGGGCCCGGTCAGCGCCGGTAGTGGAAGGCCGGTTTCGGGTGCATCAGGAAATCGTGGTGGGAGATGTTCCAGGCGTAGGCGCCGGCCATGGTGAAGGCGATGACGTCCCCTGGCACGAGCGAGGGGACGAGGACGTCGCGCGCGAAGACGTCCTTCGGGGTGCAGAGCTGGCCCACCAAAGTGACCCGACGTTCCGGGCCGTTCGCGGTGAGGGCTTTGAAAGGCTGGTCGTGGCCCTTCGTCACGGGGGTTCTCAGATGGTGGGTGCCGCCTCGGAGAATGGCGTAGGTCTCGCCTCGTGTGGTTTTCACGTCCAGGACGTCGGTGACGTACCAGCCGTGGTAGGCGGTCATAGCCCGTCCCGGCTCTATGCGAATTTTCGCGGGGATGCGGCTTAGACCCGCCCCGTAGGTCTGCCAGTCGAAGCGGGATTCCGGGGCGGTGTAGTCGACCGCCATGCCGCCGCCCACATTCAGCTCGGGGTCGTCCACTCTCTGGGAGCGCAGCCAGGGGATCGCCCATTCCGCTATCTGGTGGGCCAAGCCGAGCATGACCGGTGCGTCCAGGCCGGATGCCAGATGTGCGTGGACGCCTCGGAGCGTGAGGTTCGGATATCCGGCCAAGAGGCGGACGCAATGGTCGAGGGTGTCTTCGTCCATGCCGAAGGGGCCTCCCATGGTGAGGGCGGCGTTCGGTGCGTGCACCGGGAGATTCGCGCGGAGCAGGATGTCGGCCGGGCCGAGGGCGGCTAGGCGGGCCAGTTCGTTCGGACTTTCCACGTGGATCCGGTCGGCCTTGAGCGTGCGAGACAGGGCCAGTTCGTCGGCCGTTTTCCCGGGCCCGCCGAAAGCCACGGGCATGCTGGGGAGGGTCTCGCGGACGTGGGCGAGTTCGCCGCCGGACGACACCTCCACGCCATCGACGTGAGGCGCGAGGGTCCGGAGGATCTCGGGGTCCGGATTGGCTTTGGCGGCGTAGTAGACCTCCGTTCCCGGCAGCGCTGTGCGTATGGCGCGGACGTGGGATTCGAGGCCGGGCAGGTCGTAGACGTAAGCCGGGTACCGGTCGAGGTTCAGCGCGAACTCGTTCACAACGGTCGGGGCGCCGCGAGCGGGTTGGGGACGGGGACGTAGGCCGCGCCGCGGTCGGCCGTCCGTGACCAGCGGGTGCGGAGATTCGCCTTGGCCGGCAGCGGCACACCGGCTAGGAGAGCCCTCACCTGGGGGTGACGGTCATAGGCGGCGAAGTGTTTGCGCGCCGCGTGCCAGAGGGCCTCGTCCAAGGACGGATGGAGGTCGGCCACGGCGGCGGCTATCTCGGTGAAGTGGTTGACGAGGAGGCAGTAGACGACGCGGTTCCAGCCTCTGTCGGGGGCGTAGGTGAGGCTCTCGGCCACGCGGGAGGGGAGATGCGAAAGGTCCCAATGGCCGGCGGTCAGTTTGGTGCCCTCCATGTCACGGAACACGGCGTGGACGGGCATGCCGTCAGCGTCGACACACATCAGAACGTTCTGCAGATGAGGTTCCAGGACGACGCCGTGGTCCAGATAGGCGCCCAGCACGGGCGGTGCCACATGGGCTACGTATGCGTCCCACCAGGCTTGGGCGCCGTCCGGGGACGAGAGGGCGGGCAGCCCGGCGAGGAGCTCGTTGTAGGGGTCGGCGAGAGCACCCGCAAGGAGAGGCGTTCCGGGAAGGGATCTGACGCCCTGACGCAGTATCACCCCGAGCCCCTCGTACAGGCGGCGGTCCGGGAGGGCGACGCTGCGGTAGGCGGGTTCTCTGAGGAAAGTGGCGTTCAGCTTCTCCAGGATGGGCGGCAGCAGCTCATCGAGCGTCATCGCGCCGGTCAGTTCGTACCAGGCGTTCTTGCGGACGCAGTTGGTGATGCGCACATCCAGGCTGAACTTGCAGAACACGTCGGCGTCCGGCAGGTACGCGGTCCGGACGGACGAGGTGGGCACCGCCTCCATGCCGGACGGGCCGAGATTGACCAGAGAGCCGTTCGCAAGTGCCCTCTGCAAGACCGGGTTGTCCGCAAGCAGGGAGAACTGCCACGGATGGACAGGAAGCAAACGACGTCCCGTGGGCGCCGAGGGGCCATGCGCCTCCAGAGCTGTGAACGCCTCCGCAGCCCCTTCCTCAGCTACGAACTCCGCAGGAACGGCAAGCCACAGAGGACGGAACCGAACCCTCGTCTCGGGCGCGTACGGTAGCCACTCCTCCGGCGAACCCTGGCGGGCCTTGGGAGACGGGTGGAACCGGTGCCCAGCGACAAGAGACTGCTCCGAGTCGATGTAGCGGTCTTCAACGGACTCGCCCCTGGCGGCGAGGATCGCGGTGAGCGCGGCGTGGCTGTCGCCCACCTGGACGAGGAATTCCGCGTTCGGGGAGCCGGTCGCCAACTCCAGTTCGCCCGCGACCAGGTTCGCCAGCCTGTCCCAGGGAGCCCGTATCCACTCGTCCTCGCGGCGCTCCTCGTAGGGCGGTGCCAGGCGGTGGCTCGCCCCGACGGGGGGACGGGCCAGGCCCGCGCGCAGCACGACCCCCGCGCGGGGCAGCCGGAACACGAGGCGGCCACCGTCCGGCCAGACCTGCTGCTCGGGCACGCACACCTCCCGGATCAGGCAGTTGAGCAGCGCGGTCGCGGTGGCGTCGTCGGCCGTGACGGCCGGTTCTGTCAGCAGCACGTCGTGTCCAGTAGGTAGTTGGGCCCCGGTGGGCCGTAGTGCTTGTTGATGTCGGCCGCGCCGGTCCTCGCCTTGTCGACGAGGGTCCCGGCGGTGACCATGGCCTTGCCGGGCAGCGTGCCGGCGTCGAGCGTGCGGGCGCGCAGGAACGCGTCCTGCGGCCCGAGCGCCTGGTCGAGCCGTTCGCGGATCATCCGGAGCCCGGTCCGCCAGGGGAGCAGGCCCCGCTCGGTCAGGCCCAAGGCGGGCGCCGCGGCGCAGAGGTGCAGGGTGATGGTGACGAAGACGCGGGCGAGGGCCTCGGGATCGGAGGTCGTCATCCGGCGGTCGATGAGGTCGCGAGGGTCCGTACCGGGGGAGGGCGGGACGCGGTCCCGGAGGCGGGACGGGTCTATCAGCGCGCCGTCGTTGTCCTTGATGAGGAGGCGGAGCGGAGAGTCGTCCAAGACGAGCGCGACGTTCTGCTGATGCGCCTCCAGAGCGATGCCGTACCGGAACAGCGTGACGTTCCAGGAGAGCAGCGCCGACAGGTAGGCGCCGAAGAGCGCTTCGACGTCCCAGCGTTCGATGACGTGACCCTGGTCCGGTGCCTCGGCGAGTAGGGCCGCCACAGGGACGATGTGCGCGTGCGCGGTCTCAGCAGGGAAGCGCCGGACGAGATAGCCGAGAAGCGGGTCGTCGGCATGGCCGTAGGTCTGTTCGTCGGCGAGGAGGACGGGAAGCGAGGGCTCCTCTGAGAGGACCTGGCGCAGGATTCGTTCGACGAGCGCGCCGTCCGGGAGGGTGCCGGGCATGATGGTGCGCCGGTTGCGGAGGCCGAGGGTGCTCGTCGGGAGCGGCATCTTCACGTGGTCGAGTGGTGCGGCCGCGACGGTCCGCATCGACAGAGTGGGCGTGACCTGCAAGTAGGGATCGGGCGCGAGCGAGACGCCGGGCAGAGAGTCGACCTGCCGAGCCGCCAGCGGGTGGACGGGAAACAGCGCCCCGTCGACGTCGTCCAAGCGCAGGCCCACGTCGGACGACGTAGGCCACCACCCGGGGAGCGTTCCGGTCCGCGTCGCGTTCCGCACGGCCGCCCAGCGCAGCGGGAAGGACGGCGCGAACTCGGGCGCGTAGCGGCTCAGCTCGGCCAGGGACAGCCCGGAGCGGCTCCGGCCGGCCGGATGCACGGGGTGGTCGTTGTAGGCCGCCAGCGTCTCGTAGAACGTGCCGGGGCCCGTCCGCAGCTCGGCCGGGAGGCGCCCCAGCCGCCGGTGGACGGCCGGGCGCGCGTCGTCGTGCAGCTTGATGGTCGCCAGGGCCTCACGGCACTCGCGCTCGAACGACGCCGTGTCGTCACGCGGGTCGGCCACCAGACGGACGGCATGGAAGACGTCCCTCAGCCTTAGGCCCTGCCCAGGGTCCACGACGAGCGTTGAAAGGAAGGCGGGCCGGGCTTCCACAAGACGCACGGAACGGCCCGGAAGCTCCAACGTGTTGCCCCGGACGAAGCGCCGTAGGCCCGCGTAGTCCTCCCTCAGCAACGCGTCCAGGACGCGGGCCGCCAAGGGCCCTTCGGCGTCGTCGCCGGTCACGCGATCGTCCAGTCGTGGGTCGCGCGGAACCGCGCCAGGGCGGCGTTCACTTCGTCCTGCCCTGGACCTATGGCGCGCACGGTGCCCAGGTAGTCGCGGTTGGTCCGGGTGAGGGAGACCGTGTCGCCCACCGCGCGCTGAGGGCGGTACGCCAGCCGCACCGGGCCGTCGTCCATCTGCAGGGGACCGGGCGCGGCGACGAGCGTGCCGCAGCGGTCGGCTATGACCGGCTCGGCGACGGCATGGCGCGGACGGGGGACCGGCCGCCCCGGAAGGGCCTCCCCGAGATGCACCCGCAGGATCTGCTCGAAGAGGGGCACGCCCAGCAGATCGGCCAGCAGGAAGTCGCAGTGGTCGCCGATCAGCCGGTAGTTCACCTCGATGATGCGGGCGCGCCCCTCGTGGACGACGAACTCGGTGTGGCACGCGCCGAAGCCGACGCCCAGCGCCTCCAACTGCCGCAGGACCTGCGCCGTCTCCGGGGGAGGGGGAGCCCACTCAAGGCGCTCCTCCACGAAGAACGGCGGCGGCGAGAGCGTCGTGCGGAACGACCCCAGCACCCGCAGTTCCCGCCCGTCGCCGAGCGTCTCCAGCGTGTGCAGGCGGCCCGGCAGGTACTCCTCGGCCACGAGCGGGTCGCCGCGGCGGGCCCTGATCTCCTCCACCCGGCCGGCGAGTTCCGTGGCGTCGCGGACGAGGAAAACGTCCTCGCTCGCGACCCCCTCGCGCGGCTTGAGGACGAGCGGATACGGCGCGTCCGCCGGGACCCGCGCGGCGTTCGCCGAGAAGACTGGGTCGAGGGACGCCAGATGCCGCCGCATGAGCGCCTTGTTCTTCGCGCGGGCCGCCGCCCGCCAGTCCTTGGCGGGCAGGCCGAAGTACGCGGCGGCCAAGGCGGCGGGCGCCTGGAGGAAGTCGCTGTTGGAGAAGACGGCCGCGGGGTCGCCCCCGCCGCACGCGGCGGCGTCCCCGACGCGCGCGATGATGTCGCGGAAGTCGGAGACGTCGCACTCGACCACCGGCACGCCGGCGTCGTGGGCGGCGGGGCGGTCGGTGAGGAGCGTGACGTCGAGGCCCAGGCGCGCGGCGGCGGGCAGGAACCCGTGCGTCACCGAGTCGGTCGCCTTGCCGGCGACCAGGTAGAGAGAGGCGGCCACGACCGGCCCTTCCAGTGAGTGAGGTAAGCCTTGCCTAACTCGCAGTGATCAACAATAGTGGCCGGGGCGCCCTCCGCACGCAAGAACGATGGCACCGCGTGTCCCGGCCCGTCCCGCGATCGGCCAGGATGGGCCCCATGGATCTTGTCGACCGGTGGGCGGCGCTGGCGGGGCCCCACACCCGGCACATCGGGACCGAGCTCGACCGGCGCTACGGGGAGCCGCACCGCCGCTACCACACCCGCGCGCACCTGACCGCGGTGCTCGACCTCGTGGACGAGCTGGCCGGGCACGCCGAGGACGCCGACGCCGTCCGGATGGCCGCCTGGTTCCACGACGCCGTCTACGACCCCGAGCGCGCCGACAACGAGGAGCGCAGCGCCCGCCTGGCCGCGCGCATGCTCGCCGACACCGACCTCCCGGAGGCGGCCGTCGCGCGGGTCGTCCGGCTCGTCGAGCTGACCGCCACGCACGCGCCGGAGGAGGGCGACCGCGACGGGCAGGTCCTCTGCGACGCCGACCTCGCCGTCCTCGGCGCGGAGCCCGAGGACTACGCCGCCTACGCGGCCGCCGTCCGCGAGGAGTACGCGTTCGTCCCCGACGAGCTCTTCCGCGCCGGACGGGCCGAGGTCCTGAGCGGCCTCCTGGCCCTGCCCCGCCTCTTCCACACGCCCGCCGCACGCGAACGCTTCGAGGAGCGCGCCCGCGCCAACATGCGGACGGAGCTCCTCCTTCTCAACGCCTAACCGCCGAGCCGGACCGTCCGGGGCCGGTACGCCTTGCGGCGCCGCAGGCCCGCCTCGGTCAGCCGCGAGAGCAACTCCTGGCAGCCCACCGCCTCGGCGCCCTGGAGCAGCGCCGCCCGGTAGAGCTCGGACGGGACGTCGTAATGGTCGCGCTCGAACGCCCTGGGCGGCATGCCCAGTTCCGCGGCGAAGACGTGCAGTTCCTCGTAGGACACGTCACTGACCATGTGCGACCACACGCGGCCCCGCGCGGGCCACAGCGGCGGGTCGATGAGGATCAAGGCCACTCCCGCGATCGAGGCAAGGGGATCCCTTACTGTGAGTGTCCGTCTCGGGGAACCCGAGGGGTCGGGACGTCTGGAGATCCCAGACAGAGGTCACTCAGCCCGACATTACGACATGCGAAGGGGCATGCAGGTGAACGACGTAGTCGCCTACATCCAGGCGGACCGCGACCGGTTCGTCGCCGACCTCAAGGAGTGGCTGGCGATCCCGTCCATCTCCGGGGACCCGGCGCACGCCGAGGATGTGCGCACCTCCGCCCGATGGCTCGCCGAGTACCTGCGCGGGCAGGGATTCCCCACCGTCGAGGTCTGGGAGACCCCCGGCCTGCCGGCGGTGTTCGCCGAATGGCCCGCCGAGGACCCGCAGGCCCCGACGGTCGTCGTCTACGGCCACCACGACGTCCAGCCGGTCGAGCCGCTGGAGGAGTGGGAGACCGACCCGTTCAAGCCCGTCGAGAAGGGCGACCGGCTCGTCGGGCGCGGCGCGTCCGACGACAAGGGCCAGGTCTTCTTCCACACCCTCGGCATCCGCGCGGCGCTCGCCGCGTCCGGGCGGCAGGCCCCGCCCGTCACCGTCAAGCTGCTGGTCGAGGGCGAGGAGGAGTCCGGCTCGGTGCACTTCGCCGAGCTGCTGCGCACCCACCGCGACCGCCTCGCCTGCGACGCCGTCGTCATCAGCGACACCACCATGTGGGCGGCGGACGTGCCGTCGATGTGCACCGGCATGCGCGGCCTCGCCGAGGCCGAGGTCACCCTGCGCGGCCCGGACGGCGACCTGCACTCCGGCTCGTTCGGCGGCGCCGTCCCCAACCCGCTCCACGCGATGGCCTCGCTGCTCGCCGCCCTGCATGACGAAGACGGCCGCGTCGCCGTCCCCGGCTTCTACGACGACGTCGTCCCGCTGAGCGACGAGGAGCGGGAGCTGTTCGCCCGGCTGCCGTTCGACGAGGCCGAGTGGCTGCGCACCGCGGGGAACAGCCGCGCCGCCCACGGCGAGAAGGGCTACACGACCCTCGAACGCGTCTGGGCCCGGCCGACCGCCGAGATCAACGGCATGTGGGGCGGGCACACCGGCCCGGGCGGCAAGACGATCGTCCCCCGCGAGGCGCACGCCAAGATCTCGTTCCGGCTCGTCGCCGGGCAGGACCCCCGCACGGTCCAGGAGCAGTTCAGGGCGTGGGTCGCCGAGCGGACGCCGGCCGGCGTGCAGGCCGAGGTCCGCGTCCCGGGCAACGGCGTCCGGCCGTGCTTCTCGCCGATCGACTCGCCCGGCGTGAAGGCCGCGCGGCGCGCCATGGAGCGCGCGTTCGACACCGAGGTGCTGTTCACCCGCGAGGGAGGCAGCGGCCCCGAGGCCGACCTCGCCGACATCCTGGACGCGCCGCTGATCTTCGTCGCGGTCGGGCTGGACGGCGACCGCATCCACGCCCCCAACGAGAAGGTCGAGATCCCGCTGCTGCTCAAGGGCGCCGAGACCGCCGCGTACCTGTGGGAAGAACTCGCGGCCGCGCTGCGCTGAACACGCCGGAGAGGAGCACGATGACCGACGCCCAGGAGATGCCGCACGCCCCGCTGGAGTGGCTCGCGCTCGCGCGGGGCACGCTCGACCGCGTCGCGCTGAACCGCCGCGACGAGGCCTGGCTGGACGAGGCGTGGGCGGATCCCGGAACGCGCGTGCTGGTCATCCAGGAGGGGCGGTCGCTCGTCACCTTCGAGCCCGCCCCGGCACTCGTCCTCGTCCGGCCGGACCAGGCGCCGGACGGCGACCGGTGGCTCCTCGGCGTCGACGGCGGCGGCGTCGCCCACTTCGGGGTGAGCGGCCCCCTTCCGGTCATCGAGGGGGCGGAGCCGGCCGGGCTCCGCCGGGTCGGCGCCCTCCTCGGCGACCAGGACTCCGGCCTGCTCACCCACGCCGTCGCCCTGGAGCACTGGCACGCCACGCACCGGTTCTGCCCGCGGTGCGGCGCCGGGACGCGGGTGGCGTCCGCCGGGCACGTGCGCGTCTGCCCCGAGGACGGCTCGCAGCACTTCCCGCGCGTCGACCCCGCCGTGATCATGCTGGTGACGGACGAGTCGGACCGCGTGCTGCTGGCCCGCGGCCCGCAGTGGCCCGCCGACCGCCGCTCGATCCTCGCCGGGTTCGTCGAACCGGGCGAGTCCCTCGAACAGGCCGTCGCGCGGGAGGTGCAGGAGGAGGTCGGGCTGCCCGTCCGGGACGTGCGCTACCTCGGCAGCCAGCCGTGGCCGCTGCCGCAGAGCCTCATGCTCGGGTTCACCGCGCGGACCGACGGGGACCTCCCGCTGCGTCCCGACCCCGAGGAGATCCTGGACGCCGCCTGGTACACGCGCGACGAGCTGGGCGCCGCCATCGACGCGGGCGAGATCGTCGCGCCGGGCCCGCTGTCCATCGCCGCCCAGCTCATCATGCGCTGGTACGGCGGCGAACTCCCCAACATGCCGCCGTTCTAAGGGACCGTACACGCGAAGAGGCCCGCCGACCGGACGGTCGGCGGGCCCTTCTCGTCGGGGCTCAGCCCGCGTCGGCGATCTGGGCGAGGCGGCGCTTGACCTCCTTGGCGCTGGGGTTGGTCGCGGCCGTGCCGTCGGGGAACACCAGGGTCGGGACCGTCTGGTTCCCGCCGTTCACGCTCATCACGAACTCGGCTGCCGCGGGGTCGCGCTCGATGTCGACCTCCACCATCTGGATGCCGTCCCGGGCCAGCTGGCTCTTCAGCCGCCGGCAGAACCCGCACCAGGTCGTGGTGTACATGGTGAGCTGGCCGGCCGCGCCCTTGGCCCGGTCGGTCGTCGGCGTCGCCATCGCTTCCGCGTCTCCTTGCGCTCGGGGGTGTGCCTCCGCAAGAACAGTAGACAGCCGTTTCCCATTCCGCGCTGTCCACAGGCGGCGGGATGGCTGATACAGGTGGGGCGGGCTGCGAGTATGGGGGAATGTCAGCTGAGTCGGTGCTGGAGGGACTCGACCCCGAGCAGCGGGCGGTCGCCGAGGCGGTGAAGGGCCCGGTGTGCGTCCTCGCGGGCGCCGGGACGGGCAAGACCAGGGCCATCACCCACCGGATCGCCTACGCCACCCTCACCGGCGTCGTCACGCCGCAGCGGGTGCTCGCCGTGACGTTCACCACACGGGCGGCGGGGGAGCTGCGCAGCCGGCTGCGCCAGCTCGGCGCGCCCGGCGTGCAGGCCCGCACGTTCCACGCGGCCGCCCTGCGGCAGCTCCACTACTTCTGGCCGCGCGTCGTCGGCGGCGAGCCGCCGAAGATCGTCGACTCGAAGATCGGGCTGGTCGCGGACGCGGCGCGGGCGTGCCGGCTCACGCTCGGCCGCACGGAGCTGCGCGACGTCGCGGGCGAGATCGAGTGGGCGAAGGTCACCCAGAACCGCCCCGAGGACTACCCGGCCGCCGTCGTGAAGGCGGGCCGCCGCCCGCCCGCCGAGGTCGTCGACGTGGCCCGCGTCTACGCGATGTACGAGCAGCTCAGGCGCGAGCGCAACCTGCTCGACTTCGAGGGCATGCTGGAGCTGACCGCCGCCGTCCTCACCGAGCACCGCGAGGTCGCCAACCAGGTCCGCGAGCAGTACCGGTACTTCGTCGTCGACGAGTTCCAGGACGTCAACCCGCTGCAGAAGATGCTGCTCGACACCTGGCTCGGCGACCGCGACGACCTGTGCGTCGTCGGCGACCCCAACCAGACGATCTACTCCTTCACCGGCGCGTCCCCCTCCCACCTGCTCGACTTCACCCGCGAGCACCCGGACGCCAAGATCGTCAGGCTCGTCCGCGACTACCGCTCGACGCCGCAGGTCGTCCGGCTGGCGAACGGGGTGATCGGGCAGGCGCGGGGCGCGCGGTACAGACTGGAGCTGGTCGCGCAGCGCGAGAACGGGCCCGAGCCCGTGTTCAACGAGTACGACGACGAGGTCGCCGAGGCCGACGACGCCGCCCGGCGGGCCCGCAAGCTCATCGAGGAGGGCGTTCCCGCGCGGGAGATCGCGATCCTGTACCGCATCAACGCGCAGTCCGAGACGTACGAGTCGGCGCTCGCGGCCGTCGGCGTCCCGTACGTGCTGCGCGGCGCGGAGCGCTTCTTCGAGCGGCCCGAGGTGCGCGAGGCGGTGGTCCGGCTGCGCGGAGCGGCCAGGGCGGGCGCCGACGCCGAGACCGACGGCATGGGGCTGATCCAGACCGTCCGGCACGTCCTGAGCGGGGCGGGGTTCTCCGACCGGCCGCCCGAGGGCGCGGGCGCGGCCCGCGCGCGCTGGGAGTCGCTCGCCGCGCTGGCGCAACTCGCCGAGGACATGGCCGCCGACAACCCCGGGGCCGGGCTCCCCGACTTCGTCTCCGAGCTGGAGGAGCGCGCCGCCGCGCAGCACGCGCCGCCGCTGGAGGGCGTCACGCTCGCGTCGCTGCACGCCGCCAAGGGCCTGGAGTGGGACGCGGTGTTCCTCGTCGGGCTGGCCGAGGGCACGCTGCCCATCGTCTACGCCAAGACGCCCGAGCAGATCGAGGAGGAGCGCCGCCTCCTGTACGTCGGCGTGACGAGGGCCCGCGTGCACCTGAACCTGTCGTGGGCGCTGGCGCGCTCGCCCGGCGGGACGCAGGCGCGCCGCCCGTCCCGCTTCCTCGACGGCCTGACCGGCAAGACCACCACGCACACGCCCGCGCGAGTCGACCGGTCGAAGCGGCGTCCCGCCAAGGGGCCGCAGCCGTGCCGCGTCTGCGGGCGCCCGCTGACCGCCGCCGTCGAGCGCAAGCTCGGCCGCTGCGAGGACTGCCCCTCCGAGCTGAACGAGGAGCTCCTCCTCGCGCTCAGGGAGTGGCGCGCCGGGGTGTCGGCCGAGCAGAAGGTGCCCACGTACGTGGTGTTCACCGACGCGACGCTTCAGGCGATCGCCGAGCACGCCCCCGAGTCCCTGGAGGACCTGGCCCGCATCCCCGGCGTCGGCAGGGTCAAGCTCGACCGCTACGGCGAGGCCGTCCTCGGCCTCTGCGGGCACTGACACCACCGGGGTGAGACGCGGCTCACTCGTGCCGATAGGGAAGACTGGCCGCCGTGAAGGAATCGCTGAAGGCACTGCTGGACCTGCTCGACCTGGAGCAGATCGAGAACGACATCTTCCGCGGCCGCAGCCCCGAGGAGCGGCGGCAGCGCGTGTTCGGGGGGCAGGTCGCCGGGCAGGCGCTCGTCGCCGCCGGGCGCACCGTCCCCGCCAACCGGCCCGTCCACTCGCTGCACGCCTACTTCATCCGGCCCGGCGACCCGCTGGTCCCGCTCGTCTACACCGTCGACCGGGTCCGGGACGGGCGGTCCTTCACCACCCGCCGCGTCACCGCCGTCCAGCACGGCAAGGCGATCTTCACGCTGTCGGCGTCGTTCCAGATCCACGAGGACGGCCCGTCCCACCAGGCCCCGATGCCGGACGCACCGGCGCCGGAGACGCTGCCGGACGGCCTGACCCGCCTCACGCCGCTGTTCGGCGAGGTCGGCGCGCGCGAGTTCGTCACCCGCCGCCCGTTCGACATCCGGCACGCGACGCCGCTGACGTGGGAGGCGGCCAAGGACCCCGCCCTCGCCACCCCCGAGTCGAAGGTGTGGCTGAAGGTGGACGGCGAGCTGCCGCACGACCCGCTGCTGCACGTGTGCCTGATGACCTACGCCTCGGACATGACGCTGCTCGACACCGTCCTGCTCAACCACGGGCTGGCCTGGGGCGACAAGCGGACGATGGGCGCCAGCCTCGACCACGCGATGTGGTTCCACCGGCCGTTCCGCGCCGACGACTGGCTGCTGTACTACCAGGACACGCCGTTCGCCGGCGGCGCCCGCGGGCTCGCCCGCGGCCAGGTGTTCACCCGCTCGGGGGAACTGGTCGTGTCGGTCATGCAGGAGGGCCTCGTCCGGGTCTCCGACACCGAGCGCGAGCGTCCGCGGACCCGTCCGTGAGATGATCGTTCCGTACGAGGCTCCCGGGAGCTTCGACGCTCGCGAGGCGTCCCGGGTTCGGCGGAACGAGGGTGAACTCCCCCACGAAACCGCAGGTCAAAAATATCTTGCTTGATTCGGCGGAGTCGCCGTACGCTCGACGCGAGCAATCAACCGGCCGCCCGGTGTGGATCTTGAATCCGCCGGTCCCGGCCCGAGGAGCCAGAGAGGTGGTGTGCAGTCCGGTGAGCAACACGTTGATCAAATCCGCGTCGTCCTGGACCGCGGCCTGCCCCGGCACCTCGATGCTCGGCATCTCCGTGTCCCGCGCCCCGATGACCCGTCTCTCGAAGCCCGGCGAGTCCGTCGCGTATCTCGAGGCGTCCGTCGTCGAGACGTCCGCGCCGCGACAGCGCGAGCGCGGCATGTGGCTGCGCGACGAGCGCGGGCTGCGCGGGACGAATCTGCGTGATCTGCGCTTCGAGCAGCGAATCCAGGACGACCAGGGGTGCAGTGTCTTCGAACACCTCGTCGAGGACATGAGCGCTCCGGCTCCGGCCACGGCCCACACGGGCGTCACCTTCACGGGTGGCGTGTCGGGTCCGTATCCCTGGAGGCGACGACCGGTCTAGAACGAAGACCGGCAAGCCCCCAGGCCGCGGATCCAGACACCGGATCCGCGGCCTTCTTCTTTGTCCAGACCCACCGACACGCCCGTTGAGATCCAACGAGAGGAACAAGGGTGACTGTGATGCAGGGGGCTCTCGCAGTAAGCGAGGAGGACCTCACGCTTCCGTGCCGGACCGATCCGGAGCTGTTCTTCGCCGAGGCTCCCGCCGACGTCGAGCTCGCCAAGGCCCTGTGCCTGGAGTGCCCGCTCCGCAAGGAGTGCCTCGCCGGGGCGCTGGAGCGCAAGGAGCCCTGGGGCGTCTGGGGCGGCGAACTGTTCGTCCGCGGTGTGATCGTGCCGCGCAAGCGGCCGCGCGGCCGCCCGCGCAAGCACCCGCGGCCCGACGAAGTGACGGTGTGAGGGCGACGATGCCCGCCACGCCGGTGATCGGCCGGACCGACCCCGGAGGCGCGGCCCCCGCGCGGGGACCGCGCCTCCGGGCGGCCGAGGAGAACGAGATGACGATGCTCAGCGAGATGACGTTGCTCAGCCAGGACCTGTCCCGGGAGCGAATACCGGCGTCCGCGCCCGAGGAGCTCGCCGCCCGTGTGGTCGCGCTCAGGCGCGCCCGCCGGGAGGCGCGGACGAGGGCGTCGCGGGTGCGGCGCGTGCTGCTCGCCCCCACCGCGGGCGGCGACGCGTACGCGCACCCGCAGCGGCCGCGGCACCGGGACTGACGCACGAACGGGGAGACGACGCAGGACTGACAGGCGTGGAGCCCGCGGGTCGCAGGCCGCCGTCCGTTCTTTCTTGGATGGTTTGGCGGACGGTACGCCTCCCGGCGGGCGCGTGGAGCGCGTCCGGTGGCCCACTCACCGGACCGCGCGAAGAGCGGGGCCCCGCACACCTCATCAGTGCGCGGGGCCCCCGGGCCTTTCCGGGCGGAGGGTCAGCCGCCGACCAGCTCGCCGTCGGCGTCGTCGGCGAAGCCGGGCACCCACTTCAGCGACTCGGCGCGGGCCGGGATCTCGCATTCCAGCTGGCACAGCACGCCGGTGCCCGCCGACAGCACCCGGTGGATGATCACGTATTCGGGCGGCAGGTTCAGCTGCCGGACGACGTTGGACGGCCGCAGGTCGGTGACCCGGGCGGCCATGTCGCGCAGCCACTCGCGGTTGAACTTGAACGTCTCGGTGACGAACGGCTCGGTGATCGGCGCGAGGAACGCCTGCAGCGACTCGGCGTCGATCTCCACGCCCTCGCGGATGAAGTCCTCCCGGCGCAGTGCCTCCTCGACCTCGTCGATGTCGGCCATCGTGCCGATCCGCAGCAGCAGCCCGAGCCGCTTCTGGAACCCGCCGGGGATGCGGTCGACGGCGCCGAAGTCCAGGACGCCGAGCCGGCCGTCCTCCAGCAGCCGGAAGTTGCCGGGGTGCGGGTCGCCGTGCAGCATGCCCGACCGCTTCGGCCCCGACAGCAGGAACCTGCAGTACAGCAGGGCCGCGTGGTCGCGGGTCTCCTGGTCCCCATCACTGATGATCTTCGAGAGGGCGGTGCCGTCCATCCACTCGGTGATCAGGATGTTGCCGGACTGCGCGATGACCTCGGGGATGGCGAAGTCGGGGTCGTCCAGGTAGGCCTCGCGGAACCGGGTCTGCGACTCGGCCTCGATCGTGTAGTCGAGCTCCTCGACCACCCGCTCCTTGAGCTCGGCCAGCATCGACTTGACGTCCAGGCCCGGCATCAGCACCCCGAACAGCCGGCCCAGCCGGGCGAGCTGGTTGAAGTCGCTGATCAGCGCCTTGCCCGCGCCCGGGTACTGCACCTTCACCGCGACGGCCCGGCCGTCGTGCCAGACGGCCCGGTGCACCTGGCCGATCGACGCGGCGGCGGCCGGCCGGTCGTCGAACGACTCGAAGTAGTCCCGCCAGTCCTCCCCGAGGAACTCCTCCAGCACCTTGTGGACGGTCGACACCGGCAGCGGCGGAGCGGCCTCCTGCAGCTTGGTCAGCGTGGCCCGGTACGGCCCGGCGATCTCCGGCGGAAGCGCCGCCTCGAAGATCGACAGCATCTGGCCGAGCTTCATCGCGCCGCCCTTGAGCTCGCCGAGCACCTTGAACAGCTGCTCGGCGGTCCGGGTCTGGATCTCCAGCGCGACCGTCTCCGCCGGGCGGCCGAGCGTCCGCTTTCCCATGCCGAGGGCGGTGCGTCCCGCGAAGCCGATGGGGAGGGACGCCAGCTTTGCTGACCGCGTCACCGCGCGGCGGGGAAGATCGCTCACGCCGACCATTGTCGATGATCCACTGTCGTTCACGCCACAACCATCCCGAACTCTCCCCGGAGCCGGAACCGGCCCACCCGTCTGACCTGGTCAAACGCGGTAAGTGTGCGCTTTCTCACGCGGGGGAGGGGCCGCCCGGCCCGCGGCGCGGCGGGCGCGGTACGGTGCCGGCCATGTTCGCGGAGCCTGCCGATGTGCTGCTGATCGAACGCCGTCCCGACGGGGTCGCCGTCCTCACCCTGAACGACCCCGGCCGCCGCAACGCGATGGCGGACGACCTCACCGCCGCGTGGAAGCGGGCCGTCGAGGACCTGCGCGCCGACGCCGGGCTGCGCTGCGTCGTCGTCACCGGCGCGGGCACCGCCTTCAGTTCCGGCGGCGAACTTTCCTGGCTGGCCGGCACCGGCGACGTCGCCGTCCCGCCGCTGCGCGACCGGATGCTGGAGTTCTACCGGACGTGGCTCGCGATCCGCGGCCTGGAGGTGCCGACGATCGCCGCCGTCAACGGGCACGCCGTCGGCGCCGGCCTCTGCCTCGCGCTGGCCTGCGACCTGCGGTACGCGGCCCGCGACGCCAAGCTGCTCGCCCCGTTCACCGCGCTCGGCCTGCATCCCGGCATGGCCGCGACCTGGCTGTTCCCCGAGGTCGCCGGGCTGCCGCTGGCCCGGGAGATGCTGCTGGCCGGCCGGGTCCTCACCGGCGCCGAGGCCGCCGGGCACGGCCTGGTCAACCAGGCCTTCCCGCGCGAGGACGTGCTCGCGGAGTCCCTCGCCGTCGCCGCGCGGATCGCCGCGCAGGCGCCGATCGCGACCCGGCTCACCAAGGTCGCCCTGGCGAACGGCGGCCACCCCGACATGGAGTCGGCGCTGCGCTGGGAGTCCCTCGCCCAGCCGGTGACGATGGCGTCCCGGGACATGCGCGAAGGGCTCGCGGCGCAGCGGGAGAAGCGCAGCCCGCAATTCTCAGGTGAGTAAAGTGCGCGGGCACACTGCCGCGGCCCTCCGCGAGATTGGTGGAAGCGTTGGAGAACTGTCCAAAACGTAGGGGTTGACCTGCGGTAACGTCAAACACCCCCTGTGGATTCGGCAAAAATTCGAGTACGGTTCTGACCGTGCCCCCTAACGTTGAGGTCCGCCGGAGCCCGAGGCGCAGGCGCACCGTGTCCGCCTACCGTGAGGGCGACAAGGTGGTGGTGATGGTTCCGTCCAGGCTGAGCAAGGCCGAAGAGGAACAATGGATCGCGACCATCCTCGAACGCCTCGCGGAGAGGGAGCGCCGGCGGCGGCCCACCGACGCCGACCTCCAGTCCCGTGCCCGCGAGCTGTCCCGCCGCTACCTGGCCGGCCGCGCCGACCCGGTCAGCGTCCGCTGGGTCGCCAACCAGCGCGCCCGCTGGGGATCGTGCACCCCCGACGACGGCACCATCCGGCTGTCCACGCGGCTGCGCGGCATGCCCGGCTGGGTCGTCGACTACGTCCTGGTCCACGAGCTGGCGCACCTGCTCATCCCCGGGCACGGCGCCGACTTCTGGCAGCTGGTCGGCAACTATCCGAAGGCCGACCGCGCCCGCGGCTACCTGGAGGGCGTCGCCGCCGCCGCCCACCTGCCGCTCGAAGCGGACGTCCCCGACGACGTGGCGGACATCCACCACCGCGACGGGCTGCACCCCGGCGAGGAGTACCCGCACGAGGCCGCCGGGTGACCGACCAGGTCACCGCGGGCCGGACGCACGAAGGCCCCGCGCGCTGCGCCGCCGTGCTCTCCTGGCCGTCGCGCCGCTCCGCCGTGCCGCCCGGCCTCGACCCGGAGGACTTCCGGCTCGCGCTGCTCGAAGACACCTACGAGGTCGTCGCCGGACTCCAACTGGTGACGCCCGCGCTCGTCCTCGACCCCCCCGACCAGCCGGACGCCGAGGCCGTCACCTGGCCGGGCACGCCGATCGTCCGCGAGGCCACCCTCGCCGGCGCGTTCGCCGCCCTGCACGCCCTCGGCGCCGGGACCGCCGCGCTGGTCGCCCCCGACGCCCCCGACCTGCCGCCGCTGCTGCTCGGTAAGCTCTTCCGCGCCCTCGGCACCGCCCCGGCCGCCGCCTGCCGGGCCGAAGGAGGCGCCGGCGGGAACGGCCTGGTCGCCCTAGCCGCCCGCCTGCCGCTGCCCGGCTGGCTCGCCGGCGCCCTGCGCGAGGTCGACCTCGACACCCCCGACGCCCTCGCCCGGCTCCGCGCCGCCGCGCCGCGCCCCGGCCTCGTGCCGCAGGGCCCCGGCTGGCACCGCCTCCGCACCCCCGACGACCTGCGGTTCCTGGACCCCGGCCTGGAAGGCTGGGAGAGCACCCGCGCCCTCCTGGAAGGCCACCCGCTCGGCCGCTGACCGGCGCCCGCCGCCGGACCCGCGGGCGTCAGACGCCCGCGGCCACCGCCCGGGCCACCAGCCGCCGGACCGCCGCGTCGGCCGAATCCGGTAGATCGTCCACCGGGAACCAGCGGAGATCGTCGGACTCGTCCGAGATCGCGTGCCGCGCACCCGGCGGAGCGACCGCGACGTACTGCACGTCCAGATGCCAGGTGCCCTGCGGATGGCAGTGGACCTCGTGGCGGTCGAGCTGCACGGGCCCCGGCACCAGCCGCAGGCCCGCGATGCCCGACTCCTCCGTCGCCTCCCGGAGCGCCGCGCCCGCGAGCGCGAGATCGCCCCGCTCGCAATGCCCGCCGAGCTGGAGCCACGCCTTGACCTTCGAATGCAGCGTCAGCAGCACCCGGGTACCGGACGCGTCGAGCACCGCGGTGCTGGCGGTGATGTGCCCGTCCGCGCACTCGCGCCACAGGCCGTCAGCCGGATGCTCCTCCAGATGCCGCAGGAACTCCAGCCGCAGCCCGTCCTGCCCGGGATCGGGC
The DNA here is from genome assembly GCF_040649435.1 of Actinomadura sp. NPDC048955. Classification (NCBI taxonomy): domain Bacteria; kingdom Bacillati; phylum Actinomycetota; class Actinomycetes; order Streptosporangiales; family Thermomonosporaceae; genus Actinomadura; species Actinomadura sp. NPDC048955. The sequence goes on from NZ_JBEZJI010000025.1 coordinate 101,630, forward strand.
GCCTGCCAGGACGAGAGGACGCGCACGGCGTCGCCGTGAAGGGCCCCGGACGTCACGGCCGCGTGCCCGGCGATCGCCTCACGTGCGGCCGACGCGCGGGTAGCGGGAGTTGGCCGGGTGGCGGCGGCGCCGCTCCTGGTCGAGCGGGCGCTGCCAGCACAGGCTCGCCCGCGCGACCCGCCGCCGGATCGCGTTCGTGGACGAGCCGGGCTCGTACCGGCAGCCGTTCACCCGCGATGGGCGCGACGGGCTCATGCGCGCGGCCCCTCGTCGCCGGGCCCCCGCTCGCCGCCGGGACCGCCGCCGTCCGGCTCCTCACCGGCGTCGCCGGACTCCTTCTCGTCGGGCTTCTCGTCGGGCTTCTCGTCCTCGTCGAGACCCCTGGTGAGCTTGGACAGGTCGATGTCGGACAGGCCCTCGATCTCGTCGCGGCCGTGGACGAAGCCCTCCGGATCGTCGAGGTCGTCGGACGTCGGCAGCAGGTCGGGGTGCTCCCAGACCGCGTCCCGGCCCTCCGTGCCGCGCGCCTCGGTCAGCGACCGCCACAGCGCCGCCGCCTCCCGCAGCCGGCGCGGCCGCAGCTCCAGGCCGACGAGCGTCGCGAACGTCCGCTCCGCCGGGCCGCCCGTCGCGCGGCGCCGCCGCACCGCCTCCGCCAGCTTCACCGAGCCGGGCAGGCGGCCCTGCGCGGCCTCGTTCACGACCGTGTCGACCCAGCCCTCGACCAGCGCCAGCGTCGTCTCCAGCCGGGCCAGCGCCGCCTTCTGCCGCGGCGTCTCCTCCGGCTGGAGCTGGATCTCCCCGCCGAGCGCCTCCTGGATCGCCTCCGGGTTGCTCATGTCGAGCCCCTGCACGGCCTGCTCGATGCCCGACAGGTCGACGGTGATCCCGCGCGCGTACTCCTCGACCGCGCCCAGCAGGTGCGAGCGCAGCCACGGCACGTGCGCGAACAGCCGCTGGTGCGCGGCCTCGCGCAGCGCCAGGTAGAGCCGCACCTCGTCGAGCGAGACCTCCAGGCCCTCCCCGAACGCCTCGACGCCCGCGGGCAGCAGCGCCCCGACGCCGTCGGGCGCCAGCGGCAGCCCCACGTCCGCGGAGCCGGTCACCTCGCGGGCCAGCCCGCCGAGCGCCTGCCCGGCCTGCCCGCCGACCATCGCCCCGGCCATCTGCTTGACCATCCCGATCAGGGGGCCCGCCATCGCCTGCATCTCGGCGGGCATCTCGCCGCCGCCGAGCGCCCCGCCCATCGAGTCGACCATGCGGGACGCGATCGGGTCGCACACCTTCGCCCACACCGGGAGCGTCTGCTCGATCCACTCCGACCGGCTCCACGCCTGCGGCGCGCGGATCCCGGCGGGCAGCGTCGTCCGCTCGTCCAGCCACAGCTCCGCCAGGCGCAGCGCCTCCTCGACCTGGCGGCGCTCGGTGTCGACCACCGACGGGTCGCCCTGCTCCACCACGGTGTGCCGGGCGATGTTCTTGGCCAGGTCCCAGTTCAGGGGGCCGCCGCCCTCGCCGCCCGCACCCTGCGCGCCGATCATGTCCGCGAACCGGTGCAGCATGTCGGCGAACTGGGCCATGTCGCCGCCCATGCCCTTGAACGGATCCTGGGGCCGGTCGTCGTCGTCGCCGTCCCCGGGACGGTTGAAGCCGAACGGAGTGTCACTCATCGGTTTGCCCCTGGGATGCATGATGGGCTCATATCCGCAACGTTAGCCGGTCCCGGCAAGGTCGCGTACTCAAGGAAGGGGGCACCTCCGTGGCAACGGGCAAGGTTCGCCCTCGGCGTAGCAAGGGCCCGGTCGTCGCCGTCACCGGCGCGGCCACCGGCGCGGGGCGGCTGCTGGCCGCCCGGCTCGCCGAACGGGAAGAGATCCGCAAGGTCGTCGCCATCGACGGGCACCGCGGCGACGTGCCCGGCGTCACGTGGCGTGTCGTCGACATCAGGGATCCGCTGCTCCCCGGACGGCTCTCCGACGTCGACGTGATCGTCAACCTGGACCTGGAACGGTCCCCGGACGTGGACCCGCGCGAGCGCCGCACCCACAACGTCCGCGGCGCCCAGACCGTGGTCACCGCCGCCGCGGCGGCCCGCGTCCGGCGCGTGGTCCTCGTCACGTCGGCGATGGTCTACGGGGCGGGGCCCGGCAACGACGTGCCGCTCGGCGAGGACGCGCCGCTGCTCGCCGAGGCCAGCACCTCCATCGCCGGCGACTACCTGGAGATCGAGGAGCTGGCCGCCACCGCGCACCTCACCCACCCCGGGGTGGAGGTCACCGTCGTCCGCCCGGCGGCGCTCGCCGGGCCCGGCGTGGACACCGTCGTCACCCGGCACTTCGAGGCGCCCCGGCTGCTGTCGGTCAAGGGCAGCACGCCCGGCTGGCAGTTCTGCCACATCGAGGACCTCGCGTCCGCCCTGGACGTCGTCGTCACCGAGAACGTGGCCGGCCCCCTCGCCGTCGGCTCCGAGGGCTGGCTCGGCCCCGAGGAGGTGGCCGAGATCACCGGCAAGCGCACCATCGAGCTGCCCGCCGCCCTCACCTTCGGGATGGCGCAGCGCCTGCACCGGCTCGGCATGACGCCCGCGCCCGCCACCGACCTGCACTACGTCGCCTACCCGTGGGTCGTGGACTGCGCGCGGCTGCGCGCCGCCGGCTGGAAACCCCTCCACGACAACGCCGCCGCCCTGCGCGCCGTCATGGAGGAGACCGCCGGACGGCACGCCGTCGTCGGCCGCCGCGTGGGCGGCAAGGAGGCCACCATGGCCACCGCCGCGGGAGCCACCGTCGCCGCGATCGGCGCGGCGGCCGCCATCCGGCGCGCCCGCAAGCGCCGCCGCTGAACCCCGGCGCGACCGTCCGGCCCGGCTGGGCCGGGCGGTCGCGCCGTCAGCTCGCGGACGGGGTGGCGCTGGGCGAGGCCGACGGCGATCCCGACGGGCTCGGCGACGGGCTGGGGGAGGTCTTCGGCGGCTCCTTGCCCGCGGCCGACAGCGCGGCCTGCGCGTCCTTGATCCGCTTCCAGGCCTCGCCCATGCCCGGGTAGTCGCCCTTCTTCTGGGCGCTCTCGTAGTCGGCCACGGCGGCCTTCAGATCCTCGATCGCCTTCTGGGCCGACGCGCTCAGCTGCTGGCCCGGCGGCACCGGTGACCCCGGCTGCGGCGGGGCGGCGCTACTGCCGCTGCCGCCGAGCACCTGCTTCAACGCCTCGTCGAGCGTGTCGGCCGCGGCGATGCCCTCCCCGTACCGCACGAGAATCTTGCCGCGGATCGGGTAGGGCTGCTGCTCCGAGCCGCCCGCCGCCTTCGTGTACATCGGCTCCACGTACAGCAGGCCGCCGCCGAACGGGATCGTCAGCAGGTTGCCCGGGACGGTCTTCGTCCCGCCCTGCCGCAACGCGAACAGATCGGCCTTCACCTTCGGATCGGTCTCGAAGGAGTTCTGCACCTGACCCGGCCCCGACGGCTGCGCGTTGCGCGGCATCTGCAGGATCTGGATCTGCCCGTAGTCGCGCCCCGGCGTCGACCCCACCGACATGAACGCGGCGAGCTGCGGGTTGCCGCGCGGGTTGAACACCGTGGTCAGCGAGAAGGACTGGGCGTCCTGGCCCGGCATCCGCAGGCTCTGGTAGTAGGGAGGCTGCTGCCTGCCCTTTGCGGACGGGTCCTCGGGCACCTCCCAGAAGCCCTCCCCGTTGTAGAACGCCGACGGGTCCGTCACGTGGTACTTCGTGAGGACCTTCCGCTGGACCTTGAACTGGTCCTGCGGGTAGCGGAAGTGCGACTCCAGCTCCGGCGGGATCGACGACCGGGGCTGCACCGTGCCGTCGAACACCTTCATCCACGTCTTGGTGATCGGGTCGTTCTCGTCCCACTGGTACAGGTGGACGGTGCCGTCGTAGGCGTCCACCGTCGCCTTCACCGAGTTGCGCAGGTAGTTGATGTGGTCGTTGGCCTGCCGCGCCACCGCCGACCGCGTGTCGGTGATCGTGTCGCGGGTGGCCTCCCCGAGGCTCATCTCCTCCGAGTACGGGTAGCTCCCCGACGTCGTGTAGCCGTCCACCACCCACAGGATGCGGCCGTTGACCACCGTCGGGTACGGGTCGCCGTCCAGCGTCAGCCACGGCGCCGCCTTCTGCACCATCTGCCGCGGCGACCGGTCGTAGAGGATCTTCGCGTTCTTGTCGATCGCGCCCGACAGCAGCAGGTTCTTGTCCTGGAACTTCGCCGAGTACAGCAGCCGGTGCGCGAACGAGTCGACGGGGACGCCGCCCTGCCCGTCGTAGGTGCTGCTCTGCTGCCCCGAAGGGCTGTTGTCCGGGTAGTTCAGCTCCTGCTGGCCGCGCCCGCCGACCACCGAGTACCGCGGCGAGCGCTCCCCGAAGTAGATCTCCGGCTGCGCCACCTTGATCGGCTGGTTCGGGGACGCCGGCATGTCCGGGGTGATGAAGGCCGGCTCCGTCGAGTCGAAACGGTCGCCGTAGGCGGAGACGAACCCGTAGCCGTGCGTGTAGACCATGTGGTCCTTCACCCAGCTGCGCTGCCCCACCGGCGCCCCGGACAGCTCGCGCAGCGCCACCACGGTGTCGACGAGCTTGCCGTCCACCTGGTAGCGGTCGACGTCCAGCGTGTCGGGGAACCGGTAGAACGGCCGGATCCGCTGCAACTGCTGGAACGTCTCGCCCACCACGTTCGGGTCGAGGACGCGCACCCCGCTCTGCCCGAGCTTGGCGGCCTCGTCCTGCAGGGCCTTCTTGTCGGTCACCGGCTGCGACCCGTACGGGACGACCCGCGCCCCGTCCACCCCGTAGGCCTTGCGCGTGAACTCGATGTTGCGCTGGATGTACTGGCGCTCCCTGGCCAGCTCGTCGGGCTTCACCTGGAACTGCTGGATCAGCAGCGGATACACCCCGCCCAGCAGGATCGCCGACAGCACCAGCAGCGTGAACCCGACACCCGGCAGCATCATGCCGCGCCGCAGCAGGTTGCTGAAGAACATGGCGGCGCACAGCAGGGCGATCACGGCCAGGATCGTCTTCGCCGGAAGCAGCGCGTTCACGTCCGTGTAGGACGCTCCCGTCGCCACCCCGCGCTCCGAATGCACCAGCCCGTACCGGTCGAACCAGTACGCGACCGCCTTCAGCAGGATGAACAACCCGAACAGCACCGACAGGTGCGCCCGCGCGGGCGGGCTCGCCTTGTCGCCCGGCCCCTGCAGCCGCAGCCCCCCGTACAGGTAGTGCACCATCACCGCGGCCAGGATCGACAGGATCACGGTCGCGAAGACCACCCCGATGACGAGGCGCAGGAACGGATACGTGAAGACGTAGAACGAGACGTCCTTGTGGAACTGCGGATCCTTCACGCCGAACGGCGTCCGGTTCAGGAACGCCAGCCACACGGGCCACTGGCCCGCCACCGACGACCCCGTCAGCATCCCCAGCACCCCGAGCAGCCCCCACGCGATCAGCCGCCGCCGCGGGTCGATCACCGCCCGGTAGCGCTCCAGGCCCTGCTGCTCCACCGACAGCGGGCGGTACGCCGGGCGCAGCCGGTACGCCACCACCACGTTCGCGCCCACCACCAGCGCCATCAGCAGCCCCGCCCCGAAGAACAGCACCGCCTTCGCCCGCAGCTGCGTCGTGTAGACCGACGAGAAGCCGATCGAGCGGTACCAGAGCAGGTCCGTGTACACGGCCGTGAAGACCAGGAACGCCATCAGCAGCGCGGCCAGCGCCACCAGCGCCGGCAGCAGCGGCCGCGTCCGTCCGGTACCGAGCCGGCGCCCGAAACCGGGAGTCCGGAAGGTCAAGTGGCCCCTCCGATCGAGGATCTCTCCCACCGGCCGCCCGGCGGTGCTGTAGATGCAACTTACCGACTGGGACGGGGGTTCCCGCACTTCCCCGTGCTGAATGGGGGAAAGATGGGCCTGTGAGTCTTCTGGAAGAAGTCGTGCTGGACCTCGAACGTCACTCGGCCCAGGAGGGCTGGGACAGCGCGCCGCGCATCTACGCCCTCGTCCGCAGCTCCGAACTGCGCCGCGCCGAACCCGAGCTCGCCGAACAGCTCGGCCTGCAGGAGGGCGCCGACACCCTCGCCGCCCTCGAACAGCCCGCCCTGCCCGACCAGGCCGGCGTCGAGGACGCCCTCGCGACCATCGCCTGGCCCGACACCGTCGAAGGCTGCGCCCTCGTCCTGGAACGGATCGTCCTGCCCCCCGAGGTCGAGGAGGAGATCCCCGAGGACGAGGCCCAGGCCGCCGAGTTCGCCGCCTCCCACCCCCGGCGCGAGGACGTGCGCATGATCGTCGGCGTGCTGCGCGGCGGCGCCCGCCACTCCGCCCTCCGGCTCCGCCGCCACGACACCGACGACGAGCTCCTCACCGGGCCCGACCTCGTCCCCGCCCTCGCCGAGGCCCTCGCCGCCACCCTCGAACCCGACGAGCCCGGCGCACCCGCGTGAAGCCGGCCGCGGCCGGGAGGTAGCCTGCGGGACGTGAGCCAAAGCGCTACCGGCGGGGACGCCATCCGGCTGATCGGCGTCCGCGACACGCCCCTGTCCATCGACGAGGTGTACGCCGCCGTCGGCGCCCCCGGCGCCGGCGGCACCGCCGTCTTCGCCGGCACCGTCCGCGACATCGACCACGCCCGCGCCGTCACCGCGCTCTCCTACAGCGCCCACCCCACCGCCGAACGCGAACTCCGCGCCGTCATGGAGAAGGTCGCCGCCGACTACCCCGTCCTCGGCCTCGCCGCCCTCCACCGAGTCGGAGACCTCCGCATCGGCGACATCGCCGTCGTCGTCGCCGCGTCCTGCCCCCACCGCGAAGAAGCCTTCGCCGCCTGCCGCCGCCTCATCGACGACCTCAAGGCCCACGTCCCCATCTGGAAGCACCAGACCTTCGCCGACGGGGGAGACGAGTGGGTCGGAGCCTGCTGAGGGCGCGAACCGCATAGAGTTTCCGGCATGTCTCGTCGTGCCGCCACGCTCACCCTCGCGAGCGTGCTCGTCCTCGTGCTCGCCGTCATCGGCTCCGTCATGCGCGTCCCCTACGTCGCCCTGATGCCCGGCCCCACGAGCAACACCCTCGGCACGAACGACAAAGGCCAGCCCCTCATCAGGATCGAAGGCCGCCAGACCTACCCCGACCAGGGCCACCTCAACTTCACCACCGTCACCTACCGCGGTGGCCCCGGCGGACGCATCGACCTGTTCACCGCCCTGCGCGGCTGGATCGCCGGCGACACCGCCATCGTCCCCGAAGAGACGATCTTCCCGAAGAACGAGTCGCCCAAGCAGGTCGACCAGGAGAACACCCGGGCGATGCAGGACTCCCAGCAGAACGCCGAAGCCGCCGCCCTCCACGAACTCGGCGTCCCCGTCACCACCCGCGTCGTCGTCGACGGCGTCCAGAAGGGCCGCCCCGCCGACGGCGCCCTCGAACCCGGCGACGAGATCACCGCCCTCGACGGCGCCGCCGTCACCAGCGTCTCCCAGGTCACCGGCACCATGGCCAAACGCCCCATCGGCGCCCCCGTCACTCTCGACTACACCCGCGACGGCAAGAAGGCCAAGGCCACCCTCAAGACCGTCGCCGACCCCAGCGGCAAACGCGCCGTCGTCGGCATCGTCCTGTCCGACCAGTACAAGTTCCCCTTCAAGATCGACATCAGCATCGGCGACATCGGCGGCCCCTCCGCCGGCCTCATGTTCTCCCTCGCCATCGTCGACAAACTCACCCCCGGCCCCCTCACCCAGGGCAAGTTCATCGCCGGCACCGGCACCATCACCCCCGACGGCAAGGTCGGCCCCATCGGCGGCATCCAGCAGAAGATGATCGCCGCCCGCAGGGCCGGCGCCACCGTCTTCCTCACCCCCAAGGACAACTGCGCCGACGCCGCCGGCTCCCGCCCCGACGGCCTCCGCCTCGTCCGCGCCGACACCCTCCACGACGCCGTCCAATCCCTCAACGCCCTCACAAGCGGCAAAGGCACCGTCCCCGCCTGCACCCGCTGACGCCGCCCGTACCAACCACCCCCACCCATGCCCTAGACTTGAATCAACACCGCGGGGTGGAGCAGTTCGGTAGCTCGCTGGGCTCATAACCCAGAGGTCGCAGGTTCAAATCCTGCCCCCGCTACTGGTCCTAGGGTCCTCCTGGTCGCCGCTTTTGCGGCTTCCCCAGGGGGACCCTTCGCGTTGCCCGGGGGACGATCCCCCGGAGCCCCCTGTGCCTCCGCCATCCCCCACCCGCCCGCCCCTGGGGCTTCGCCCCTAGACCCCCCTCGGGCTTCGCCCTTCGAATCCTCGGGGTCGGTCCTTGTTTCTCGCCCCCGTCCTCGACCCCCCCTCGGGAGCCCTGGGGTCTACCAGGCGTAGGCCTCGGGGGCGGGGTTCGGGCCGTTGGGGGCGGGGGGCGGGAAGATCTCGTTCAGCCGGGCCAGGGTGCGGGGGGCCAGATCGATCTCCAGGGCGCGCAGCGTGCCGTCCAGCTGGTCCATCGTCCGCGGGCCGATGATCGGGCCGGTGACGCCCTCCTGGGCCAGCAGCCACGCCAGGCCGACGTGGGCGGGGTCCTCGCCCAGGTCGGCGCAGAGCTTCTCGTACGCCTCGACGGACTCCCGGCGCTCCTCCAGCGCGGCGGCCCACAGGCCCGTGCCGCTGCGGGCCGCGCTGCCCTCGCGCTCCTTGCGCAGGACGCCGCTGAGGACGCCGCCGTGCAGCGGCGACCACGGGATCACGCCCAGGCCGTACTCCCGCGCGGCGGGCAGCACCTCCAGTTCGGCCCAGCGCGACATCAGGTTGTAGATCGACTGCTCGCTGACCAGCCCGAGGAAATGCCGGGTCCGCGCGGCCTCCTGCGCCTGCGCGATGTGCCAGCCGGCGAAGTTGGACGACCCGAAGTACAGCACCTTGCCCTGCCCGCGCAGGACGCTGAACGCCTCCCAGATCTCCTCCCACGGAGTGCCCCTGTCGATGTGGTGCATCTGGTACAGGTCGATGTGGTCGGTCCGCAACCGCTTCAGGGACGCCTCGACCGCGCGCCGGACGTGCAGCGCGGACAGCCCCCTGTCGTTGGGGCCGTCGCCCATCGGCCCGTAGACCTTCGTGGCGAGGACGGTCCTGTCGCGGCGGCCGCCGCCGGTCGCGAACCACCGGCCGATGATCTGCTCAGTGCGGCCCGCGCCGTCCTCCCCGCCGTAGATGTCGGCGGTGTCGAAGAAGTTGATCCCGTCCTCGTGCGCCCGGTTCATGATCGCGTGGCTGTCCGTCTCGGACGTCCTCGTGCCGAAGTTCATGGTGCCGAGAACCAGCCGGGACACGGAGAGACCGCTACGGCCCAGACGGGTGTACTCCATGGGTTGCCCTCTCTTACTTGCGTCGTGTCGGATGCACTGAAGCTACAACTTGCTACATCCGTGTTGCAAATCTGCGTCGAGTCGTGACACTGCCGTATGCTTTCGCGCATGAAGACCCCTCGTCAGCCGAGGTCCGGAGGCGGGCGGCCGATGCGCGCGGACGCCGAGCGGACCGTGACGGTGATCCTGGAGGCGGCCGAACGCACCCTCGGCCGCGATCCGGCGGCCACGATGGAGCAGATCGCCGAGGCCGCCGGTGTCGCCCGCACCACGGTCCACCGGCGCTTCGCCACCCGCGAGGCGCTGATCCAGGCCCTGGCCGGGTGGGCCGCCCAGCGGTTCGCCGACGCGGTGGACGCCGCTCACCCGGACACGGCGCCGCCCCTGGTCGCCCTCTACCAGACGACCGCGAACGTCCTCGACGTCAAGGTCGGCTGGGGGTTCGCGATGAGCCGGGCGTCCTCGGCCGACCCCGAGGTGGCGAAGGTGTACGCCGACGTCCGGGAGACGTGCGAACGGCTGTTCCGCCGAGCCCGGGAGGCGGGCGTCCTCCGCGACGACGTCGACATCCACTGGACGCGCCGCGTCTACTACGCGCTGATCCACGAGGCGTCCGCGAACCGGGAGGGGGAGGACACCGGCGCCCTCGCGACCCTCGTCGTCGACACCCTGCTCCGTGGCGCGGGCACCCCCCGTCCCGACCGCCTGTGACCCCCTTTCGGGGGTGGTGGGGGTGCGGGGTCGTGTGGTTATGATCTGGCCCTGCCGCTCTCACCTGGCGTTTCGCGGTCGGTGAGGGCTCTGGGGAAGGTGGCCTTGTGTCTGTTGTGGGGCGGGCTCGTCGGCACTCGGTGGGGGATCTGCTGCATCGGACGGCGCGGCGGGACCCTCGGAAGCTGGCCGTCGTCAGCGGGGAGCTGCGGGTCACGTACGCGGAGTTCGACGCCGCGGTGAACCGGGCCGCGCACGCGCTGGCGGCGCGGGGGCTCGGCAAGGGGGACCGGCTCGCGCTGCTCAGCCACAACTGCTGGCAGTACGCCGTCACCGTGTTCGCCACGGCCAGGCTCGGCGTGGTGCTCGTCCCCGTGAACTTCATGCTGAACGCCGAGGAGATCGCCTACATCCTCGGGCATTCGGGGGCGTCCGGGATCATCGCGGAGGACGCGCTCGCCGCGACCGCGCAGAAGGCGCTCGACGCGGCCGGCGTCCAGGACGGGGTGCGCGGATGGATCCCGCTGTCGGGCGCCGCGCCGGGCGACGGGTGGGAGGACGCCGACGCCTGGTGGCGCGACGGGCCCTCCACGGCGCCGGACGTCCAGGTCGAGGACGACGACCCGCTGCGGATCATGTACACCTCGGGGACCGAGTCGCGGCCCAAGGGAGTGGTGCTGACCAGCCGGTCCCTCGTCAGCCAGTACGTGAGCTGCGTGATCGACGGCGAGATGGGCGCCGACGACGTCGAGGCGCACACCCTGCCGATGTACCACTGCGCGCAGCTCGACTGCTTCTTCTCCGTCGACGTCTACCTGGGCGCCACCAGCATCATCCTGCCGGGGCCCGACCCGGCGGCGCTGCTGGAGACGATCGAACGGGAGAAGGTCACCAAGCTCTTCTGCCCGCCGACCGTCTGGATCTCGCTGCTGCGCCACCCCGACTTCGACCGGCGCGACCTGTCGAGCCTGCGCAAGGGCTACTACGGGGCGTCGCCCATGCCCGTCGAGGTGCTCCGGGAGCTGATGCGGCGCCTGCCCGACGTGCGGCTGTGGAACTTCTACGGGCAGACGGAGATGGCTCCGCTCGCCACCATCCTCAAGCCGCACGAGCAGCTCGACCGGGCCGGCAGCGCGGGACGCGCGGCCATCAACGTGGAGACCATGCTCGTCGACGACGAAGGCGAGCCGGTGAAGGCGGGAGAGGTCGGCGAGATCGTCCACCGCAGCCCCCACGCCGCGCTCGGGTACCACCGCGACGAGGAGAAGACCGCCGAGGCCTTCCGGGACGGGTGGTTCCACTCCGGTGACCTCGGGATCATGACCGAGGACGGCTACCTGTCGGTGGTCGACCGCAAGAAGGACATGATCAAGACCGGGGGCGAGAACGTCGCCAGCCGGGAGGTCGAGGAGGCCGTCTACGAGCTGGACGGGGTGGCCGAGGTCGCCGTCTTCGGGATCAGCCACCCGCACTGGATCGAAGCCGTCACCGCGGTGGTCGTGCCGAAGCCCGGTGCCGCACTGACCGTGGACGGCATCCATGCCCACGCACGTGAGCGGCTCGCCCCCTACAAGCGCCCCAAGTACGTCGTTCTCGCGGACGCGCTGCCCAAGAACCCCAGCGGCAAGATCCTCAAGCGGGATCTGCGGGAGCGGCACGCCGGCCTCGCCGTCAGGTGAGGTGGTCGGCGAGTGTCAGGGCCAGGTGCAGGGTCAGGCGGTCCTGGCCGTCGGTGAGGGTGAGGGACGTCAGCTCCTCTATGCGGCGCAGGCGGTGGTAGAGGGTCTGGCGGTGGATGTTCAGGGTCTTCGCGGTCTCCTGGACGTTGCCTGCCAGGTCCAGGTAGGTGCGGGCCGTCGCGGCGAGGTCCTTGTGTTCGAGGAGGCGTTCGGTTCCCGGGGTTTGGGTCGTCTGGGCCAGGGCCTCGTCGCCTGCCGTGCGGAGTAGGCGCAGGACGCCCAGGGACGTCCAGTCGCGGGTCTCGCCCGGGGCGGCGGTGCGGGCCGCCACGCGGGCTCGAAGCCAGCCTTCGTGGACGTCGTCCAAGGTGGGGCAGGGGGAGTACACGCCCGTCTGGACGGGGGCGTTGCGTTCTTCCAGCAGGCGGCGTGCGCGGGCCAGGGCGGCCGGGGCGCTGGCCACGGGGAGGAGCAGGACGTGGTCGCGCTGCCACACCGTCGCCAGGACGGAGTGGGGGAGCAGCCACGGGTTCAGGGGCTCGGGGCTCGGGGTGCGCAGGACCGCCACCGTGAGGGGGGTGTCGACCGCCCCCGCGTCGGTGAGGTCGTCTGCGGCCTGTGTCCGGACGTCGGGGTGCGTGGACAGCAGGTCGGCGACCTTCCAGCCGAGGTCGTCGCGCTCGCGGGCCTCGCGGGCCATGAGCAGGCCCGCGCGCTCGCACAGGGGCATCGCCCTGGCCGCCTGGGGATCGGTGATGCGCTGCCGGTCGTCCAGCAGCCAGAGGTAGCCGTAGGTGACGTTGTTCCAGCGGACCGGCAGGCACAGGCGGGCGAGCTGGCCCAGCGCGGCGTCCGCCGGGATGCGTACGGGGCCCGCCGCGCGGGCGATGCCGTGGCGCTCGAAGCGGGCGCGGACGGCCTCGGTGGCGCGGCGGTGCAGGATCGAGTCCATCCGGACGGGGTCGATCGTGTCGCCGTGCGCGGCGTAGGCGACCAGGTGGAAATCGCGGTCCTCCAGGGTCGCGGGCGCGCCCAGGAGGTCGGCCGCCTCTTCCACGATCTCCTGGAGGTCGAGTGCCATTCCTGTTCCTTCGTACATCTGTATGAGGACGAGCCACTCTGAAAGTGGCGTTTGACTATAGGGGGTGCGGGGTGGTGCTCCTAACGTGCGAGGTGTTCCTTGACGTTGGAGGGTTCCATGCTCAGCCCGCTTCTCCTCGCCGCCGCGCGCAGCGGACGGATGCGCGATGTCCTCACCTCCGTGCCGCTGACCAGGGGCGTGGTCGACCGGTTCGTCGCCGGTGACGATCTCGACGCCGCGCTCGAGGCCGCCGGCGAACTGCGGGGCGGCGGGCTGGAGGTCACCCTCGACCACCTGGGGGAGGACACCCGTGAACCCGCCCAGGCGCGGGCGACCCGGGACGCCTACCTGCGGTTGTTCGAGGCGTTCGAGGAGCGGGGGCTCGCCGGGGGTTCCGACGCCTCGGTGAAGCTGTCCGCGCTCGGGCAGGCGCTGCCCGGCGACCTCGCGCTCGACCACGCGCGGGAGATCTGCTCCGCGGCGGGACGGGTCGGCATGACCGTCACCCTCGACATGGAGGACCACACGACCGTGGACTCCACGCTGGAGGTCCTCGGGAAGCTGCGGGTCGACTTCCCCTGGGTCGGGGTCGCCGTCCAGGCGATGCTGCGGCGCACCGAGGGCGACCTGCGGGACCTCGTGGGCGAGGGGTCGCGCGTGCGGCTGGTCAAGGGCGCCTACGCCGAGCCCGCGTCGGTCGCGTTCCAGAGCAGGCACGAGGTGGACCGCGCGTACGTCCGGGCGCTGCGGCGGCTCATGTCGGGCGACGGGTACCCGATGGTCGCCAGCCACGACCCGCGGATCATCGAGATCGCGCTGTCCCTGGCCGCCGATCGGTCGCCCGCCTCCTACGAGTTCCAGATGCTCTACGGGATCCGGGCCGCCGAGCAGCGGCGGCTCGCGCAGGCCCACCGGATGCGCGTCTACGTCCCCTACGGGGCCGACTGGTACGGCTACTTCATGCGGCGGCTCGCCGAGCGGCCCGCCAACCTCACCTTCTTCCTCCGTTCGTTCGTCTCCCGCTAAGGAGTTTCCATGGACGCCGTCACCAACGTTCCGACACCGGCGAACGAGCCGGTGCGCGGCTATGCGCCCGGCAGCGCCGAGCGGGCCAGGCTGGAGGCCGAGCTCGCCGAGCTGACCGCCGAGACCCCGATCGACCTGCCCATGACGATCGGCGGCGAGCGGCGGCTCGGGGCGGGCGCCAAGGTCGCCGTCGTCCAGCCGCACCGGCACGCGTCGGTCCTCGGCACGTTCGGCACCGCCACCGAGCAGGACGCGCGCGACGCCGTCGCCGCGGCGCTGGAGGCCGCGCCCGCGTGGCGGTCGATGGCCTTCGACGACCGCGCCGCGATCTTCCTGCGGGCCGCCGACCTGCTCGCCGGGCCGTGGCGGGAGACGCTGCTGGCCGCGACGATGCTCGGGCAGTCCAAGACCGTCCAGCAGGCGGAGATCGACAGCCCCTGCGAGCTGGTCGACTTCTGGCGCTTCAACGTGCACTTCGCCCGGCGGATCCTCGCCGAGCAGCCGATCAGCGGCCCCGGCGTGTGGAACCGGTCCGACCACCGGCCGCTGGAGGGGTTCGTCTACGCGATCACCCCGTTCAACTTCACCGCGATCGCCGCGAACCTTCCGACCGCGCCCGCCCTGATGGGCAACGTCGTGGTGTGGAAGCCGTCGCCCACGCAGACCTACTCCGCCGTCCTGCTCATGAGGCTGCTGGAGGAGGCCGGGCTCCCGCCGGGCGTCATCAACCTGGTGACCGGTGACGGGCTCGCCGTGTCGGACGTGGCGCTCCAGCACCCCGACCTCGCCGGAATCCACTTCACCGGCTCCACCGCGACGTTCCAGCACCTGTGGAAGACCGTCGGCGCCAACATCGAGAAGTACCGGAGCTACCCCCGGGTCGTGGGGGAGACGGGTGGCAAGGACTTCGTCGTCGCGCACCCGTCCGCCGACCCGGCCGTGCTGAAGACGGCGCTCGTCCGGGGCGCCTTCGAGTACCAGGGGCAGAAGTGCTCCGCCGCGTCCCGCGCCTACGTCCCGCGCTCCATCTGGGAGAACGGGTTCAAGGAGGAGCTGGCCGCCGAGGTCGACGGCCTCACCATGGGCGACGTCGCCGACCTGTCCAACTTCATGGGCGCCGTCATCGACGAGCGGGCCTTCGCCAAGAACAAGGCCGCCATCGAGCGCGCCCAGGGCGACCCGGACGTCGAGATCGTGGCCGGCGGGACCTGCGACGACTCCGTCGGGTACTTCGTCCGGCCCACCGTGCTCGTGTCCGGCGACCCCGAGAACGAGATCTTCCGGACCGAGTACTTCGGGCCGGTCCTCGGCGTCCACGTGTACGACGACGAGCAGTACGACGCGATGCTCGCCCAGATGGAGTCGGTCGCCGACTACGCCCTGACCGGCGCCGTCATCGCCACCGACCGGGCCGCGGCGGCGCACACCGCCGAGGTGCTCCGGTACGCGGCCGGCAACTTCTACATCAACGACAAGCCCACCGGCGCCGTCGTCGGGCAGCAGCCGTTCGGCGGCGCGCGGGCCTCCGGCACCAACGACAAGGCCGGCTCGGTGTTCAACCTGCTGCGCTGGACGTCCCCGCGTTCGATCAAGGAGACGTTCGTCCCGCCGACCGACTACCGGTACCCGCACATGGGGTAGGCGCCCTCCCGGCCCTGGCGGGCCCGCACCCGGACGGGTGCGGGCCCG
>NZ_JBEZJI010000026.1:0-115374 GCF_040649435.1 Actinomadura sp. NPDC048955
ACGCGGTCGCGCAGGGCGGACGGGGTGAGCGCGAACACTTCGCGGACGGTGTCATTGAAGGCGCGGATGCTGGCGAATCCCGCCGCGAACGCCACGTCGCCCATGGGGAGGGGCGTCGTCTCGATGAGGAGCCGCGCCGTCTGCGCGCGCTGGGCCCGCGCCAAGGCGAGCGGGCCCGCGCCCAGTTCGGCGTTGAGCTGGCGCTCGATCTGCCGCGTGCTGTAGCCGAGCCTTGCTGCGAGGCCGGGAACGCCCCCACGGTCGACGACGCCGTCGGCGATGAGGCGCATGGCCCTGGCCACGACGTCCGCGCGGTGATTCCATTCGGGTGAGCCAGGGGAAGTGTCGGGACGGCACCGTTTGCAGGCCCGGAACCCGGCCTGCTGGGCGGCGGCAGCGCTCGGGTAGAAGCGCATGTTCTCCGGCTTGGGCGGCACCACGGGGCAGCTCGGACGGCAGTAGATCCCGGTGGTCACGACCCCGGTGAAGAACCATCCGTCGAAGCGGGCGTCCTTCGACTGGACGGCCCGCACGCACCTTTCCACGTCCTCGTGCATGCCTCCAGCATCACCGATGGTCAGGGGTTTTCACTGGCAGGAATCCGACATCATCGTCGCGGCCGGGCCACCGGACGCGCGGGCATGACCTCCCAGGTAATCGATCTTCCGTCGCCGGCCCGGCACCGTAGAGGTCATCGGGGCGACGAACCCGAACGATCAGACAGGAGTCATGACATGAGCGATGTGCAGCAGCGGGTCGAGCGCTACCTGGCCGTGTGGAACGAGACCGACCCGGCCGCGCGCCGCGCCGCGATCGACGAACTGTGGACGGAGAGCCCGGTCTACGTCGACCCGCTCGGCGTGGCGGAGGGGCGCGAGGCGATCGACGCGTTCGTCGGCGCCGCGCAGCAGCAGTTCCCCGGCCTGGTGTTCCGCGCGGCGGGGACGGTGGACGCGCACCACAACGTGGCCCGCTTCACCTGGGAGCTCGGCCCGGAGGGCGGCGAGGCGATCGTGGTCGGGTTCGACGTGGCGACCTTCGACGACGACGGCCGGTTCGACCGGGTGACCGGGTTCCTCGACAAGGTGCCGGCCTGACCTGGCCCGCGCCGGTCTGCATCGCCAGGGGGCGGCGTGCCGGACGCCCGTGACGTCCGGCACGCACCGTTCACAGTTGCCGCAGCGCTCCCCCGTCCACGGCCCATTCGGCGCCCGTGACTTGGGCGGCCAGCGGTGACAGCAGGAAAGTGATGACCCGTGCGACGTCCTGGGGCGTGCCAAGCCGTCCGGTGGGGAGCCGCCGTTCGTCCTGGACGAATCGTCGGATCGCCTCCTCCACAGGTAGGCCGTACTGGTCGGCCAACTGGTCGGCGAACCCTCCGGGCTCGTCCCACAGGCGCGTACGGGTCGGGCCAGGCGCGACGACGTTGGAGCGGATTCCGCAGCGGCCGAACTCCCCCGCCAGCGTCTTGGACACCGACAGCAGCGCCGTCTTGGACGCTGCATAGTCGACCAGCGGCGTATCGGGAAAACGTGCGGCCTCGCTGGAAACGTGCACGATGCTTCCAGCCCCCTGGTCGATGAGTGCGGGCAGTGCGGCGCGGGCCATGCGCACTGCCGCGTGCAGGTTCAGTTCGAACGTCGCGTGCCATTGCGCGTCGGTGACGTCGAGGAACCCGATCCGGGATTCGAGGGCCCCCGCGTTGTTGACGAGGCCGTCCAGGCGGCCGTGCCGTTCCAGCGCGACGTCCACGACGTGCTGCGCGGCGTCGGGCCGGGTGAGGTCGGCGGGCACGTCGACGGGGGAGCGCGCCACCCGGACGACCTGGGCGCCCTCGCGGGCCAGGAGGGCGGCGGTCGCCTCGCCGATCCCGGCGGACGCGCCGGTCACGATGTAGACCCTGCCTTCGAGTTCGAGGTTCATGGCCTTCTCCTACGAGCGGCGCAGGAACGACCCGGCGAGGGCCGCGCCGGCGAGGACGATCGCGACGTTCACGGCGGTCGCCGTGTGGACGCCGCCGAGGACGGACGCGTTCGCCGTCGCCACCGCGCTCATCACCGGTATGCCGAGGGTGATCGCGACCTGCTGCGTCATCGTGGCGAGCCCGGTCGCGAGGCCCTGCTCGCCGTCCGGCAGCCCGGACGTCGCGATCCCCATGAAGGCGACGATCGCGACGAGGTTCCCGAATCCCCCGATCGCGGTGGCGGCGAGCAGCAGGCCGAGGGCGCCGCGCGAGTCCCCGAGGCCCAGCAGCGCGGCGGTGGCGGCGGCCTGCAGCACGAGCCCGGACACGAGCGTCGCGCGGCCGCCGAACCGTCCCATGATGCGAGGCGCGGCGACGCCTCCGGCGAACGTCCCGGCGCCGAGGACACCGAGCGCCAGCCCGGTCGCCAGCGGCGAGAAGCCCAGGACCTTCTGGAGGTAGAGCGTCATCAGGAACACCAGCGACGTCTCCGTGGCGAACGCGACGAACCCGCCCACGTTGCCCCAGGTGACGGTGCGTCGGGTGAGGACGTTCAGCGGCGCGAGCGGGGCCGGCGACCGCCGCTCGACCAGGATGAACGCGGTGAGCAGGACCGCGGCCGCGACCAGTGCGCCGAGCGCGGCCGGGGAGCCCCACCCGGACGACCCGGCGGAGGTGATCCCGTAGACGAGGGCGAGGAGCCCGCCGGTCACGGTCACCGCACCGGGAACGTCCAGCCTCGCCCCGTCCCGGGACCGGCTCTCCGCGACCACGGCGGGCGTCACCGCGAAGATCAGCACCGCCACCGGAACGTTGACCAGGAACGCCCAGCGCCAGCTCAGCAGGTCGGTCAGCACCCCGCCGAGGATCGCGCCGACGGTGAACCCGGCCGACATCAGCGCGCCGCTGAGCCCGAGCGCCCGCGTCCGCAGCGGCCCCTCAGGGAAGGACGTGGTGAGCAGCGACAGGGCGGCCGGTGTGGCGATCGCCGTGGCCAGGCCCTGCAGGACGCGCCCGACGAGCAGCATCGCCGGTGACGTGGCCAGCCCGCCGACCAGCGAACCTCCGGCCAGGAGCGCCATGCCCGCGAGCAGCATCCGGCGCCGTCCGGCCAGATCGGCCACGCGGCCGAACAGCAACGTGAATCCGGCGGCGGGAAGGGCGAACGCCGTAGCGATCCACTGGAGTTCGTCCAGTCCGAAGCCCAGTCCTCTGCCGACGACGGGGAGCGCCACGTTCAGGATGGAGAAGTCGATGGCGAGCATGAACTGCGCGCCGAGCAAGAGAGTAAGAACCAGCTTGTGCCGTGACGACATCCGCTCTGGGGGAGCGGCCACGGCGGTGGTGAGTGCGGTCATGACAGAGACCCTCGCTGCGCGGGACGCGCCTACCCAGTCCCCGCCCGTTCGTACCACTCCCAGTAGCAGGCTCAGCGACCTGGGAGGTAGGACGAAGCTGGCTCCTTGGCGTGACGGCCTTCCGGTGCCCGTCTCCTTAGGCTCAGCAGCGTTCATCCATATCGACCAGGAGGATCGCTGTGCGTGGCATGCTTTCTGCCCTCGCCCTAGCCGCGGTCAGCGTGACCGCACTCAGCGCATGCGACGTGGCATTCGCTTCCACCTACGAGGACGACGCCGCACTGAAGGGCAAAATCACCGCTGTGCGACTGGACCACATCGGATCCGGCAGTGTGACGCTGCACGGTGGTTCGTCCAAGGCGTCCCTGCACCGCAAGGTCAAGCACCGTGGTGACAAGCCGGAGGGCCCCACGTACCGGATCGAGAACGGTGTCCTGACGCTGAGCGGCTGCGGCTCCCGCTGCTCGGTGAGCTACACGGTCGACCTCCCGGCCGGCCTCCCCGTGTCCGGCGGCACATCGAACGGCTCCATCACCCTGTCCAAGGTGGGCAAGGTGGACGTGTCCACGGATTCGGGCTCCATCCGCCTGGACGGGGCCACAGGGCCGATCAAGGTCAGGACGGACAACGGCGAGATCCGGGGGAGCGGCCTCAAGGGCGGCGTCGACGCCGAGACGGACAACGGCGACGTCACCCTGACCCCCGGTGCGCCGCAGAACGTCCGCGCGAAGACCGACAACGGCGAGGTCACGGTCACCATGCCCGCGGGACGCTACCGCGTGAGCACGCACACCGGCGACGGCGACCGGCGGCTCGGCATCCCGAACGACCCGTCCGCCCAGTTCCGGCTCGACGTCAGCACCAGCAACGGCGACATCACGACCAAGGCCGCCTGACCCGCCGCCCTCAGGCCAGCGCGTTCAGGCGGGTGACGGCGTACTGCCGCATCTTCGCGTCGCCCAAGGAATCGGCGACGTCACGAGCCTGCTCGTACCTGGCGATGGCCTGGCTCTTAGCGCCGGTGTCGCGGAGGCACCCGGCGAGCTTGCACAGTGTCCAGCCCTCCATGAGCCGGTCCTCGATCCGGGTGGCGATAGCAAGCGCAGCTTCCAGGGCATCCTTGGCCCGGCCGTGCTTACCGCGCCCACGGGCGGACTCGCCGCAGTCGTACCAGGCCCAACCTGCCTGGCGAAGGTGGTCGATCCCCTCCGCGGCACGAGCGGCGCGTTCGAACAGTGACTCCGCCGTCTCGTGCTCCTTCAGCTTCAACGCGGTGCGCGCCCGTCCCACCAGGGCTTCGACCTGGATCTCAAGGTGATCGAGGGACGCGGTCAGGGCCTCGTCGTAACGGGCGGCGGCGGCCCTGCGGTCACCGCGCCGCAGAGCGAGGTCGCCGAGGTTGCACAGGTTCCATGCCCGCAGCACGGTGTCGCCGACCTCCTCGGCGACGGCGAGCGCCGCGGCGAAGGCCTCCCCGGCGGGACCGTCCTCGTCACGGTGACGCAGGCAGACGCCGATGCCGTCCAGCGCCCAGCCCTCGTCCTGCCGGGCCCCGACGGCGGCGGACGCGTCCCGCGCCTCCTCGAACAGAGGCTCCGCGCGGTCGAGCCTGCCCGAGCCCCGGGCGGCGTGCGCCTGGTCCAGCAGGCTGCTCGCCGCCAGCACGCGGTCCCCCGCCGCGGCGGCGATCGCGTGCAGGCCGAACGCGATGCCCTCCGCACGGGCGTGCTCGTGCGCGGCACGGGCCTCCGCGTAGGCGGCCTGGAGCCGCTCCACCTGCGGCCGGCGGGTCACGGCCTCGCGGAGCGACCGGACGGAGGGCCGGTCCGCCGGATCCTTGGCGAGCGCCCGGTGGACGATGTCGCGCAGCCAGCCGGGGACGCCCGTCAGGTCGGGCTCCTCATGGAAGATCTGGTAGAAGATCGCCGGCGTCGAGTCGCCCGGGAAGCAGGGCCGGCCGGTCGCCGCGTAGGCCATGACGGCGCCCCAGCCGAAGACGTCCGCCTCCCAGGTCGGCTTCACGTTCTTCAGGACCTCCGGCGCGATGTAGCGCGGCGTGCCGACCGGCCTGGTGGTGATGCGGGTGATGTCGACGTGGTGGGCGACGCCGAGGTCGATGAGCACCGGCTCACCGCCCGTGATGACGATGTTGGCCGGTTTGACGTCCCGGTGGACCAGCCCGGCCCCGTGGACGGCGTCGAGGGCGCGGGCCAGCCCGAGCCCCAGCCGGCCGAGATCCTCCGTCCCGAGCGGTCCGTCCGCCATGACCGCGTCCAGGGAACGCCCCTGGACGTACTCGGTGACCAGGTAGGGGGTCGGGGCCGTCAGGTCGGCGTCCACGAACGCGGCGACGTTGGGGGCGTCGACCTTGCGCAGCGCGGTGATCTCCCGCTCGAACCTGCGGCGCCCCTCCTCGCTCTG
Organism: Actinomadura sp. NPDC048955; assembly: GCF_040649435.1. NCBI lineage: Bacteria > Bacillati > Actinomycetota > Actinomycetes > Streptosporangiales > Thermomonosporaceae > Actinomadura > Actinomadura sp. NPDC048955. The sequence continues at coordinate 5,743 of NZ_JBEZJI010000026.1, forward strand.
GTCGACGAGCCCCTTCATCGTCTTCACCGCGACGATCCGCCCGTCCGGCGCCCGTCCCAGGTGGACGGCCCCCATGCCGCCCTCACCCAGTTCGCACAGTAACTCGTACGGCCCGAACCGTCGTGGGTACATCCGGCCCCCCGCCACATGCCAGGACAAGTGGGGACAACGGTAATGCGCGCGGAGGCCCCGGATAGCCTCGGCAGCATGGCGCGTAACGGCCAACTCGGCGAGTTCCTCAGGTCGCGGCGGGCGCGGCTGCGTCCCGACGACGCCGGCCTGCCCTCCTACGGGACGCGGCGGCGCGTCCCCGGGCTGCGGCGCGAGGAGCTGGCGCAGCTCGCCGGGGTCAGCGTCGCGTACTACATCAGGCTGGAGCAGGGGACGGCCGACGGCGTGTCCACCGAGGTCCTGGACGCGATCTCGCGGGCGCTGCGGCTGGACGGCGACGAGCACGCCCACCTGCACCGGCTCGCCCACCCGCCGCGCCGCGCGCCCGTCACCGCGCCTCCGCGGCTGCGGGCCCCGCTGCAGCACCTGCTCGACTCGTTCACGCACGCCCCCGCGTACGTCGTCGGGCACTACACGAACGTCGTCGCGTGGAACCGGCTCACCGCCGCCGTGTTCGTGGACCTCGCGAACGTCCCGCCGGACGAGCGGACCTGGTCCCACCAGATCCACCTGAACGCCGACTACAAGGCCCGGCTCGGCGGCAACTGGCCGACGGTGGCCCGCCGGAACGCCGCCTACCTGCGGTTCCGTTCCGGCCAGGACCCGGACGACCCGCACCTGCACGCGGTCATCGACTGCCTGCGGGAGCGGAGCCCGGAGTTCGGCCGCCTCTGGTCGGCGCACCACGTCACGGACCTGACGCACGGCGAGGCCCGCATCGACCATCCCGAGGTGGGGCGGCTCGTCCTGCCGTTCGAGACCCTGCACCTGCCCGGCGACCCCGACCTCAGCCGCCTCATGCTCTACGCGGCCGAACCGGGGTCCCCCTCAGAGGCGGCCCTGCACAAACTCGCCGAGACTTCCGCACACCTTTCCAGTGCCGATCTCGCCCAGTGACTCCTAGCGCGCCATGGTGGTCGCGTTCTCGTGAGCGAGGTCGACGAGGCGGCGGACGGCGGGATCGTCCGCCATTTCCCGGGCGGCCGCGACGGACCTTCCGGCGCTGTCCGCGATCGCGAGCGTCATCGCGGTGAAGCCCTCCGTCAGCGACCTGAGGATCATGTGGGAGGAATTCGCGTGGTACCGGACGAGCGCGTCGGTGAACAGGGCGAACGCCTGAACGTCCACCTGACACTCGTCCTCCTCCATCGGCCCGAGACCGGACGGGACGCCGAGCAGGCGGGAATGGGCTTCCGCCATGTCCAGGAAGAGCCCGGCGACCCTGGTCGCGGGATTCCAGAGCACCTCCTCGCCATTCTGGAAGTACTGGCTCACTTGGCGGCCGTGCGGAAGTGGGCGTCGCGGTCGGCGGTCGCCAGAGCGGTGTTGAGCAGGGCGATCACCGCGAAGGCGATGGCCGCCGCGGCGTGGCCGACGCCGTAGAAGGCGAGCGCGCCCGCGCCGAACACCACGGCCTTCACCAGCAGGACGAGCGGCAGCGCGATGGTGAAGCGAGCCCGTGGCGCGGCGAACATCCCCCACAGGACGATCGCGGCGGCGGGGGCGCCGAGCCCGAGGACGATGTTGACCAGCACGTTCCCGCTCGCGGTGAAGCCCCACCATGCGAGCGCGGCGATGGCGACGAGTTCCAGCAGGAAGGCGAGGCCTTCGTTAAGGGCATGCAATGGCCCAGGTAGACGCACGCCGATACGGTACCCCTGTGGACGAGATCTCCTGGCAGGAGGACGGCCGGGACCATCGCGTCCGCTGGCGGTCGGAGAGCGGCGCGCCCCCGCCCCGCCGCGTCGTGGTCGCCGACGACGAGACCCGCGCGGACGACGCCTACCGCCTGGCGTGCGAGGGCACCGCGCTGCTGTGGCGCGGCGACTTCCAGAACGCGCGGCAACTCCTCAAGGCCATGGCGCGCCGGATCGACCGTCCCCCACGGCGGCGCAGGAACAAGCCCGAACCAGACCGCGCACAGGCGTTCCACCTGTACCGGCAGGCACGCGCCCAGCGCGCACGGACGCTCGGCATGCTGCTCATGCCGTTCGACCCCGGCCACGTGATTCCGCTACGGCGAGCACCGGATGTCCAGGACGCCTGTACGGAGGCCTACGGGACGGACGACCAGCCCTACATCACCTCACTGCGCGAACTGCTCGGCCTGATCGGCGCACACGAATGGCGCGAGAAGGGCGTTCCTATCCCCGCGCTGGGGGGCGACCGCATCCACCCGCACTACGGCGTCTTCTCGCCCATCAGGGGCGAGTATGTCGACCTGGTGGGCGAGGCGCCGGTGCCGCCCACGAAAACGGCGTTCGACATAGGAACCGGTACGGGCGTCTTGGCAGCGGTACTGGCTCGCCGTGGCATCGAGCACGTCGTCGCTACTGACCAGGACCCACGTGCGCTGGCCTGCGCACAAGAGAACCTCGACCGGCTGGGGGTGCACGTCGAGGTCGTCCAAGCCGACCTCTTCCCCGACGGACGTGCCGGTCTGGCCGTCTGCAACCCGCCCTGGGTTCCGGCCAAGCCCAGCACACCCCTGGAGCATGCCGTTTACGATCCGGGCAGCCGGATGCTGCGCGGTTTCCTGTCCGGTCTCGCCGGCCACCTCGAACCGGGCGGGGAGGGCTGGCTGATCCTCTCCGACCTGGCCGAACACCTGGGCCTGCGCACGCGGGACGAACTCCTGGAGATGATCGCCTCGTCCGGCCTGCGGGTCGCGGGCAGGCTCGACACCGCGCCGCGCCACCCGCGCGCAGCCGACCCCGACGACCCCCTCCACGCGGCCCGCGCCGCCGAGACCACGTCCCTGTGGCGGCTCACCGCCGGGTGACGCCCGTCAGCGGTGGCTGCGGTGCGCGGTCTCGGGGCCGATGACGCGCAGCAGGTCGAGGGACTCGATGCTGCCCGTGCCGGGCGGCGGCGTGAAGACGACGAGCCGCTGGTCCTCGGCCGGGGTCAGCAGCGCCTCGGTGTCGAACTCGATCGGGCCGACCTCGGGATGCACCACCTTCATCCGGCCGGTGCGCTCGACGGCCACCTCGTGCCGGTCCCAGATCCGGGTGAACTCGCCGCTGGCGGCGTGCAGCCGTTCGACCAGGGCGGACGCGGCCGCGTCGCTGCCCCGGCGCGCGACGGCCGCCCGCAGCTGGGCGACATGCCGGCGACCGTGCGGCTCGTGCTCCTCCTCCGGATACGCCTCCCGGACGAACGGATCGGTGAACCACCGCCACACGATGTTCCGGTCGGGCTCCTCCACCGTGCAGACGCATCCGAAAAGGGCCTCGGCCAGCGCGTTCTGCGCCAGCAGGTCACCGAGGTCGCCGATGATCTGCGCCGGCGTCTCGTGCAGCCGGTCCAGCAGGTACAGCATGCTCGGCCGGACGTACTCGCCCGCGAACGGCCCGGCGGGCGGCCGGTGCCCGGCGAGGACGTACAGGTGGTCGCGCTCGTCGATCGTCAGCCGCAGCGCCCGGGCCAGCGCGCCGAGCAGCTGGGCGGACGGCTGCGGGCTGCGGGCCTGCTCAAGGCGCATGTAGTAGTCCGCCGACATGCCGGCGAGCTGCGACACCTCCTCCCGGCGCAGCCCCGGCGTGCGGCGCCGGGGGCCCGCCGTCAGCCCGACCTCCTGCGGGCGGAGCCGCTCGCGGGAGCGGCGGAGGAAGTCGGCGAGCTCCTTGCGGTCCATCTCCATGCCCCCATGATTCCGCTCCTTCCTGGATGTCCGTAGGGCCGAGCCTGGGACCGGTTGTCCTAGCCAAAGCCGTCCGCTCCTCATCGCGGCCCGGCACTGGCAGCGTCGGCGGCGTCCAGGAACGACACCACCAAGGACGGCCCATCATGCCGAAGCTCACCGTTGGAAACGCCACCGTCCCCTACCGCGTCGTGGGATCGGGGCCCGCGCTCGTCCTCGTGCACGGGGTCGGCCCCGGCTCCTCGATGTGGGACCTGATGCTCGACGCGTTCACCGACCACCGCACCGTCCTCCTGCCCGACCTCTCCGGCAGCGACCCCGCCGAGGACGACGGCTCCCCGCTCACCATCGAGACGCTCGCCGGGCAGGTCGACGCCGTGATCGAGAACTTCGGCGCGGGCCCCGCGGACGTGGTCGGGTTCTCGCTCGGCGCCCCGACCGCCGCGGCCGCCGCGGCGCTGCGCCCGGACCTCGTCCGGCGGCTGGTGCCCGTCGCGGGACTGTCCCACGCGGGCGACGAGTACGTCCAGCAGTACATGACCGCCTGGTCAAGCCTCGCGGGCGGCCCCGATAGCTTCGGACGGTTCGCGACGCTCACCGCGTTCAGCCGCGCGTTCCTCAACCGGATCGGGCATGACGCGGTCGAACAACAGCACGCGTTCATGGGCCGGCCCGACGACCGGCTGCGGCAGATCGACCTCGTCAAGCGGCTCGACATCCGCCCGCTGCTGCCCCGGATCGCGGCGCCCGCCCTGGTCATCGGCGCGACCCGCGACCAGACGATCCCCGTCGAGAACCACCGGGAGCTGTTCGCGGGCATCCGCGGCAGCGAGTACGCCGAACTCGACACCGGCCACGTGGCGATGGCAGAGCGCCCCGACGAGTTCGTCAAGCTCGTCCGGGATTTCCTCGACCGCCCCTGACGCCGCACCGGGCACCATGGAGGACATGCGTCCCATCGATCAGCAGACCATCCTCATCACGGGCGCGACCGACGGGCTCGGTCGCGCCCTGGCCGCCGAACTGGCCGCCGAAGGCGCCACGGTTCTCGTCCACGGACGGGACGACCGGCGCGGCGAGGCGACCCTCCAGGAGATCGGCGGCAGGGCCTCCTGGTACCGCGCCGACCTGTCCTCGCTCGCCGAGACCCGCGCGCTCGCCGAGGCCGTCCGCGCCGACCACCCGCGCCTGGACGTCCTCGTCAACAACGCGGGCATCGGCACCGACGGCCCGCGGCAGGAGAGCGCGGACGGCCACGAGCTGACGTTCCAGGTGAACTACCTGTCCGGCTACCTGCTCACCCGGCTCCTGCTCCCCACCCTGATCGCCTCCGCGCCCGCGCGGATCGTCAACGTCAGCAGCCTCGGCCAGCAGGCCATCGACTTCGACGACGTGATGATCACCCGCGGGTACACCGGGACGCGGGCGTACTGCCAGAGCAAGCTCGCCCAGATCCTGTTCACGATCGACCTCGCCGCCGAGCTGTCCGGGACGGGCGTCACCGCGAACGCCCTGCACCCGGCCACCTACATGCCCACCAAGATGGTGTCCTCGCCGATCAGCACTCTGGAAGAGGGGGTGCGCGCGACGCACCGCCTCGTCACCGACCCCGCCCTGGACGAAGTGTCCGGCCGCTTCTTCGACGGGCTCAAGGAGGCGCGGGCGGACGCTCAGGCCTACGACCCCGACGCCCGAGCCCGGTTGAAGGCCCTCTCGGACGAGCTGACATCCCCCTGAACCGGCACGGTCTCAGACTTTCGCGGCTTCCCAGATCGGACGGACCTCGACCCTCCTGATGCGCCATCCTTCACCCGTCCGGACGGCGCGCAGTTCGTAGCGCTCGCCGAGCAGCCGCAAGCCGTCCTCCTGGGCGAAGACCACCAGAAGGTTCGCGCCGATCGCGGCCTGATCGCCGTCCACATCGATGAGCGGGTTGGTGATGAAGTGCTGCGTCGGCACCGTGTGGTTCCGGCGCGCCTGCGCGACGAGGGCGTCGCGCCCCTTCGCGACCCCGCCCACGGTGCGCGCCTCGGCGTCCTCGACGAAGACGGCCCGCCCGTCGCCGGGGCTCTTGTCGTCCAGCCACAGCCCCAGCCGGCTCACGAGCGCGGAGAGTTCAGCACGGTCGTCCACGACATCCTCATTCATTGGGTAAGCCAACATTGGTGATGCCCACAATAAACGATCGTTGGCTCTACCAACAAGCCCTTACACTGGTCCGCATGACGACGTCCGACGACCGGACGCCCACGCGGCTCCGGCACACCCCGAGCTGGCTGATCAACCTGGCCTCGGCGCACAGCCACCGGCTGCTCGCCGAGGGCTTCACCGCGGCCGGCGCCCGCGGCTACCACTACCGGCTGCTCGCCGCCCTGGAGGAGTACGGCCCGTCCAGCCAGGCCGACCTCGGCCGCCGCTCGGGCATCGACCGCAGCGACGTGGTCGCCGCCCTGAACGAACTGGCCGCCAAGAACCTGGTCGACCGCTCCCCCGACCCGTCCGACCGGCGCCGCAACGTCATCACGATCACCCCCGAGGGCTCCCTCCACCTGGCGGAGCTGGACAAGGTCCTCACCCGCATCCAGGACGACCTGCTCGCCCCCCTGTCACCGGGCGAGCGCACGCGGCTCACCGAACTGCTGGTCCGCGTCGTCGACCACCACGCGGAGAACCGCCGGCCCGGATAACCATTGGCGATCGTTGGGGGTCCCAACATAGAGTGGTCGCCCCCGACCCGAGGAGCCGCCCGTGCCGCCTGCCATCCGCTTCGCCGAACTGCCGCCCGCCGCGATGAAAGCCCTGCTGGAGGACGACCTGGAGGGCGCCGGCGCGGTCGCCGGGGTCCCCCTCACCGACTACTTCACCACCGACGACGCGAAGTTCCTGTGGCGCTTCCGACTCGCCCAGCTCGACCGCGACCCCTCCCACGCCCCCTGGATCGTGCGGGCCGCCGTCGCCGAACCGGAAGGCGTGGTCGTCGGCCACGCCGGCTTCCACGGCGCCCCGGACGAGAACGGGACCGTCGTGATCGCCTACTCCGTCGACCCGGCCCACCGCCGCAAGGGCTACGCCCGCGCGATGCTCGCCGCCCTCCTCGAACGCGCCGCCGCCGACCCGTCCGTCACCACCGTCCGCGCCACGATCAGCCCCGACAACAAGGCTTCCTTGGCCACCATCGCCGGCCAGGGCTTCACCCACGTAGGCGAACAATGGGACGAAGAAGACGGCCAAGAACTCATCTACGACCGCCCCGCCCGCTGACGAACCCCAGGAACAGGTAACGAGCCCGACCTCACCACACGAGGACGTCTTCAATCGGGACCGTAGGAGCGCCACCACGAATCCCCTGGATTCGGGCTTCGAGCCCGCAGCCGGTCAGCGGATCCTGGCGCGCGTGGCGTCCCCCTTGGGTTGAACGGCGGGTTGAGGGTTGTTGGTGCTCAGGCCTGATGAAGCAGCCGGCAGCGGTGAGAAGTCTCCGGGACGACTTCAACGGAACGCTGGAAGTCATGGATGTCGGAGACAACACGACGCAGGTGACGGCGAGTGCCGGTGAGGCGCCCGGTGACAGGCAAGGGGGCGTGCCAAGGCGGCGGTGGTGGACGCTGGCGGTGGTGAGTGCCGCGCAGCTGCTGGTGGTCCTGGACGGGACGATCGTGAACATCGCGCTGCCGTCGGCGCAGCACGCGCTCGGGATGTCGGACGGTGACCGGCACTGGGCGATCACCGCCTACGCGCTGGTGTTCGGCGGACTGCTGCTCATCGGCGGCAGGGTCAGCGGCGCGGTCGGCCACCGGCGCACGTTCCTGATCGGGCTGGCCGGCTTCGCCGCGTCGTCCGCGCTGGGCGGCGCGGCGGTGAACCCCCTCATGCTGTTCGGGGCGCGGGCGCTGCAGGGTGGCTTCGCCGCCGCGCTAGCTCCCGCGGGGCTGTCGCTGCTGACGACGACCTTCACCCAGGCACACGAACGCGGCCGCGCGTTCGGGGTCTTCGCCGCGGTCGGCGCGGGAGGCTCGGCGATCGGCCTCATCGCCGGAGGCCTGCTGACCGAGTACGCCGGCTGGCGCTGGTGCCTGTACATCAACGTGCCGGTCGCGCTGCTCGCCGCGCTCGGCATCACGCTGGTGCCAGCGGACCGGCCGATCGTCGGCAGGGGGCGGCTGGACGTCGCCGGTGCGCTGCTGAGCCTCGCCGGATTCGCCGCGGTCGTGTACGGGTTCACCCGGGCCGAACCGCTGGGGTGGGGCTCGGCCGAGGTGCAGGCGCTCCTTGTCGGCGGGATGGCGCTGCTGGCCGCTTTCGTCGTCGTGGAGATCCGCGCTGCCCAGCCGCTGCTGCCGATGCGGGTCCTGCTGCACCGCGCCCGCGCCGCCGCGTTCTGCGCCATCACCCTGATGTTCGTGGCGATGTTCGGCTTCTACCTGTTCATGAGCTACTACACCCAGACGGTGCTGGGCTACTCGCCGGTCCGGGCGGGCCTGACCCTGATCATCAACGCGCTGGCCACGCTGGCGGGGTCCATGGTCATCGCCGGGAGGCTCCACGGCCGCGTCCGGCCCGCGGCGGTGATCGTGCCGGGCCTGCTCACCGCGGCCGCCGGGATGCTGGTCCTGACCCGCCTGTCCGCGGCGGGCACGGACGTGTTCGCCGTCGCCCTGCTTCCCGCGCTCGTGCTCACCGGGCTCGGCCTGGGCTGCGTGATGCCCCCGACCGCCGGCCTGGCCACCGAGGGCATGCGCGGCCACGACATCGGGGCCGCGTCGGCCGCCTACAACGCCGCCCAGCAGCTCGGTGCGGCTCTGGGCACCGCGCTGCTGAACACCCTCGCCGCCAGTGCGACCGCGACATACCTGGCCTCTCGCCCGCACCCGCGCCCGGACGCGGCCGTGGTGCACGGCTACACCACCGCGCTGACGGTCGCGTGCGTCATCCTGCTGGCCGCTGCATGCCTCACTCTCGCCCTGTTCACCACCCGGCGCGGGCCGCGCAGGACGCGCACCGGAGCACGGGGCTAGACCACGTTCCGACGTGGGTGTGGCCGTTCGTTGATGGTGGCGATCACGCTGGACGGCCTGCCGCTAGCCGTCCGGGAAGGGGAGACCGGCGGCTGCGCCCTAGAGCGGCCGGCGGTCGAACTCGCGGGCGATCTGCGCGTGGTCGAGGTCTACATGGGAGGCGCGGGCTGATGGCGGCGGGCCGGTCGGCGCAGCCGGCCGTCTCATCGGAGACGGCCGGCGCACGCGCGACCGGCCCGGGCGCGGCGCGTCCGAGAGAGGGGCTAGCGGACGTCGAGGGCGCGGGTGACGGTGCGGAACAGGTCGGTCTGGTCGGTCACGCCGAGGACGCCGGCCGCCTGCGGGCCCTTGGCGGCGATGCGGACCTGGGTGCCGGTGTGCTCCTGGGACTGGCCCGGCGTGTTGGTCGCATAGTTGATCTTCATGGGGGCGCCGTCGGCGGTGACCAGTGTGGCGGTCTGGCCGGGGCTCTGGGCCTCCAGCGGGATGATCTGGCTGGTGTGGCCGTGGTCGGCGGTCACGACCACCAGGGTGTCGGGGTTCCGGCGCGCGTAGTCGAGCGAGGCCCGCACCGCCCTGTCGAACTCGGCCGTCTCACCGATCTGGCCGCAGGGGTCGGCGGAGTGGTCGCGCTTGTCGATGGAGGCGCCTTCGATCTGCAGGAAGAAGCCCTTGCGGCTGTGCCGGGTCTGCGCGTCCAGCAGGCCGATGGCCTTGGACGCCATCGACGACAGGTGCGGGCCGCCGAAGGAGGCGTTCGGCGTGCACCTGGCCGGGGTGGTGCCCCCGACCTTGGCCGCCGGACCGGTCCACTCCTGCGGCATGTTGCCGTCGGCGAACAGCCCCAGCAGCTTGCCACCGGGCTTCGCCGCGTTCAGTCCGCCCTCGTCGGTGACGACGGTGTATCCGGCGGCCCTCGCCTGGTCGATCACGGTCTTGCCGGCGAAGGGGCCTCCCTTCACCGTCTGCGCGAAGCGGGCCCTCCCGCCGCCCAGGTAGAGGTCGGCGCCCGTCTGCACCTGCTGCTCGGAGATCGAGCCGGGCCCGCCGTTGGCCTTGTCCTGCACCGGGCACTTGGCCATGTCGGCCGGTCCCTGGCAGCCGCGGTCCGCCACGTGCGCGGCCAGCACCGCGGGGGTGGCGTCGCCGAGTTCGGCCGTGGTCACGTCCCCGGTGCGCAGACCGGCCCGCCTGGCCAGTTCCAGGATGGTCGGAACGGGCTTGCCGTCCGGCGTGACCGAGATGGCGCCGTTGTAGGTCTTGTGCCCCGTCGCCCAGCCGGTCCCGCTGGCCGCCGAGTCGGTCACGTAATCGATCTGGCGCGGGTCGTCCTTGTTGACCGAGTACGTGGTGTACGCACCGGTCAGCGGCAGCGTGTCCAGGGCGAGCCGCCCGGCGGCGCCCCTGGTGTAGTTGCGGGCGATCGTGATCTCCGAGTCGCCCATGCCGTCGCCGATCAGCAGGATGACGTTGCGCGCCTTGCCGCCCTGCAGCGCCCCCCGGACCTCGCGGGTCCGATCGCCGCCGGACGCGTCGGCCAACCCCGAGAGCGCGGCGGCCACCGCACCGGTCGTGAGCACGACCGCGGCCGTCCGCCGCATCTTCCCAGCCGGAACCTTCAAGCTGACCTCCTGGCCATATAAGTGACGAGCAGGCACAGAGCACCAGGTCGAGGTGAGGCCGGCGTCCGTCGATCAAGGCGGCGGCGTGAACAGTCGGCGAACGGTGGCGCGATGCGGTCGACGCGCCACGGCCGCAAGGCGGGTGGTGAAGGCCGCGCCTCGCGGAGTTAGGCTCGCTGGGACGGGCACCGGGGGAGACGTTCCGCGATCGGATGGGGGCCTGATGGAGAGCCGAGAGCTGCGGGAGTTGCAGAGGCCGCTCAAGGAGCGCTACCGGGAGGATCCCGGATCCGCCGTGGTGACCTTGAACGCCTCCGGGACGCTGGAGGACGGCGTCACCTGCTCGGTGCAGACGGGGCGCGCGCTGGCGATGGCCGGACTGCACCCGGCGGCCGGAGGCGACGGCACACTGCTGTGCTCCGGCGACATGCTGCTGGAGGCGCTCGTCGCCTGCGCCGGTGTGACGTTGCGTTCGGTCGCGACGGCCCTTGAGCTGGACGTTCGCGGCGGGACGGTGAGCGCGGAAGGCGACCTGGACTTCCGGGGGACGCTCGCCGTGGACAGGGAGACCCCCGTCGGCTTCCGTTCCATCCGGCTGCGGTTCGAGCTCGACACCGACGCCTCGGAGGAGGACATGGCCACGCTGCTGCGGCTGACCGAGCGCTACTGCGTCGTCCTGCAGACCCTGGCGTCCTCCCCCGAGCTCACGGTGACCTCCCGCGCCGGTTGACCGCGTCCCGGCGGCCCCGGCCCGGTTCGCGATCGGCCTACAGGGGCGGGCGCGTGACCCGCACCGGCGTCCCGTAGTCGGAGAACTCGGTGACGGAGGTGAAGCGGACGGGGTCCCGGTCGGCGATCTCGAAATCCGCACCGGTGATGACGGTCGTCTGCACGATCTTCTGGATCTTGTGCGTCGCGATCCCGATCGTCACCGTCCCCGTGATCCGCGTCCCCGCAGGCGAACCCTCGGAAGGACGGGCCGCATGGGAGAAGGCGTAGGTCTGCACCGCCGCCGCCCCGGTGCCCGACCGGCCCTGGGGCGTCACCGTTCCGAACGTGGTCAGCATCCGCAGCATCCGGCCCGGATCGGCGGTCAGCTCCAGCGGGCCGGTGGTGCCGCGCGTCAAGCCGTTCAGCCCATGGTCGATCTTGCGCCATATGCTGCCGCGCCGCACGTAGCGGTCGTCGCCGATGAAGCGCTGCTCCATCGGCGCCGATCCGGGACCGCGCAGGTAGCCGCGCCGTTTGGGGGCGTCGAAGGCGCCCTGATAGGTCTCCACCGTTTCGCGCCGTCCGCGCGCGCTCAGCGTCCAGGTGAGTTTCACGTGGAACGTCGTGCCCGCCGTGGCCTCGGTGGCCCCGGCCAGGGTGACATCGCCGCCGCGTCCGGGGGTGATCACTTGGCCGTCGTCGCCGGAGGCGAGGTTCGCGCCGACGGTGGCGGCGGCCACGACCAGCGCGGCCGCACCGGTGCCGAGCGCGCCGGCGGCCGCGCGGCGCCTGCGCCTGGCGCGCCGGCCGCGGTGCGTCACGGTCTCGATCGGCGCGTCGGGAATCGGGCGCCCGTCGGTCGCCGACCGCAGCATCCGGGTCAGCTGTTCCTCGCTCATCGTGTGATCTCCTCGGTCTGCGGAAGGGCGAGCGTGGAACGGAGCCGTTTCATCGCTCGGGAGTGCTGGCTCTTGACGGTGCCGACGGAGCATCCGAGGAGTTCGGCGGCCGCCGCCTCCGTCATGTCGGCGTAATGGCGCAGCACGACGACGGCGCGCTGCTGGCGGGGCAGGGCGAGCAGCGCCCGGCGGAGCTCGTCGTCCGGTTCCCGCGGGGAGTCCGAGCGCGCGTCGAGGCGTTCGGGGGCCTCGGTCAGCACCTCGCGCCGTCTGCGCCGCCACCAGCTGACGTTGCCGTTGACCAGCATCCGTTTCAGGTAGGCGTCCGGATCGCCGTCGGCCACCCGGCGCCAGCGCACGTACAGCTTCACCAGGCAGTCCTGGAGGAGCTCTTCGGCGCGGTGGGCGTCGCCGGTCAGCAACGTGGCCAAGCCGTAGTGGCGTTTCCACGCTGCGGCCGCGAACGAGATGTACGCGGCTTCCTGCGTCGGTTCACTCACGCCCATTGAACGCCGCAGGGAGCACGGATGGTTGGCAGGAACGGCCGATCAATGCGGCAGGACGTTGCCGCTCAGAGCCCGGGACTCGACGCGGCGAAGCGTGCGCGGCAGGCGGACGGGGTGAGGCCGGTCTGGCGCCGCACCCGGGTGCGCACGATCAGCGTGCCGTGTTCCACCCGCCGCCCCTCACGTGCGCCCTTGCCGTCCCGATCATTGTCGCTCAGGTTGCGCGTCATGCAGACGGTTCTGTTCCTTTGTGCGCTTGCATGGCCGACCGGTCAGCGCCGTTCGCTGACGCAGAACGCCCTCTCAGCGTTTCGTCACGTCACCGTGCCGGGCTGGTGGGGCAGGAGGCGGCGGTGCGCCATGGCGAGGAAGGCTCGGCCGGCGGGGCTGGCGTGATGGGGACGGGCGGCGAGGACGATCCGGCGCTCCAGCGACGGACGGGCGAGCGGGACACGGGCGAGCGCAGGCGGGCCCTGGAGCGCGGATTCGGGGAGGACGGCAAGGCCGATCCGCTGCAGAACGAGCCGGCGCACGAGGGTCAGGTCGCGGGTCTCGGCGACCACGTTCGGGACGAAGCCGAACCGGCCGCAGGCGGCCTCGAGGTTGGTGCGGAGCTTGCTGGTGCGAGGCGCGGTCACCAGCGGCTCCTCCCGCAGGTCGTGGAGGGTGAGGGAGTCCCGGGCCACGAGGGGGTGGTCGGGGTGCAGGGCGACCACGACGTCCTCCCGGGCGATCACGTGCGGGGTCATCTCGGCGGCGAGCGGCGGGTCGGCGGGGCCCTGACCGACGATCGCGGCGTCGAGTTCGCCGGTGGCCAGGGCGGCGATCAGCCCGTCGGTCTCGTCCTCGCGGAGGGTGAGGCGGATCCGCGGATGGCGGCGGTGAAAGGCGCCCAGCAGGGCGAGCACCCGCTGGTCGGGCAGCGGCTGGACCAGCCCGACCGCGAGGCTGCCGGCGAGCAGCCCGGACAGCGCGGCGATCGACTCCTTGGCGTTGGCGGCCTCGGCGAGCATGGCGCGGGCGTGCGGGAGCAGCGCCTCCCCGGCGGCGGTCAGGGCGACGGAGCGCCGGTCGCGCCGGAACAGCGGCTCGCCCACCTCGGCCTCCAGGCGGCGGATCTGCTGGCTGACCGCCGGCTGGGCCACCTGGACGCGCTCGGCCGCGCGGGTGAAGTGGCGTTCCTCGGCGACGGCGACGAAGTACCCGAGCTGCCGAAGTTCCATAAGCAGACGCTATTACAGCCAGCGTAAGCCTGTCTTGGACTTATCATCCGTCGCCGTCCTAGCGTCGAACCGAGCCGATCGGAACGCAGGGAGGACGACCAATGGACGAGTTGATGGTGCCGGAGTTCATGACCTTCGAGGGCGTGGCCGCGGCCGTGCGGAAGGGCGGCCGGCGGTGAACGCCGCAGTGCGGGCCCGGCTCGCGATGACCCTCGCGGCGTGGCTGGTGGCGTTCGCCGTGGTGATGGTGCTGCTCGCGCTCTTCGGCGACCTGCTCGCCGCGCTGCCGATGGCCGCCCGCGCGGCCGTCATCAGCGGGGTGCTCGTCACGGTCATGGTGAACCTGGTGATGCCGCGACTGGCCGCCGTGATCGGCCGGTGGACCGGGGCACCGCGCAAGGGGACGGCCTCGGCGCGCAGGCCGTTCGAGCACTCCGACCAGGGCTCTCTCCGTTCCTGAGAGGGCGACCAGGGCGGCGGTCTCGGCCACGGTCGGGTCCGTCGCCTCACGCGCGGGCCCTTCTCGGTCGTCCGGTCGCGGGAAAGAATACGAGCGACACCCGAGGCGGCCGGTCCTGCCCGATGCGCGTTCCGGCCGATCACGGCGCGACCAGAGGAGAGGCGATGGCGACGATGCCACCGAATCCGGCGTTGGAAGCGCTGGACGTTCTGCTCGGCGAGTGGACGGCCGAGGTCCCGCAGTTCGGCGACGCGCAGGGCCGGGTGACCATCGACCGGCTGGAGGGCGGCGCCTTCCTGCGCATCAGGTCGCAGCCCCCGCCGCCCGCACCCACCGCCACCCAGCTCGTCGGCCTCGACGACTCGTCCGGCCTCTACACCGTCCTGTACTACGACTCGCGGGGCGTGTCCCGCGTCTACCGGATGTCCTTCGACGGCGGCGTCTGGAAGATGTGGCGGGAAGCCCCCGGGTTCGATCAGCGCTTCACCGGAACGCTCAGTGCCGACGGCCGCAGCATCCGGGCGGCTTGGGAGAAGTCCCTGGACAACGAGACCTGGGACCACGACTTCGACATCATCTACACGAAACGGGCTGACGGCTGAGAACTGGTGACCGGCTAGGAGCGCAGTGCCTGCCGCACCCGCGCCGCCTCGCGGGTCAGGTGGTCTCGCTCCGGCAAGCTGGTGGCCGCGTGGGACGCCTCGGCGTACAACTCGGCGGCCTGCTCAAGGTCGCCCGCGCGTTCGAGGAGGTAGGCGCGTACCGCCGTGAAGCGGGGCAGCCCGGGATCCACCTTGCTCAGCTCCGCCAGGCCCGCCTGCGGGCCGTCGGCCTCGCCGACCGCGACCGCGCGGTTGAGGCGCACCACCGGGCTGCCCGTGAGGTGCAGCAGTTCGTCGTACCACTCCACGATCTGCACCCAGTCCGTCTCGGCGGCGGCCGGGGCATCCGCGTGCAGCGCGGCGATCGCGGCCTGCGCCTGGTATTCGCCCAGCCGGTCGCGGGCGAGCGCCGCCTGGAGGATCGTCACGCCCTCGGCGATGAGGCCGGTGTCCCAACGGGACCGGTCCTGCTCACCGAGCGGCACCAGGCGCCCGCCCGGGCCGAGGCGGGACGCGCGCCGGGCATGGTGCAGCAGCATCAGCGCCAGCAGTCCCGCGACCTCGGGCTCGTCGGTGGAGGCGGCGAGCTGCCGGGTCAGGCGGATCGCCTCGGCCACCAGATCGACGTCCCCGCCGTATCCCTCGTTGAAGACGAGGTACAGGACCCGCAGCACCGTCGCCAGGTCGCCGGGCCGGTCGAGCGGCAGCCCCGCGATGCTCCGCTTGGCCCGGCTGATCCGCTGCGCCATGGTCGCCTCGGGGACGAGGTAGGCCGCCGCGATCTGCCGCGTCGTCAGGCCGCCGACCGCGCGCAGCGTCAGCGCGGCGGCCGAACCGGGGGACAGGGACGGGTGCGCGCACAGGAAGTAGAGCCACAGCGAGTCGTCCGTGCCCGGCACCGGTCCTGCCGGCGGCTCGACCTTCACGGTCTGTTCCCTTCCCCGCCGCGACGTCTCGGCGCGCGCGGCGTCGAGGAACTTGCGCCACGCGGCGGCGACGAGCCAGGCCTTCGCATCGCGCGGCGGATCGTCCGGCCAGGTCTCCAGCGCGCGGATCAGGGCTTCCTGCACGGCGTCCTCGGCGGACGCGAAGTCGGCGCCGCGGCTGACCAGCACACCGATCACCGCGGGCACGAGCTCGCGCACGAGCGACGGGTTCACTCGGTCACGGTGCACATCGCGGTGTAGAACGGCCGCAGCTCGAGCCACTCCTGGACCGGCCTCCCGCCCGCGCCGGGCGCCGCGGACAGTTCGGCGGCCACTTCGAGCGCGCGCTCGTAGCTCTCGACGTCGATCACCATCCAGCCGGCGATCAGGTCCTTGGTCTCCGCGAACGGGCCGTCGGTGACGGGCGGGCGGCCCTCACCGTCCGAGCGGACGAACGTGCCCTGCGGGGAGAGCGCCTGGTTCTCGACGTACTCGCCGGTGGCCTCCAGCCGCGCGACGAAGTCCTCCATGTACTGGACGTGGGCCGTGAGCTCCTCCGTGGTCCACTGGTCCATCTGCACGTCGTTGACCGCCGCGGGCGCACCCCGGTAGTGCTTGAGCAGCAGGTATTTGGCCATCGTCTCCTCCTTCAGGCGTTCTGGCGTTCGGCCTGCCGCCGGACCAGTTCCTCGACCGCGGTGGGCAGGGTGGTCTCGAAGTCGATGAGCTTCACCCAGGTCGGAGTGACGACGATCCTGACCATGCCGTCGTAGAGCGAGCGGACCCCGGCCTCCCACTCGACGCGCTGCTCGGGCGTCATCTCGTAGCTGCCGTTCATCTGGAGGTACTCCTCCGGGATGCCGTCGACGGCGTCGAGCTCGGCGCGCCCCCGGATGAGGAGGATCTTCGGCGGGTGGACCTCGGTGTCGATGGTCAGCGCGACCTCCGGGCGGTGGCGCAGGGCACGCAGCTTCGGGGCGTTCTTGGCGGTGCACATGACGATCTCCGATCCGTTCCAGGTGAACGCGATCGGCACGTTGCGGGGCGTGCCGTCCCCGGCGACGTAGGCCAGCCGGGTCAGGTCGCGGGCCAGCAGTTCCCTGCTGTAAGGGCGGTCGAGGATCTCGTCGATCTCGTTCTGCTCCATGGTCGTCGCTCCTGTGCCGGTGTCGTCGAGCGGGCCGTTCTCGGCTGCTCGTACCCTGGGACGGAGCCGGCCCCGCGTTCTCGACGTCCGCGGCGGAGAATTCTCAGATCTTTTCAGGACCGGTGGGGCGGCACCCGAGGATCAGCGGCCGGATGGTCGCGGAGCCAGGCCTCCCCGCGCCTGCGCGACGCCTGCGAGAGCCACGCGTCCTGGACGACCTCGGTGAGTTCCCGCAGCGTGAGCTCGCCGAGGCGGCTCGCCCGCACGAGCACCGAGCGGTGGCCGTTGAAATGCGGGGTCGTGAAGAACGGCGACGCCTGGTCCTGCACCAGGGCTTCCTTGTCGGATTCGGAAGGCACCCAGAACACGATCACGTCCGGGTAGCGCTCGCCCGTGGCGGGGTCGACCGCGTCGGGACGAGGGGTGCGGAAGAACACGAACGACTTGCGTCCCACCTGGTAGACGGCGTTCCCGCTCTTGCCGTGCTCCACCGTGACGTGCGGCATTCCCTGTGCCAGCTCGTGCACGTCCTCGACCCGAGCTGGACGCTCATCTCCCCGCATGCCGCGCAGCGTACCCCGGCGCCGGCGCGCGGGGGCGGTTCAGGAGCTGAGGACCTCGCGCTCGATCTGCTCGAACTGCGCACCCATCGCCTCGGCCAGCGCGGCGGCCCCCGACAGCGGGCGCACCATCACCGTCAGCTCGTCGATCAGGCCGTCCTCGTCCATGTGGAGGAAGTCGCACCCGTGCACCTCGCGGCCGTTCACGGTCGCCTGGAACAGGAGCGCGTGGTCGCGGCCGTCCGCGCCGACGATCTCCCGCACGTAGCGGATGTCCTCGAACACCCGCGCCGCGGCTCGCACGATCGCCGCCGTGATGGCCTTGCCGTGGTACGGCCGGAACACGACCGGGCTGGTGAACACGGCGTCGTCGGCCAGCAGGCCCGCGATCGCCGCCGTGTCCCCGGCCTCCACCGCTCGCCTGAACGGATGCATGCGACACCCCCGAGGTATCCAACTTGTTGAATAGGTGCAAATTACACTAGCCGCGCCGCGGGAGGCCGTCCACCGGGCGGCGGCGTGGCGGCGATCACGGGCCGATACGCTCGGAACCATGTCGTTGCGGAACGCGGTCCTCGCCACGCTTCTGGAAGGTGAGGCGTCCGGGTACGACCTGTCCAAGAGCTTCGACGCCGGCGTGGCCAACTTCTGGATGGCCACCCCCCAGCAGCTCTACCGGGAGCTCGACAAGATGGCCGCCGACGGACTGATCCAGGCGCGGGTCGTCCAGCAGGAACGCCGTCCCAACAAGCGCCTGTTCTCCCTCACCGAGGCCGGCCGCCGCGCCCTGCACGAGTTCACCGCCAGGCCCCCGCGCCCCGGCGCGATGCGCGAGGAGCTGATGGTGCAGGTCCAGGCGGTGGACGCGGGGGACGCCGAGGCCGTCATGGCCGCCCTGCGGGAGCGCCGGTCCTGGGCCGAATCCAAGATCGCCCGCTTCGAGCGGCTCCAGGCCCGCTTCCTGAACGGCCGCGCCGAAGAGGACTACCTGGCCACCGCCGACCGGATCGGCCCCTACCTCACCCTCATGCGCGGCCTGGCGTTCGAGCGCGAGAACCTCCGCTGGTGCGAGGAGACCCTGACCATCCTCGACCGCCGCACCAGCACCCTCAAGAGCTGACCGGGTACCGGCAGCACCGGCCACCGGAGTGTCTGCGTGGCGCGCCGGTGCCCGGAAATGACTCGACTGTGTCCCGCCGGATGTCTTGTTCGGCAGGGTGCCGATCGTCTTGTTCATGAGGACGGACGAATGCGAGGGAGGGGCCATGGCGAACGAGAACAGGAAGCGCGCTGCGCACCGAGCCCTAGTGGATCGCCTGCTGAACGGCAAGGGGAGGGCATCCGCGCAGCAGCGGGCGCGCGCCTTCGGCAATGAGGGCCTCTCCCCGCCGCTGGACGCACTGATCGGCAGGGTCGTCGACAGCCCCGCGCAGGTCACCGAGGCGGACCTGGCGGCGGCGAAGGCGTCGGGCCTCACCGAGGACCAGGTGTTCGAGCTGGTGGTCTGCGCCGCGGTCGGCCACTCCGCCCGGCTGTACGAGGCCGGCCTGGCGGCCCTGGCCGAAGCGACCGGCAAGGGAAGGCCCGAGCATGCGTCTTGACATCCTCGACCACGGCTACAGCCCCAAGACCAAGCTGCTGTTCGCGCTCATCCGGCTGATCTCCAGGCATCCGGTGCCCGACGCCGCCAAGCTGGTCTTCTACCGCCCCGACTTCTACGGCGCCCGGGCCAAGGCGTTCACCCATGAGGCGATGCGCGGGCCGTCCGACTGGTCGGTGGGCGACCGGGAGCTGATGGCGGCCTACGTCTCCCAGGTGAACGAGACCGCGTTCTGCGTCCGCGCGCACACCGCGACCGCAAGCCGCGCTTACCAGGACGGACCACGCGTGGCGGCCGTGCTGGACGACCTGGAATCCGCCCCCATCGAGGAGCCGCTGCGGGCCACCCTGCGGATGCTCGGCAAACTGACGCGTGAAGGAACGGTCGGTGCGGAGGACATGCGGGAAGTGCTGGCCGCCGGCGCCTCACCCCGGCAGATCGAGGACGCGCTCGCGGTCTGCGCCGCCTTCAACGTCACCGACCGCCTCGCCGACGCCTTCGGCTTCGCACTGCTCACCCCCGAAGGCTTCGAGGCAGGGGCCGACCACCTGCTCAAACGCGGCTACCGCTAGCCGCACGGCGTCTCACGCGGAAAGGGGCTCGACGCACGCGAAGAGGGGAGGGGCCTCGCCGTCCGTTCGCTCGGCGGCGTCGATGTAGCCGGCGAGAGCGTCGCGGGAACGAGCGAGCCTCTCCATCTGATCGTCGAGTCGCCGCATCCGCGTCCGCATCGCGTCCAGCAGTTCGGGGCACCCGAGCAGCTCCGGCGCCTCGCCGACCGCGCAGGGCAGCAGATACGCGATGTCCTCGGAGGACAGTCCGGCACCGAGCAGGTGCCGGATCTGCTTCACCCGCACCACGGCCGCGTCGTCGTACTCGCGGTAGCCGTTCGTGCCGCGATCCGCCTCCAGCAGGCCCTGCGCCTCGTAGTACCGCAACTGATGGGCCTTGACGCCCGTCCGGCGGCTCAGCTCTCCGATCCGCATCGCATCCTCACTTGACCTTCAGACCGGTATCAACGTTAACGATGCTGCCATGGACAACAACACCGACATCTCTGTGACGGTCATCGGACTCGGCCTGATGGGTCAGGCACTGGCCGGCGCGTTCCTCAAGGCCGGACATCCCACGACCGTGTGGAATCGCACGACCTCCAAGGCCGACCGGCTGGTGGCCGAAGGCGCACGACTGGCGCCGACGGCCGGCGACGCGCTCCAGGCCGGCTCCCTGACGATCATCTGCCTCACCGACTACCAGGCCATGCAGGAGGTACTCGACGCCACCGAGGTGGACGGCACGACGCTGGTCAACCTCACCTCGGGCAGTTCGGCCCAGGCCCGTGAAGCCGCCCGATGGGCCGAGCGGCGCGGCGCCCGCTACCTGGACGGCGCCATCATGGCCGTCCCGCCGGCGATCGGGACCGCCGAAGCGGTGATCCTGCACAGCGGGCCGCGACCGGTCTTCGACGCGCACGAGCCGGCGCTCGGCGCGCTCGGTGCCGTCGTCCACCTCGGCGGGGACCCCGGGCTCGCGTCCCTGTACGACGTGGCCGGCCTGGCCATGATGTGGAACGTCCTGAACGCCTGGCTCCAGGGCACCGCCCTCCTCGGGACGGCCGGCGTCGACGCCGCGACATATGCGCCGTTCGCGCAGCAGATCGCCACCGTGGTGGCCGGATGGCTCCCGGGCTACGCCGAGCAGATCGACCGCGGCGCCTACCCGGCGGAGGTGTCGGCCCTGGAGACCGACGCGCGGGCGATGGCGCACCTGGTCGAGGAGAGCGAGGCGGCCGGCGTCGACACCGGGCTGCCGAAGCTGATCAAGGCGATGGCCGACCGCTCGATCGCCGCCGGACACGGAGCAGAGCAGTACCCCGTCCTGATCGACGAGTTCCGCACCCCCACGCACAAGAAGATCGACGGCCGCGACACCCCTGGGCCCTGACCGCCCGGCAAAGCGCGAACCGCCCGCCACCCGCAGGGCAGCCCGGGCGGCCGGGCCCGGGCTGCCAGACCCACCCGGACGCTCAGAAACCAAGCAGCCCCCTGTTCTGGAGTTGCCGCAGCGCCAGAGCAACAAACGGCGGAACCCGCAGACCGGCCAGGCCGGGCAGCGGATAGAACTCCAGCTTCACGCCCTCGGTCAGCGGGATCGTCGCGGGATCCCCATCCCAGGACCCGGTGAAGAACACAACACGGTCCCCTTCGGCGTCATTGGGATGCTCCAGTCGCTGTGTCAAGGCGATGCTGAGCCCCGTCTCCTCGTGGAGTTCCCTGGACATCGCCTCGGCGGGAGTCTCTCCCGGCTCGGCGAGACCGCTCGGCAACGACCAGTACCCCGGCCATGCGATGCCGGGGTGGTCGTCTCGCAGATGCATCAACACCCGCCCGAGACGGTCGGTGATGATCGCCGCCACTCCGAACGGTTCGGGTTGCGCCACACCGCTGATCATTCGGCACCCCATCCACGAGACGGAGATCTGGCGGTGCCAGAACACACCGCGTCACAAGGCTCTTGTCCTCAGGAGGTATACCCGCGAAGAGCGACGCCTGGGCGCAGACATTCAGGAAGGGGTGCCCCGGCCGGGCCTGTCCGGCTCAGGCTGGGCTTATTCGCGGGAACGCCGACACCCGGGCCCCGGCGTTCGGGCTGGCGGAGCCGACTAGTCAGATCGGCTTGGGCGTGGGTTTCACCAGTCTCGCCACTCGTCTGTGAGCGCAGCCGGGTCGATGCCCTGTCGGCGTGCCAGTGCCTCGACGTCGATTCCCGTCCGGGTGAGGGCGTCCTCGATGTATTCGCAGAGTTCTTCGCGGTCGACGGTGTCGAAGTCGTGGCCGCCGGTGCCGTCGATCTGGTTCAGCGCGACGACCACGTGTTCGACAGCGGCCATGACGGCCTGGTCGGCGGGGGCGCCCAGAGCCGTCAGCTCGGCTTCGAAAGCGCGCAGCGCCTGCTCGACTCGCTCCAGGAACACGTCGGGAAAGGTGCCGAGCTCCCGCCAGTTCTCAGTGGGATTGGTGATCATGCCGGGACCGTAGCGAGCACCTCGGACGTCCGCTTCTTCGGCGAGCAAGGCCCGTGGCTTTACTGGGCCATGTCGACGAAGCGGCTGTAGTGGCCTTGGAAAGCGACCGTGACGGTGGCGGTGGGGCCGTTGCGGTGCTTGGCGACGATCAGGTCGGCCTCGCCGGCGCGCGGCGACTCCTTCTCGTAGGCGTCCTCCCGGTGCAACAGGATCACCATGTCCGCATCTTGCTCGATAGATCCCGATTCGCGTAGGTCGGAGACCATGGGCTTCTTGTCGGTTCGCTGTTCGGGGCCTCGGTTGAGCTGGGAGAGCGCGATGACCGGGACGCCCAGTTCCTTGGCGAGGAGCTTCAGCGAGCGGGAGAACTCCGAGACCTCGACCTGGCGGCTCTCGACGCGCTTGCCCGACGTCATCAGCTGCAGGTAGTCGATGATCACCAGGCGCAGGTCGTGCTGCTGCTTGAGGCGGCGGCACTTCGCGCGGATCTCCATCATCGACATGTTCGGTGAGTCGTCGATGAACAGCGGCGCCTCGGCGACCTCGCTCATGCGCCGGGCGAGGCGCGTCCAGTCCTCGTCCTGCATGGTGCCGGACCGCATCGCGTGCAGCGCCACCCGCGCCTCCGCGGACAGCAGGCGCATCGTGATCTCGTTGCGGCCCATCTCCAGGCTGAAGAACGCCGAGGTCAGCCCGTGCTTGATGGACGCGGCGCGGGCGAAGTCGAGGGCGAGCGTCGAGTTGTGCGTCGGGATGCAGGAGCGCCCCGCCAGGTACATGTGGTCGTCGTTGTCGACCTGCACGCAGCGCACCGGCACGCTCTCCACCGGCCGGACGCCGACGATGTGCCGCGCCGGCGGGTGGACGCCCGCACGCTGCCGGGCCGCCTTGCGCGGCAGCCTGAACACCGTCCCGGCCGGAACGAAGCCGATCTGGAAGAGGTCGTCTCCGGCGGGGTCGGGCGTCATGGCGACGCCATGGCCGAGGCTGAGGAGCAGCTCGCGCAGGTCGCCCGCGAGGCGTGCGGACGGGACGGCGATGTCGACGCGGCCGTCCATGGAAATGTGCCCGCAGACGTCGAGCACCCCGGCCAGCAGCGCCCGTCGCTGGGCGGCGGAGGCGCGCAGGTAGCGGGACGGGATGTGCTTGCCGCCGAGCAGGCCGAGCGACGCGAACCGCTCGCTCGAGCCGGACAGGAGATGGGACCCGAAGACGGCCTCCGCGGCGACCTCCTGGCCGGTGGCCTCGATCTGGGTGATGACGGAGCCGTCCAGGCAGGTGATGCGGACCTCGTCGTCGTCGCCAGCACCGAGCCACGCGCCGAGGACGTAGGGATCGATCGGCAGGTCGGCCTCGGGGAGGTCGAACGCGGCGGCGAACTCCACGGTGCGGCGGGAGCCCTCGTCAAGGGCCGCGAAGATCTGCTCGGTCGTCTCGATCCGTTGGTCGGCGCCCTGGAGCGGTGAGTCCGCGGACGCTCCGCAGCCCGGGCCCCGCCCCAGGGAGCGGTGGTTGGCGGCGTGGGCGAGTGCAGTGTCGCGCGAGTCAAGGACGCGTGTCTGCTGCGAGGTAGTGGGACGCGCGTTGGTGTTGTGGCGAAGCGTGCGCGGCCCGGACCTGCCGGCTACACCCGCGAGCGCGCCCAGTCGGCTGTTCCCGTCGACTGCGCATGTGACTTCGGCGACCGTCAGCAGGGGCTGCCGGGCCTCGCCCGCGGCCGGTCGCCGCCCGGGAGGCCGGGCCGTCTCCCGGCCGCCATCGGTGGTGGTACGCCACTGATGCTGGGCGTCCGCGACGATCACTTCGCCGTCGGAGAACTCGATCTCGTAGCACGGGCGGCCGTGCATGACGTCGGTTGCGGCCACGACACGAGTCGGCTTTCCATCGGCTCCGATCAGATAGTCACCAACGGACACTTCTCCCATCGTGGTCCAGCCAAATGGGGTCGGAAGAGACGTATCCAGACTAGTCGCCTTCCCCATCGCGGGGCGGGCAGCGACGACGATCATCTGGCCGGGGTGCAGGCCGTTGGTGAGGGCGTCCAGGTCGGCGAAGCCGGTGGGGCAGCCGACCATCTGGCCGCCGCGGCTGCCGATCGCCTCGATCTCGTCGAGGGCGCCGGGCATGATCTCGCTCAGCGCGACGTAGTCCTCGCCGGCGCGCTTCTCGGCGATGGCGAAGACCTCGGCCTGGGCGCGGTCGAGGATGTCGTCGGCGTCGGCGCCGTCGGCGGCGTAGCCCATCTGGACGATGCGGGTGCCGGTCTCGACCAGGCGGCGGAGGATCGAGCGCTCGTGGACGATCTTGGCGTAGTACCCGGCGTTGGCCGCGGTGGGCACCAGGGAGATCAGCGTGTGCAGGTAGGGGGCGCCGCCGATGCGGCCGATCTCGCCGTTCTTGGTGAGCTCGCCGGCGACGGTGACCGCGTCGGCGGGGTCGCCGCGGCCGTAGAGATCGAGGATGACGTCGTAGATGATCTGGTGGGCGGGACGGTAGAAGTCGGGGGTGCGCAGCATCTCCACGACCTCGGCGATGGCGTCCGGGGAGAGCAGCATGCCGCCGAGGACGCCCTGCTCCGCCGAGATGTCATGCGGGGGGGTGCGCTCGAACTCGTGCTCCTGCGGCCCGATATCCGCAACGCTCATCGCCACACCCCCTTCATCGCGGCCGGCCGGCGGCCCCGTCCGCCCATCGCCGACCGTTCACCCCACGTCTATCTGTCGCGTCCGACATTCTCGCGAGGGCACGCTGCCGCGGGCAAAGTGAGCTGTGGACAAACCTGTGGACGACCTGTGCAGACACGCGGTCCAGGTTGTGCACGACCTGTGGACAACTCTGTGGATTTCCCGTGGATGGCATCGAAGGCAGCGCGCTGAGCTGCGATAACCTCGTCCACCGGGTGTGCGGGAAAGAAAGTGCGCCCTCCGGTGCCATGTAAGGCTTCTATTTCATTAGTGAGTTACACGCTGGTAGCCTCGGCGCGATGACGACCCCCCGGCGCCTCGCGACCGCGCACGACCGCGAGATCCTGCGCCTCGCCGTGCCGGCCTTCGGCGCGCTCGTCGCCGAACCCCTCTTCCTGCTGTCGGACTCGGCCATCGTCGGGCATCTCGGCACCGCGCAGCTGGGCGGGCTCGGGGTCGCCGGGCAGGCCCTGAACACGCTCGTCTACCTCTGCGTCTTCCTCGCCTACGGGACGACCGCGGGGGTGGCCCGCCAGGTCGGCGCGGGGGACCTGCGAGGGGCGATCAGGCAGGGCATCGACGGCATGTGGCTCGCGATCGCCATCGGCGCCGCGCTGATCGCGGCGGGCTGGCCGCTGATCCCCTGGATCGTGGACGCGTTCGGAGCGTCCCCGGGTGTGGCGCCCTACGCCGAGACGTACCTGCGGGTGAGCCTGTTCGGAATCCCGTCGATGCTGGTCGTCCTGGCAGGGACGGGCGTACTGCGCGGCCTCCAGGACACGCGTACGCCCCTGCTCGTGTCGATCGGCGGCTTCTCGCTGAACCTTCTGCTCAACGTGGTGTTCGTCATCGGGCTGGGGTGGGGGATCGCCGGATCCGCGTGGGGGACCGTCCTCGCGCAGACCGGCAGCGCCGCCGTGTACGTCGCCGTGGTCCTGCGCGCGGCCCGGCGGCACGGCGCCTTGGTCCGTCCCGACTGGGACGGGTTGCGGACGTCCGCCACCGCTGGTTTCGGGCTGCTGGTACGGACGGCGGCGCTGCGCGTCGTCCTCATCGTCGGGACGTCGATCGCGGCGCGCATGGGGGACCCGGAGATCGCCGCCTACCAGGTCGGGTTCCAGGTGTGGACGCTGCTGGCGTTCGCGCTCGACGCCATCGCGATCGCCGGCCAGGCCATCACCGGCCGCTATCTGGGCGCGTCCGACATCACCGCGACGCGGGCCGTCACGCGCCGGATGGTCTGGTGGGGCGTCGGCTGCGGCGTCGTGTTCGGCCTGGCCGTCCTCGTGGTCCGGCCGTGGCTGCCCGCCCTGTTCACCTCCGACGGCGACGTCCGGAACCTCCTGCTCGGCTCGCTGCTGCTCGTGGCGGTGCTGCAACCGATCGCCGGGGTGGTGTTCGTCCTGGACGGCATCCTGATCGGGGCGGGCGACGGCGCCTACCTCGCCGTGACGACGCTGGTCGCCACGGCCGTCTTCCTGCCCGCCGCCCTCCTCGTCCCCCGGACGGGCGCGGGCCTCGCCGGGCTCTGGGGCGCGATCGGCCTGTGGATGCTCACCCGGATGATCACGCTGAGCCTGCGCGCCCGCGGCGACCGCTGGTTGGTCACCGGCGCGGTCCGCTGATACCGGACGCGGGGGTCAGGCGGGCACCGAGGAGATGTTCGGCCGGGAGGTGGAGGCCGTCGATGCCTTGATGTCCGGTACGGGACTGTCGAGCATCGGCAGCTTGACCGAAGCGATCTCCCTGAGGGCGCCGCACAGGAGAAGGGAGCGCTCCGTCCACTGGTCCACCAGGGCCTTGGTGGACTCGTCGCCCTTCAGTTGCTCGTACACCGGCTTCGTCACGCCGATATGCCAGGGAGGGACCGCCTTGGTGATGGAGAAGACCAGATTGACGGTGTCGCCGGTCAACTCCTCGGTGTACCGCCTCCCGTCCGACCGGGGGACGACGGCGACGGAACCGTCGGAGATCGCGCTGGACACGGCGAACTGGGTGGCCCGGCTGGGAGGCTGCCCCGTGCCGGCGTACTGCACTTCGTGCGCGGCTTCCGTGAGCAGTTCCCAGCATTGGGGGACGAGGTCCTGCCACGCCACCGCGTGAGCCTCCTGCGCTGTCTTGAGGGCACGGAGAGCTCGTTCGCGGGGAGTCCCCCGGTAGGCGACCAGGAGGCAGTCGCCCTGCCAGGCGTAGATGTCACCACCGAGGGACTTGGCGATCGGCTCCACCTTCGACCAGAAGCTGCGGGCCAGGACTCCGGCGCGCCTGGGGTTGTGAGGACCCAGTTCGTACACGATCCGGCTGAAGCCCCGGATGTCCACCAACAGGAAGGCCGCTTCGAACTCCGGCGCCTCGAGATCAGCCTCTCCGGGCCTGGTGCTCACATCTCCTCCTACTCCGCCCGCACCTGGGAGGCTCTCTTGCTCTCGGCAGGAGCGATCAGGTGCTGGGCCACACTCGTCGCGATGAACACGACTCCGATGATCACCAGGGCGATGACCTTGACCTTCGACAGTGTGGGGACGTTGAGAAGTCCCCCGATCTGCAGACCTCCCCCGACGAGACCAACGGCGATGCATACCGCTCCAACGACGTCCAGCGACATGGTGCCTACCTTCCTTCAGGGTCGCCACACCCTGAAGGTAAAGCATAAGCATTCATTTGTGAAGGCTTCCACACTCATGAGTGTGGAAGCACTTACTCATCTATGGAGTAGATCTTGCGGAGGCCTTCGAGGTCGAGGATGAGCATCCGGCCGTTGCGGGTCGCGACCAGGCCGTCGTCACGGAGCCTGGACCAGGTGCTGGACACGGACTCGCGCGAGATGCCGATCAGGCTGCCGAGCTCGGTCTGGGTGCGCGGATAGGGAAGCCAGATGCCGTCCCGGTTGCTCCGGCCGACCTTGTCGACCAGGCTCACCAGGATCTCCGGGATCTGCATGGAGGTCTTGTGCTTCTGGAAGTGGATGTTGGCGGTCTGCTCGTCGACCCGCTCGGCGAGGATCTCCGTGTAGGTCCACCACGCCTCCTTGTGGTTCCAGAGGAAGTCCTTGAACTGGGTGTCCTCCAGCTCCAGCACCTCGACCTCGTCCAGCGCCCGCAGGGAGGCCGACCGCGGCTTGTTGAGCAGGCCCGCCATGTCCCCGACGATGTCGCCCTCTCCGCGGAAGGCCAGCAGCCGGCCGTTGGCCCCGGGGCCGGTGGGATCGCCCGGCCTGGGGTCTGGCTCGGAGACGACGGCCGCCCACCCGCGCAGGATGATCATCACCGAGCGGGACCTCCCCCGCTGGCGGATCAGCCTGTCACCGGGGGGGAGGACGTCGCGGGTCGTGTACTCCAGCAGGGCGGTCTGCTCGGGCTTTCCGAGCCTCCCCCAGAAGGATGTATCTTGCGTCATACTCCACAGTGTAAGCCTCCACATCAAGATGTGGCCACGTAACAGCTCGCTTGTGAACCCGACCGGAAGTCAGGGCTCGCGCCTCACGGGCCGGTCCAGCGGCGCTCCCTCCCGCATGTCGCGGCCCGCCTGCCCGGCGTGAACGTGATCGGGACGCGCGCGACCGGCGGGACCCGATTCCCGGATCGCCACCGCATCGCCAGTCACTCCCGCTACTATTCGAACATGTGTTCCACACACGGCGAGCGGATGGCCCGGCTGACCCAGGCGATCGACGACCTGGCGGCGGAGGGCCTCGCCGGCCTGCCCCCCGAAGCCCTGGTCGAACGGGTGGCGGGCATCTGGTCGCTCGTCGAGGGCATCGACCCCGAGATCGCCCGCCGCCGCACCCGCTACACGACGCCCGACACCTAGGCGGTGTTCTCTCAGTCCCGGCCCACTTCGCTCGCCTGGCGGCTCGCTGTGTTTTCGAAGTCCCGGCCCACTTCGCTCGCCTGGCGGCTCGCTACGTGACCTGGCCTGGGCGAACGCGGCATCGCTTCGCGATCTGCCCGGTTCCGCTCGCCTCCGGCTTCGCTCCACCGGGCAGCTCACGCGTTCGCGCGCAGGGCCGAGGCCACGTCGAGGCCCTGGCCGCTCACCCCAGATCGTCGAGGGACGGCAGCAGCGGCGACAGGATCGACCCGCCGTCCGAGCCGCCCTGGCTCGTGGAACTCTGACTCGACGTGCCCTCCAGGCGCTCGGCCACCGATCGCCGGAGCTGCGGCAGCCGCGCGTAGAGGACGTCCCCGGGGCACGAGGTGTTGTTGTAGTCGCGGTGCCCGACGATGGCCTCGGACGGGTCGAGGTCGTATTTCTGGCAGAGCCAGACGCACACCTCCATCAGCGATTTCCACAGGGCACCCGGCACCGTCGCGGACATGTAGGTGCCCTCGTTCTCGATACCGATCGTGTGCTGGTTGTGGTGCAGGACCTGCGCGCCGATGGCGAGGTCGCCCGACCGGATGGCCTTGAGGCTCCGGTTGCGGCCCTCCATCACGATGCCGCCGCGGCTGATCGTGAGCTGCTGGCCCGCGTCGTCCCAGCCGTTCTTGTTCATGTGGATGTTCTGGATGGAACGTGACAGTGCGAACGCGTGGGCGAGCGAGCGGTCCCGCGCGTTCGCCGTCGCCGTGTGGTGCACGATGATGTGGTCCGGCGGCCGGTCGACCACCTCGGCCGCGCGCCTGGGCGCCCTCGCGTTCCACTGCGCCCGCGTGTAGACCTGCGGTGCGTCCGCCGTGAACAGCACGCGGCCGTCGTCCCCCCGGTACGGCCCTGCCGCGAGATCTTCCGCCATGGCCTCATTCTGGCGGTACGTGCCCAACGGCAGCATCTCCAGCAGGCCGGCGCCCATGACGCCGCCCATGACGCCGCCGATGACGGCCCTGCGTGTCACCGCCCGGCCCGTGCGCTGCCGGTCGTCCGCGCCCTCCCCCGAATGCGCGATCACCACCGCCCCCCTTCGTCCCGCGACACTGTGATCACGGAACGTAATCACCGCAAAGCTGATCACTCAAACACTCGGCGATTCACGGGCGTATCACGGGAAACCCGGAAATCCGCGGCCCCGGCAAACGCTGGCAGACCCCGCATCCGTGACCTCTGCGGCCAGGCACGAAGCCGGGTTTCGGTTTCGGGGGAAGACGCCGACGACCCCCGGCCCTGGGCGGGTCCGGGGGTCGTCGGGTGGTCGCGCGTCAGGCCTCGACGACGTTGACGTCGATCGTGGCGTTGACGTCGCTGTGCAGACGCACGCTGACCCGGTGGGTGCCGACGGTCTTGATCGGGTTCCCGATCTCGATGCGGCGGCGGTCCAGGTCGGGGCCGTCGGCGGCGCGGACCGCCTCGGCGATGTCGGCGGCCGTGACGGCGCCGAACAGGCGGCCGTTGCTGCCGGTGCGGGTGCGCAGCGTCACGCGCAGCCCGCCGAGCCGGTCGGCGACCTCGCGGGCGTGCTCGACGGTCGCGATCTCGCGGGCCGAACGCGCCTTCTTGATCGAGTCGACCTGCTTCTCGGCGCCCCGGGTCCACTTGATCGCGAACCCGCGGGGGACGAGGTAGTTGCGGCCGTAGCCGTCGCGGACGTCGATGACGTCACCGGGCTCGCCGAGCCCGGAGACCTGCTGGGTCAGGATGAGCTTCATGTTCTTTACCCCCTGCCTCAGCGCGCGGTGCTGGTGTACGGCAGCAGCGCCATCTCGCGGGCGTTCTTGATCGCCGTGGCGACGTCCCGCTGGTGCTGGGTGCAGTTGCCGGTCACCCGCCGGGCACGGATCTTGCCGCGGTCGGAGATGAACTTCCGCAGCAGGCCCGTGTCCTTGTAGTCGACGTAGGAGATCTTCTCCTGACAGAAAACGCAAACCTTCTTCTTCGGCTTGCGGGGAGGTGGCTTCGCCATCGTGGTGCTCCTTTGGGAGAGCCCCGCTCACGCGGGAATGGACGTGTGTTCGTTGTCTCGTGGTCGTGCAGGAGCGGCGGACCTAGAAGGGCGGGTCGTCGGAGAATCCGCCGCCGCCACCGCCGCCGCCGGTGGCCCAGGGGTCGTCGGCCGGGGCGCCGCCCTGCTGGCCGCCGCCGAAGCCGCCGCCCTGCTGGCCACCGCCGAAACCGCCGCCGCCCTGACCGCCCTGGCCGCCCTGGCCGCCGCCGCCGAAGCCGCCGCCGCCCTGGCCGCCACCGCCGCCGAAGCCGCCGCCACCGCCACCCTGCCGCTGGGTCTTGTTGACCTTGGCGGTGGCGTTGCGCAGCGACGGGCCGACCTCGTCGACCTCGACCTCGAAGACGGTGCGCTTCTCACCCTCGCGGGTCTCGTAGGAGCGCTGCTTGAGGCGTCCCTGCACGATCACCCGCATGCCGCGCTGCAGGGTCTCGGCCACGTTCTCGGCGGCCTGCCGCCAGACGTTGCAGGTCAGGAAGAGCGCCTCGCCGTCCTTCCAGTCGCCCGCCTGGCGGTCGAAGAACCGCGGGGTCGAGGCCATGCGGAAGGAAGCGACCGCCTGGCCGCTCGGGGTGAAGCGCAGATTCGGGTCCTCGACGAGGTTCCCGACGATCGTGATTACGGTGTCGCCTGCCATGGGGCTCGCTCCGGCTGCTGTGAGGGCTGAGCCTGGCTCAGTGGACCTCGGGGCGGATGACCTTGGTACGGAGGATCGACTCGCTCAGGTTGAGCTGCCGGTCGAGCTCCTTGACCGTGGCAGGCTCAGCCGACAGGTCGACCACCGCGAAGATGCCTTCGGACTTCTTCTGGATGTCGTACGCCAGGCGCCGGCGGCCCCAGACGTCGACCTTCTCCACGCTGCCGCCGTCGTCCTTGACGACCTTCAGGAACGGGTCGAGCGCCGCACCCGCGGTGCGCTCGTCGATGGCGGGGTCGAGAATGGTCATGAGTTCGTAACGACGCATGCTGTGTCCCTACCTCCTCTGGACTGATGCGGTCACGGTCTCTCCGTGACAGGAGGGCTCTTGCGTCCGTCGCGGCGGCGCCGGACCCGGATCGCCGGGCGGACCTGCCGCGAGACCGATACAGGCTACCAACACTCGGGGGTGCGGCGGTCGCCTCCCGCGAGAGTCGGGCGCCCGTTCTCGCAGCGGAGCGGAGGGGGCGGTCCGGGCGTGGGCCATGGGCGGGCCCAGCGCCCGTCTCGAAGTCGCCTCGGCCACGCACGCGAACGTCGGCCACGCACGCGAACGCGTGAGCTGCCCGGTGGAGCGAAGCCGAAGGCGAGCGGAACCGGGCAGATCGCGAAGCGATGCCGCGTTTGCCCAGGCCCGGTCACGCAGCGAGCCGCCAGGCGAGCGAAGTGGGCCGGGACTGTTGAAACACAGCCGCAAGGCGAGCGAAGTGGGCCGGGACTTTGAGGCACTGCTCAGCGCCTTGCGTGGGGTTGGGTGGGGCGGGGACAACGGCGGCGGTCCAGTTCGGCCATGATGTCCGCCATGCGGGCGCGCATGCGGGCGGCCTGCGTGGTCAGCATCGACAGCTCCTCGACGAGCTCCGCGTCACCGATGAGCCCCAGCTCAGCTTTCGTCACGGTGTGCACCTCCTGCTCTTCCCCCGCTTCCCCTCGGGGGGCGGACCCGACCCGGTGTTCTCGAATCCGTGTTCGACCGTACCGGGTGCCGCCGACATTCCGCGCCGCCCACCGGTTGATCTTCGTCTTCGCTGGGAATTGCTTTACCCGCATGGTCCGTGCGGTCCCGCGCCCGCCCCGTGGCCCAGGCGCGGGAGTCCGAGCTGGAGGAGGGTCCCGATGTCCCAGCAGGCGACCGGCGCCGGCGCACGTGAGAGCGCCGTCCGCGCCCAGAGCGAGGCCGAGCCCCATCGGCGCAAGGACGTCCTGGCGGTGACCGCGGTGACGATCGGGATCGCGGCGCTGATCCTCGGCTGGATCCCCGCGACCCACTTCCCCGGTGCGCTGCTCGGCGTGATCGGCCTGCCGGTCGCCCTGTACTCCCAGATGGTCTCCGCGACGACGAACGAGCGGTGGCTGAACGTGGTCGGAATGATCGCCTCGTTCGTCGGCGCCGGCTTCGCGCTGAGCCACGGAGGCTTCTCGATCTGACGGCGAGGCCGGCGTGACCTCGCAGGCTGTCACAGGGCGCGGCTAGTCTCGTGGGCATGCGCATCGGAGCCCACGTCGACCAGAACAACCCGCTCGACAACGCCCGCGCGGTCGGCGCCGACGTCGTCCAGTTCTTCCTCGGCGATCCGCAGGGGTGGAAGAAGCCGGTCCTGCCCGAGGGCGTGGAGGCGCTGGAGGGCTCCGGCGTGGACGTGTACGTGCACGCCCCGTACACGATCAACGTGGCGACGTCCAACAACCGGATCCGGATCCCGAGCCGCAAGAACCTCACCCAGCAGCTGGAGGCGGCCGCGTCGATCGGCGCGAAGGCGCTGATCGTGCACGGCGGGCACGTGCTGAAGGACGACGACCCGGAGACCGGCTTCGAGAACTGGCGCAAGGTGTTCGAGCGGGTCGAGTGCCCGATCCCGGTGTACATCGAGAACACCGCGGGCGGCGGCAACGCGATGGCGCGCACGTTCGATCGGATCTCGCGGCTGTGGGAGGTGCTCTCCGGGGTGCCGGGCCTGGAGTCCAAGCTCGGTTTCTGCCTCGACACCTGCCACGCGCACGCGGCGGGGGAGGAACTCGTCGACGCCGTCGACCGGATCAAGGCCATTACCGGCCGCATCGACCTGGTGCACTGCAACGACAGCCGGGACTCGTTCGGCTCGGGGGCCGACCGGCACGCCAACCTGGGCAGTGGGAGCATCGATCCGGAGCTCATCCTCGGCGTGGTCCGGGCGGCGGGCGCACCGGTCGTGGTCGAGACGCCCGCGGACGGCCAGGCCGACGACATCTCGTGGTTGCGTTCGAAGCTCTGAGGAAGCAGAGTCGGGATCGTCGCCGGTGTCCGGGAACCGCGGTGGCGAATGCGGCATCTAAATGCGCGTAGACCCAGCCTGACGACAAAACTCGAAGGTCACGTCACACTGGCATAATCCGGAACCAGCCCTCAGCGCACGCGTGCTCTCCGGCGGCGGGCGCGCAGACCGACGGGAAGCACATGGCACAGCCCCCCTACGACCCCTACGGCTACGGAGCCCAGGACCCCTACGCCCAGTCCTATTCGCAGCCCCCGGCCGTGCAACAGCACCACTACTACGGGCAGCCGATGCCGGCCATGCGGCCGACCAACGGGATGGCGACCGCATCGCTGGTGTGCGGTCTGATCGGCTTCTTCGCCTGCGGCGTGACGTCCATCCTCGCGGTGATCTTCGGACATGTCTCGCTCGGCCAGATCAAGCGGACGGGCGAGGGCGGGCACGGCATGGCCGTCACCGGCCTGATCCTCGGCTACCTGATCTCCGCG
Source organism: Actinomadura sp. NPDC048955 (assembly GCF_040649435.1). Lineage (NCBI taxonomy): Bacteria > Bacillati > Actinomycetota > Actinomycetes > Streptosporangiales > Thermomonosporaceae > Actinomadura > Actinomadura sp. NPDC048955. The sequence continues at coordinate 39,849 of NZ_JBEZJI010000026.1, forward strand.
GGCTGGCTCCTCATCCTGCTCTTCTACATCCTCGGCATCGCGATGTTCGCGGCGAGCAGCGGTTCCACCAGCACCTACTGATCCCGGCCCGCCTCAGGCGAGCCGGGGGACGCCCGCCACTTCCACGCCGACGCTCGACATCAGCACCGTCATGGGGGTGGGGGTGTCCCGCCAGGTCCTCACCGCGCGCCCGAACACGTCGAGGACGGCGCGCAGCGACGCCGGGTCGGCGTCGGCCAGTTCCGCCCACGACTCGTAGAGCACCAGGTAGCCGTGCTTCGCGGGCGTCCATGACAGGTCCTTCAGGCACTCGCCGAGATCGTCCCAGTCGGCGCCCGCGCCTTCGGGCAGCTCGAACACGCCGCCGCACAGCCGCAGGAACGACTCCCGGTCCCTGGCGCGGCGGCCGTCGAGGTAGAAGCCGCGCCAGCCGGCCTCGTCGGCGCGCTCCATCCAGCTCGTGTCGCCGACGGCTCCCCGCACGGGGGCCGCCCGCCACTGGTAGACGCCCGGCCTCAGCCGCCCGGCGAGCAGCTCGGTCAGTGCTCGGTCCGCGTTCACGTCATCTCCCGGCAGTCGCCGCTCCCCCGCGGGTCCGCGGGGTCCGGAGCCTCGGGCCCCGCACGCCGCGTTCCGTTCCCCCGCACTCGCCACAAAACCCCCTATATCGGTAGATTCCGGCCACCTCGCGCCCGCCTCCGCCCGAGGATTTCCCTTCCCTGGCGGCGGGCGAGACCGTCGCGCCCCCACGTCCCTTGACATGCGTCCCACCGATTCCTATTCTCTCGATTAGAGAGATGCTCATTAAGTGAGCAACTCTTGGAGCGAGGTAGTTGCCCGATTCCGAGAGGAACACAGAGATGGACACCACGCCCACCACCAGCACGCCCACCACCGACGGCGCGCCGACCCGTGTCCAGGCCCACTACGAGAACGTCAAGAAGCTCGGCCACTGGACGACCGGCCGCCGCTTCGAGGTCCGCGCCCGCCGCGGCATGGCCGTGCTGGACCTGCGCTCGCCGCGGATCCCGGACGGCGACATCGAGATCGAGGTCGACCTCGACCACTCGATGGTGAAGCTGCTCGTCCCGCAGGACGCCCGGATCGACCACTGGGACCTGCGCTACACCGGCCGCGGCCGCGTCAAGGACTGGACCGGCGAGAACGGCGACGGCCGCGCGATCCGCGTCACCGGCGAGGTCCGGCACGGGGAGATCCGCGTCCACCGCGGCGGCGTCGCCACCCTGTCGGCGATGCTCTCCCGCGAGTTCGTCCAGGATGTCCGCCGCGCCCGCCGCGAGGGCGCCACCCCCACCGTCGCCGACCCGGCCTACGAGGGCTGAGCCGGTTCCGAGGACCTCCACGGGCCCGTCCCGGCGAACCCGCCCGGACGGGCCCTTCCCATGCCCGATGTGAGAGCGTGCGAATTTGGGTTGAGTCTCCAGCGGGTGGAGGCCGCAGGGTGAGGGGCATGGACGGCGACACCACGTACACGATCGGCGAGCTGGCGCGCCGCACCGGGCTGCCGGTGCGGACGATCCGGTTCTACTCCGACGCCGGTGTCGTCCCGCCCACCCGCCGTACCGAGGCCGGCTACCGGCTGTACGACGCGGACGCCGCCGCGCGCCTCGACCTGGTGCGGACGCTGCGGGACCTCGGCGTCGACCTCGCCACCGTCCGGCGCCTGCTGGACCGTGAGGTCGACGCCGGGCAGGTCGCGGCGGCGCACGCGGACGCGCTGGACGTGCAGATACGCACGCTCAGGCTGCGCCGGGCCGTACTGCGGGCGGTCGCCAGACGCGGATCCACCCCAGAGGAGATCGAACTCATGCACAGGCTCGCCCGGCTGTCCGACGAGGAGCGGCGCCGGATCATCACCGACTTCATCGACGAGTCCTTCGCCGGACTCGACCTGCACCCCGGCTTCGCGGAGAAGATGCGCGCCGCGCTGCCCGACCTGCCCGACGACCCCGAACCCGAGCAGGTCGACGCCTGGGTCGAGCTGGCCGAACTGGTCGGCGACCCCGGCTTCCGGGCCTCGGTGCGCCGCATGGCCGAGTTCCAGGCGGCCGAGGTCGCGCAGGGAACCGTCCCCGACGACTTCGCCGCCCTCGCCGAGCTGACCCGGGAGAAGGCGGAGCAGGCCGTCGCGGACGGGATCGAGCCCGGATCGGACGCGGCCCGCCCCGTCGTCGACGAACTGGTCCGCGCCTACGCCGACGCGTGGGACGCCACCGACGACGCCGCTTTCCGCCGCGACCTCCTGCGCCGGCTGGAGATCGGCACCGACCCGCGCACCGAGCGGTACTGGCAGTTGCTCGCCCTCATCAACGGCTGGCCCGTCCCGCCGACGCTGACGCCGCTCTTCCAGTGGTTCATCGACGCGTTGCGCGCCCGCGCCTGATCCGGGAAGGCGGCTTCCTCAGGTAGGCAGGGGCACGCCGGCGTGGTGGTCGCCGCGCCGGCGTGCCAACGCCACCACGTCGGGTGCGCCGTCGAGGACGCCGCCCGCCGGGTCGTCGTCCCCGTCCGACCGGACGATGTCGCCGGACGGGACCAGGACGTCCCGCACCACCAGCGCCGCCAGGACGAGGACGGTCACGAACCGGGCGAGCAGCGCCAGGGTGTAGACGTCCTTGCTGATCCCGCCGTCCGGGGCGTCCAGGCTCAGCACCGCCGACAGCGTCCCGGACAGGTCGGCGCCCTGCGTCTGGGCGGACACCGACAGCAGGAACCACCAGATGCCGAGGAAGTAGGCGATCTCGCCGAGCTGCCAGGCCACGAACGCCGGCAGCTTCGGCCGCGCCAGCACCGCCAGCGGCAGCAGCCACAGGACGTACTGCGGCGACCAGACCTTGTTCGGCAGCATGAACGCCACCAGCACGAGGAACATCAGCTGCGGCAGGCGCGGGCGGCGCGGGGCCGCCAGAGCGAGGACGGCGATCCCGGCGGCGAGGACGAGGAACGTTCCCGTGCCGATCAGGTTGAGAAGCTCGGTGTCGGACGCGGGCTTGTCCAGCCCGTGGTCCTGCAGCACGAAGAAGATCGAGCCCCAGTCGATGCCGCGCTTCTGGCTGAAGGTGTAGAACTCCTTCCACCCGTCCCACGCGAAGAGCATCACGGGCAGGTTCACCACCAGCCACCCGGCGGCGGTTCCGGCGAGCATCCGGCCCATCGGGCGCCACTGCCCCGCCCGGACGCACAGCAGGACGAGCGGTCCGAGGAACAGCAGCGGATAGAACTTCGCCGCGATCGCCAGGCCGAGGAGGGTCCCCGCCAGGGCCGGGCGGCGCGCCGACCAGGCCGCCAGCGCCAGCGCCGACAGCGCCACCGCCAGCAGGTCCCAGTTGATGTAGGCGGTGAGGAGCAGCGCGGGGGACAGCGCCACCATCAGACCGGTGCGCAGCGAGCGGCGTCCGGCGACGTAGGCGGTGGCGAGGACGGCGACGACCGCGAGGACGGCGAGGAGCAGGACGGTGACGTTGTAGAACGCGATGCCGCGCCCGTCCACCCCGAACGGCTTCACCAGCCACGCGACCAGCTGCATGAAGCCGCCGCTCAGCACCGGGTACTCGACGTAGCGGATATCGGAACCGGTGAACGTGTCGAAGTACGGGAGCTTGCCGTCGCTGAGCCCGCGCACGTAGTAGAGCGGGTAGACGTCGGTGTAGCAGGCGTTCGCCGTCGTCTTGAGGAAGTCGAACCGCACCGACGCGCAGGGCTGCTTCTGCAGCCAGCCGAGAAGGCACGTCAGGGCGGTGAGCCCGGCCAGCACCGGCGCGAGCCGCTTCAGTCGTCCGGGGGCGTCCGCCCGGTCGCTGTCGGCGGACATCGTGGGCCTCTCCGTAGACGACGACATGGACAGCAAGCCTATTCGCCCCCGGGGGGCGGGCGATCAAGAACGGAACGGCCCGGAGCCGTGGGGCTCCGGGCCGTCGCGTCGCGGACGTGCCGCTAGTTGTTGGTGGTCGGGTCGCCGTCCTTCCGGCAGGCCGGGTCGTTCTTGTGCTCGGGTTTCGCACACCACCAGGTCTTGTCGCCGGTGGGTGGAATGTCGGGGTTGCAGCCGAGCGGCATGTTGTACTGGTTGCACGGCACGTCGCCCGACGGCGGCGTGATGGTCGGCGTCTCCGTCGGCTTCGGCGACTCCGACTTGCAGCCGTTCTGCGGCCTCTGCCCCGGCTGCCCCGGCTGACCCTGACCCGGCTGGCAGGTCGGCGTGTTGGTCGGCGTCGGCGTCGAGGTCGGCGTGGGAGTCGGCTTGGCCTTCGCCCACGGGGCGACCTGCCCGCCGTTGACCGGCGGCGGGAACTGCGTGATGTCCTTGCCCTCCAGGGCCTTCAGCATGAAGGTCTTGAACAGGTCGGCCGGGACCGTACCACCGTAGACCTGGCTGTAACTGCCCACGCCGATCAGCGACTTGCGGTTGCCGTTCTTGTCCTGCCGCCACATCGCCGCCGACGTCACCAGCTCCGGCGTGTAGCCGACGAACCAGGCCGACTTGTTCTCGTCGGTGGTACCGGTCTTGCCGGCGACCGGACGGGCGCCGAGGCTCGCGCGCTTACCGGTACCGCTGGTGACGACCGCCTGCATCGCGTTCGTGGCGTCCGCCGCGACGCCCTCGTCGAAGGCCGTCGTGGGCTTCTGCCAGGGCAGCTTCTCCAGCAGCTTGTGGTCGTTGTTCATGATCGGCCGGCCCCGGTTGTCGGTGACCTTGGCGATCACGTGGGCGTCCCGGTGCTTGCCGCCCGCCGCGAACGTCGAGTAGACCGAGGCCATCGTCACCGGGCTGGCGTCGATGACGCCCAGCGGGAGCGACGTGATGGTGTTCGAGAGGTTCGGGGTGTCCTTCGGGATGCCCATCTTCTTGGCCATGTCGACGACGTTGGCCAGCTGGACCTTCTGCCCCAGGTCGACGTACGCCGTGTTGATCGACATCGCCGTCATCTGCTTGAGGTTGTAGACGCCGTTCTCCGAACGGCTGTCGTTGGTGAAGGACGCGCCGTTGATCGTGCGCTTGTAGGTGCCGTCCATCGTCGTCCGCAGGCTGATGCCCTGGTCGAGCGCCGTGGCGAGCACGATCGGCTTGAACGACGAACCCGGCTGCACCTTGCCCTGGAAGGAGTTGTCGAACTGCTGCTTGCGGTAGTCGGGACCGCCGTAGGCGGCCACGACCCCGCCCGTCTTCGGGTCGATCGCCGCGAGACCGAACTGGATGTCGTTCTTCAGCCCGTTCTGCTTGCGGATCTGCGAGACGGCCTTGTTGGTGTAGTCCTGCAGGTCCTTGCGGAACGTGGTGGTGATCTTCAGTCCGCCGGTCTCCAGCATCTGCTCGTCGATGCCGAGCGTCGTCTTCAGCTCGTTGATGACGCGGTCCTGGAGGTAGCCGGAGTTCGGGTCGTCCGGGACGTCGCTCCAGTTCTTCTGCGTCTGGGGGAACTTCGCCTGGGCACGCTTGCCCGAGTCGAGCCACTTCTCCTCGACCATGCCGTCGAGGACGTAGTTCCAGCGGCTGATCAGCGCCTGCTTGGCCGGGTTGGACGCCGGGCCGTAGGTGGCGAAGTACCCCGGCCGCTGGATCAGGGCCGCGAGCATCGCGGCCTGCGACTCGTTGATCTCGGTGACGGGCTTGTGGAAGTAGGCGCGGGACGCCGCCTGGATGCCGTAGGCGTGCCGTCCGAACGGGACGGTGTTCAGGTACAGCTCCAGGACCCGCGACTTGTCCATCTCCTTGCCCATCCGGATGGAGATGAGGATTTCCTTGAGCTTGCGGCTGGCCGTGCGGTCCCGGCTGAGGTTCGCGAAGTAGTTGCGGGCCAGCTGCTGGGTGATCGTCGAGGCGCCGGCGGCGCCGCCGCCCGTCCCCGCCCGGTACAGCGCGCCCACGATGCCGGTCGGCGAGATGCCGGGCTCGTGCCAGAAGTTGCGGTCCTCCGCGGCGAGGACGGCGTTCTGGACGTGCTTGGGCACCTTGCTCAGCGCGACGTCCTCGCGGTGCGTACCGATGCGGGCCAGTGTCGATCCGTCCGCGTAGGTGATCACCGATTCCTGGCGGAGCGCGTCCTGCTGCTTCTCCGTCGGGATCGGGGTGTTGGCGTAGGCGACGACGACGAGCGTCGCCAGGCCGAGGATCGCCACGCTGACGACGGCGACGGTGATCTTCCAGTTCGGGACGTAGCGCCGCCAGCCCGTCTTCTTGTTCGCCTCGTCCGCGGGCTTGCGCTCGCGGCGACGGCCACCGCCACCGCCGCGGCCGCGCCCGCCGCCGCGCCCCTCGTCACCCCAGAAGCCGTCGTCGCCGCCGCCTCCGGAGCCGCCGCCGCGGCCGCCGGGTCCGCCCGGACCGCCAGGTCCACCGGGGCCGCCCGGCCCTCCGGGACCACCCGGTCCGCTCGGAGGGCCTCCGGGGCCGCCTCGCATGGGACGGCCGGCGCCGCCCGAACGCATGGGCGCGGGTGCGCCACGACGCCGCGTGCCGCCGGACGAGCCGGACCGCGACGGCCCGCCCGCCCGTCCGCCCGGCCTGCCTCCGGGGCGCGGGGCCCTGCCCGGCGTCGGCGAACCGCTCGGCGAGCCACCCGGCGCGCCGCGCTGCCCGCCCGAGGGCATGCCGGAAGAGCCGGGACGGGGGGAGCCCCTCCGGCCAGAGCCCTCTCCGAAATCCGGTCCAAATCGGCTTGGGTTACTCACGCGGCCTCATCAACTGGGGTACGGCTTTGCGTCGTCCGAGCGTACTGTGCCCCCGGCGCGCAGGGGGCCGCTGAGGCAAGGCTCACCTTCATCGGAACGGACGGGCGCATGCGGTCAAAGGCGCCGGCGTGCGGCAATTCGCAAGGATGCTCCATGTCACACCCCCATCTCCAGTGAACGGTTCGGTTCGCGAAAGCCGGCCGGTTCATTCGGGCGGCCTCGCAAACGGCAGCAGCGGCCGCAGGCTCTCGGTCTCGATCTGGGCGCCGCGGCCGCCCCTGCGCTTCCGGCAGGCGGGGTCGCCCTGGTGCATCTGGCACCACCAGCGCGGCGGCGGGTTGCTCGGCGGCTTGTTCGGGTCGCAGTTGCCGTTCTGGAACGGGGACTGGCAGGGCTGCTGGCCGTCGCCCCCGTCGCCGTCGTCCTGGCAGCGCGGGTCGAACTTGCCGACCGGGGTGTTGCACCACGGCGGCTTGCCCTCGTCGTCCTTCTTCTTTTTCTCCGGCGGCTTCGCCCACTTCTGCACGATCCCGCCCCACGCGGGCGGCGGGAACGCCTGCGGGTCCATGCCCTGCACCGCGTTCGCCATGTAGGACCGCCAGATGCGGGCCGGGATCGTGCCGCCCTCCACCTCACCGATCTGGGGCAGGATCACCGACTTCTTCTTGCCGTCCGGGCCCACCGCGTCGTTGTAGATCGTCACCGCCGTCGAGACCTGCGGGACGTACCCGACGAACCACGACGAGACGTTGCGGTCCGTCGTACCGGTCTTGCCCGCGGCCTGGCGTCCGTCCGGCAGCGCCGCCGCCGTCGCGGTACCGCCCCTGATGACCTGCTGCATCGCGTACGTCGCGTCCGCGGCGACCTTCGGGCTGAAGACGCGGCGCTTCTCGTAGTTCGGCCGCAGCCGCACCGTCTTGGCGTCCGACTTCTTGACCACGCGGATCACGTGCGGCTGGTGGTACATCCCGCCGTTGGCGAACACGGCGTACCCCGCCGCCTGCTCGATCGGCCGGATGTTGTTGACGCCCAGCGCGAGGTTCAGGCAGCACTTGTGCGGTTCCAGGAGGTCGGACGCGATGCCGGCATCGGTCTCGGTCTTGATCGCCTCCTCGATTCCGACCTTGCCCATCAGCTGGATGAACGCGGTGTTGACCGAGTCCTTCGTCGCGGTGATCAGGTTGATCGCCGGGCCCACGTCATGGCTGTTCGGGACGATCACGGCGTTCGGGTCGTCCTTGGACACCACGCTGCCGTCCGGGCCGATCGGCGTCTTCGACCGGCCCTCGACGAGGCTCTTCAGGCTGTAGTTCTGCTTCAGCGCCGTCGCGAGCACGTACGGCTTCATCGCCGACCCCGCCTGCGCCGAGCCCTGCCACACGTTGTCGAACGACTGGTCCAGGTAGTCGGGACCGCCGTAGAACGCGACGACCTCGCCGTTCGCGGAGTTCACCGACACCAGGCCGACCCGGATCTTCTTCTTCGCGAGCTTCTTCGGGTTCACCTGCGGGACGGTCTGCTCGGCCGCCCGCTTGGCCATCGCCATCTTCTTGCGGTCGAACGTCGTGTAAACCCGCAGGCCCTGGGTCGTCAGCTCCTTGGTGTCGACGCCCAGGCGGCTCAGCTCTAGCTTGGCGCGCATCAGCATGTAGCCGCGCTGACCGCCGTAGAGCTGGTCGCTGGTGCCCGCCTTCCGGATCTTGGGCGGGCCCTGCTTGATGTACTTGTCGGCCTCGGCCCGGCTGAGCTTGCCCATCGAGACCATGCCGTTGAGCGTGTACTGGTACCTGCCGGTCGCCCACGCCTGGCTGGCCTTGTCGCCCGGGTCCCGGTTCGGGTTCTGGATGATGCCGCCGAGGAGGGCCGCCTGGTCGGGCCGCAGCTTCCACACGTCCGTCCCGAAGTACTCGCGGGACGCCGCCTGGATGCCGTAGGTGTCGCGGCCGAAGTAGATCGTGTTCAGGTAGAGCTTGAGGATCTCGTCCTTGGAGTGCTCGTCCTCCAGCTTCAGCGAGATGAACAGCTCCTGGAACTTCCGGCTGACCGTCCGGTTGTTCGGGTCGGAGTAGTAGTTCTTCGCGAGCTGCTGGGTGATCGTGGAGCCGCCGCCCGACCCGCCGGTCAGGTTGTCCCACACCGCCCGGGTCGTCCCCTTGATCGAGAAGCCCGGGTCGGTGCGGAAGCTGCGGTTCTCCGCCGCCAGCACCGCGTTCTGGACGTTCGGCGGGATCTTGGCCAGCTCGACGCTCTGCCGCTTCTTGCCGATCCGGCCGATCTCGGTGCTGTCGGTGTAGTAGAAGATCGACGCCTGGTCCTCGACGCCCGCGACCGTCGGTTCCTTCGGCGTCGGGGTGTTGGAGTAGGCGACCCAGATCAGCGTGACGAACGCCGCGAGGCCGAGCCCGCAGACGCCGCCCACGACCTTCCAAGACGGGATGAAGCGCCGCCATCCGGTCTCGCGGGACCGCAGGTGGCCGAAGAACCCCTTCTTGCCGGGCGGAACGTGCCGTCCAGGCCCGCCGGGACCTCCCGGACCTCCCGGACCGCCGGGTCCGCCAGGGCCACCGGGGCCGGCGGGGCCTCCCGGACCGCCCGTGCGGTTGGCCGCGCGCACGCCGCCGCCGCGGAACTTCGCGGTCACCTTCGCGCTGAGGCCCTGCCCGGCCTTTCCGAGCTCACCGAGCTTCTCGCGCACGCCCGGCTTCGGGGCCGCGCCGGGCATCCCCGGCGTCCCGAAGCCCACGGGCGGGCCCATGCCCCCCGCACCGGGCGCACCGGGGATTCCCTGCGCGGGACCCATACCGGGCGCGTTGGGGAAACCGGGCCGTCCCGGCGCTCCCATTCCTGGCGCCCCGGGACCACCGGGGGGACCGCCCATCCCTGGACGACCCATTCCGGGCCCGCCTTGCATGCCGTGGCCGACCGGGGGCACGTTGCCGTGCGCGTTGCCCATGCCAGGCCCACCCGGAGGCTGGAATCCACCGGGACCACCGTTGCCTCCAGGCCCACCGAATCCGCCTGGACCGGACGTCCCGCCAGGGCCGCCGTTAGGGCCGAACCCACCGTTGCCGTTGAAACCACCCTGGCCGGGTGCTCCGCCTGGTCCGCCCTGGCCGCTCGGTACGAGCGCGTTACCCGGTCCGCCCTGCGCGCTAGGAGCGGCGTGGCGACCGGTGGGCGGCGGGACGGGGCTCGGCGGGCCCGCAGGTGCGGGCGCGGCCGGCGCGGGACCTCCGAAGGGACCGGGGCTCGCGCCAGAGGCGCCCATGAAACCGGGGCCTTCCGCCGTGCCCGGCGGGGCGGGGTTCTGGGGCGCGCCAGGAGAGCCCGCGGGAGGCGTTCCGGCGGGCTCACCGGGGTCGCCGGAGTCACCGGGACGGGGGTTCTGGTGCCCGCCCGGCCTCTGCGACCCGGGTTCCGGTCGGGGCTGGCTTGGATTACTCACGCGACCTCATCAACAGGGGACAACGGTTGTTGCCGAGGGCCGGGTGGCTCCCGGCCCTTGTTGCGGCTCGTGCGCCGTCCGAAGAGTACTGTGCGGGCTGGTGAGCGGGGGGAGCGTGTGCTCGGCGAAGGACGCCCCGGCCGGTCCGCGCCCCGGGGGGTCGGTGGCTCCTCCTCACTCGGCTTCCGTTCCGGGCTGTTCCGGGATCGGGGTCGTGCGACGCGGCCAGGTGGTTCCAGGACGCAACTTTGACACAGTTCCACCACATACACCCTGAAATCGCCACATTCGCGATACGGCCCGATGGGGCGTCCGGGGCGTCCCAGCTAGATCCCCACTTGCCAGGACGAGCCGGGCTACGTATCTTGTCGATGTATCGAGTCGATACATTCACTCGATACATCGGATCGAGACATCGGCTTCTGCGGAAGAGGGACCGGGATGGCGGCCAAGAAGGGCGCGGGCGTGCTGGAGCTCGCCGTGCTCGGGCTGCTGCACGAGTCCCCGATGCACGGGTACGAGCTGCGCAAGCGGCTCAACACCCTGCTGGGCATGTTCCGCGCGTTCTCGTACGGCTCGCTCTACCCGTGCCTCAAGCAGCTCCTGGCCAACGGGCTGATCATGGAGGACCGGCCGGAGGAGCCGAACGCGCCGCTGGCGCTGCAGAGCCGCCGATCGAAGATCGTTTACAAGCTCACCGCCGACGGCAAGGAGCGCCTGCAACTGCTCCTCACCGAGGCCGGCCCGGCTTCGTGGGAGGACGAGGGGTTCGGCGTGCACTTCGCCTTCTTCTCGCACACCCGCGCCGACGTCCGGCTGCGGATCCTCGAAGGCCGGCGCAGCCGGCTGGAGGAGCGCCTGGAGAGCGTTCGCGCCGCCCTGGCGCGAACCCGCGAGCGAGTCGACTCCTACACCCTGGAACTGCAGAACCACGGGCTGGAGTCCGTCGAGCGCGAAGTCCGGTGGCTCAACGAGCTCATCGGGCGCGAGCGGGCCGAGCAGGAACAGCAAGCACAGTCAGCTAAGCGAATTGACCAGGACATGCCTCGGGACGAGGGCCGCTGAGCGGTGGCCCGGCGCCTTCGGGGGCGGGTGAGACTCCACCACATGTTCCGCAACAGAGAAGGAGCTACCGGATGGGTTCGGTGCGCGTAGCCATCGTCGGTGTGGGCAACTGCGCCTCTTCACTCGTCCAGGGCGTCGAGTTCTACAAGGACGCGACCCCCGACACGCGAGTCCCCGGCCTGATGCACGTTCAGTTCGGCGAGTACCACGTGGGCGACGTCGAGTTCGTGGCGGCGTTCGACGTGGACGCCAAGAAGGTCGGGATGGACCTGTCCGAGGCCATCCACGCCAGCGAGAACAACACCATCAAGTTCGCCGACGTGCCGCCCACGGGCGTGACCGTCCAGCGCGGGCACACCTTCGACGGCCTTGGCGAGTACTACTTGGACATGGTCGAGGAGTCCGACGCCGAGCCGGTCGACGTCGTGCAGGCCCTGAAGGACGCCGAGGTCGACGTCCTGGTGTCGTACCTGCCGGTGGGCTCCGAAGAGGCCGACCGCTTCTACGCCCAGTGCGCGATCGACGCCAAGGTCGCCTTCGTGAACGCGCTGCCGGTGTTCATCGCCAGCGACCCCGAGTGGGCGCAGAAGTTCACCGACGCGGGCGTGCCGATCGTCGGCGACGACATCAAGTCGCAGGTCGGCGCGACCATCACGCACCGCGTCATGGCCCGCCTCTTCGAGGACCGCGGCGTCGAGCTGCTGCGCACGTACCAGCTCAACTTCGGCGGCAACATGGACTTCATGAACATGCTGGAGCGCAAGCGGCTCCAGTCCAAGAAGATCTCCAAGACGCAGTCGGTCACCTCGCAGATCCCGCACGAGATGGCGAAGGCGGACGTGCACATCGGCCCGTCCGACCACGTGCCGTGGCTGGACGACCGCAAGTGGGCCTACGTCCGGCTGGAGGGCCGCTCCTTCGGCGACACCCCCCTCAACCTGGAGTACAAGCTGGAGGTCTGGGACTCCCCGAACTCCGCCGGCGTCATCATCGACGCCGTCCGCGCCGCCAAGATCGCCAAGGACCGCGGCATCGGCGGCCCGATCCTGTCGGCCAGCTCCTACTTCATGAAGTCGCCCCCGGAGCAGTACAACGACGACCAGGCGCACGACGCGGTGGAGCAGTTCATCCGCGGCGACATCGAGCGCTGAGAGCCTGATCACAAAGTTCCCAAAGGACGCCCTGTCAGTGGACATCCCACTGTCAGGGCGTCCTTACTTCTGTAGAGAAACGGTGATGTACCGGCCCTTTGTCACGCTCTGGCCCTACTGTGACACCGCCGGTGACTAGCGCGCCAGGCTCTGAGTCAGTGAGGTGACACCGTGGCGGCACGCGAAATGATCAAGGTGGCGGCGGGGCTGGCGGGCCTCGTGGTGGGGCTCGCCGGATGCGCCGGAGGGGGTGACGGGGCCTCCGCGGAGGGCGCGTCCCGCCAGGGCGGCACCCTGCGGGTCGTCGGCTCGTCCGACGTCGAGCACCTCGACCCCGCGTCCGTGGCCAGCGTCGGCGCGTACGGGCTCGCCCGCACGTTCGCCCGGACCCTGTTCGGGAACCGGGCGTCCAACGACTTCCAGGAGACGGTCCCCGTCCGGCCCGACGTCGCCGAGCGGATCCCGACGCGCGAGAACGGCGACATCGGCAAGGACCGCCGCACCTACACGGTCCGGCTGCGCGACGGCGTCCGGTGGAACACCAACCCGCCGCGCCCGGTCACCGCCCAGGACTTCGTCCGCGGCTTCGAACGGCTGTGCAACCCGGCCTCGCCCTCCGCCGCCAAGGGCTACTTCCTCTCCACGCTCAAGGGCATGGACGCGTTCTGCCGCGGCTACGGCTCCGTGAACGCCAAGGACGCCCGGGCGATCGCCGCCTACCAGCGCGACCACGGCTTCGAGGGCGTCCGCGCCAAGGACGCGCGGACGCTGGTGTTCAAGCTGAAGCGCCCCGCCAGCGACTTCCTCAACCTGCTGGCGCTGCCGGTCACCGCGGCCGCGCCGCAGGAGTACGACCGGTACGTCCCGGACAGTGCCGGGTTCCGGCAGCACACCGTCTCCGACGGCCCGTACCAGATCACGGACTACAAGCCGGGCATCTCCTACGTGCTCACCCAAAACCCGGCATGGCAGGCGGGCTCGGACCCGCTCCGCGAGCGGCACGTCGCGAAGATCCAGATCACGCTGGGGCAGGACTCGCCGGAGACCGTCCAGCAGCAGATCGAGCAGGGCACCGCCGATCTCGCATGGGACCAGCCCGTCCCGACGTCCGCGATCCCGCGGCTGCGCGACGACCCGCGCTTCGCGATCAGGGAGACCCCGAACAACAGCCCGTACCTGGTCTTCAACACCCGCAGCCCCCGCAACCGCGGCGCGCTCGGCGACCGGGCGGTCCGCCAGGCGCTGGAGTACGCCGTCGACCGCAGCGCCCTCATCAAGATCGTCGGCGGCCCGTCGGTCGCCGGCCCCCTGCACACCGTGATCCCGCCCGGCAACTCCGGCTACGCGGCCGTCAACCACTACCCCACGCCCGGCGAGTCCGGCGACCCCGCCAAATGCCGCGACCTGCTCGCCAGGACGGGCCGCACCGGCCTCACCCTGAAGTTCCCGTTCCGGACGAACAGCGTCCACAAGCTGATCGCCCAGTCCATCGCCCAGAACCTCGACGCCTGCGGAGTCAAGACGGAACTGACCCCCGACCCCGGCGGCTCCTTCTACTCCAGCACCCTCTCCACCCCCGCACGCGCCCGCGAAGGCACCTGGGACATCGCCGCCCCCGGCTGGGTCCCCGACTGGTACGGCAACAACGGCCGCTCGATCATCCAGCCGCTCTTCGACGGCCGCACCTACGGCCCCAACTCCACCAACTACGGCGGCTACGACAACCCCCAGGTCAACGCCCTCATCGACGCCGCCCTCACCGCCCCCGACGCCCAGCGCGCCGCCGGCTACTGGCAGCAGGCCGACCAGAAGATCATGGAGGACGCCGCGATCGTCCCCCTCCTGAACCGCGCCCAGACCACCTACCACTCCTCCCGCCTCCACGGCACCTTCTTCCTCCCCACCACCGCCGCCTACGACCTAACTCGTGTCTTTATTGCGTAGTTGTGGGGGGTGGGGCGCTAGAGCGCCCCACCCCCCACAACTACGCGTGCGATCGCTGGCATCGCTTCGACTCGCCTGGCGGCTCGCTGCGCGATCAGATTCTTGCTTCGCTCGAATCTGCCTTCGGACGCGATCGCGGCCCCCGGGTCGCCACGTGGTTGCGGCACCGGCTGAGCCCCGTGCGCGCCCGCGGCCCGACGGCTGGTCTCATCGCCTCCCTGCTGGCCACCTAGTCCAACCTCGATTAACCCGCCAGGCGAACAAGCCCCGCACGCTCGCGCCTTCGCGGCTTCACCGGATGCACCCGCAGCGAGCCGAAGTCTGCAGCGATCACCCCAGCACCCGGCGACGGAGAACCCTCTGTGCCCGCCAGAGAAGAGCACGGCACCCTTCGCCAACCTCAGCCGACACAGCAACCACGCAACAACCGGACAACTGCGATCGCGTCCGAAGGCAGGTTCGAGCGAAGCGAGAACCTGATCGCGCAGCGAGCCGCAAGGCGAGCCGGAGCGATGCCAGCGATCGCACGCAGTACTCGACGATGGAGGGCCGCTAGGCCCGAAGGAGGAGAGCACTGCAATAAACACGACATACGCTGATCTGATGCGAGCGGGTGAGTTGCGGGGGATCTTGCGGGAGCGGGATTTTCGGCGGCTTTATGGGACTCGGCTTGCTTCGCAGTTGACGGACGGCGTGTTCCAGGTGGCGTTGGCCGGGTACGTGTTCTTCTCGCCTGAGCGGCAGGCGACGGCGGCCAAGGCTGCGGCGGCCTTCGCGGTGACGTTGTTGCCGTATTCGGCGCTCGGGCCGTTCGCCGGGGTGTTCATCGACCGGTGGCGGCGGCGGCAGATCCTCGTGTGGACGCCGGTGCTGCGCGCGCTGCTCGTGCTGCTCGTCGCCGGGCTCGTGGTGGCCGGGCAGGACGGGCTCGGTTTCTTCCTCGGCGTGCTCGTCGTGCTGGGCGTGAACCGGTTCTTTCTCGCGGCGCTGTCGGCGGCGCTTCCGCATGTGGTGCGGCGCGATCAGCTGGTCACGGCGAACGCGTTCAGCGTCACGTCCGGGACGGTCATCGCGTTCGCCGGCGCGGGCGCCGGCTACGGGCTCCGGCGGGTGTTCGGGGCCGGGCAGGACGGGACGGCGCTGATCCTCACGGCCGCGGCGGCGCTGTTCCTGCTGGCGGGGCTGATCGCGACGACGCTGCCGAAGGGGTTGCTGGGCCCTCACCGGGCGGCGGAGGACGTCGCGCCGGAGGCGGGGGCGGCGCCTCGGGTGGTCGAGGTGATCCGGGGGGTTCTGGGCGGGCTCGTGGACGGGGGGCGGCATATCGCGCGGCGGCCGCAGGCGGCGCTGGCGCTCGGTGCGATCTCGTTTCACCGGTTCCTGTACGGCGTCGTCCTGATCATGACGCTGCTGCTGTGCCGGAACCACTTCGCCGCCGACCCAGACCGGGGGCTGGAGACGTTCGCGCTGATGCTGGGAGTGTCCGGCGCCGGGTACTTCGCGGCGGCGCTGATCACGCCGCCGGTGGTGCGGCGGATCAGCAAGCAGGCGTGGGTGGCATGGCAGCTCGGCGGGGCGGCGCTGGGGCTGCTGGTCCTCGGCATGCCGTTCGCGGAGCGTCCCTGGGCGGTCGGCGCCTTCCTGCTCGGCGTGGTGTCGCAGGGCGTGAAGCTGTGCGTCGACACGACGTTGCAGGAGACCATCGACGACGCCTACCGGGGGCGGGTCTTCGCCGTCTACGACATGCTGTTCAACGCGACGTTCGCCGCTGCCGCCGCCGCCGCCGCGACGTGGCTGCCCGCGGACGGGCGCGCCGATCTCACGCTCCTCGCGGTGGTCGTGGCCTACGCGGCGGGCGCCGTCGCCTACCGAACGGCCGCCTCCCGCATGCGGCGGCCGGCGCCCGCAATGCGTTAGAGCGACTCCGCTATGGCGTGCAGGGCGGCGGCGATGTGGTGCACCTCGTCTTCCGTGCACACGTACGGCGGCATCGTGTAGACGAGCTTGCCGAAGGGGCGCAGCCAGACGCCGTGCGCCATGGCGATCTCCTGGACGGACGGGACGTCCACCGGCTCGCGCGCCTCCACCACGCCGATCGCGCCGAGGACGCGTACGTCGGCGACCCCGGGGAACTCCGCGGCGCCGTCGAGTTCGCTGGTCAGGACCGCCTCGATGGTGTCGACCTCGTCCCGCCACTCGCGGGAGAGCAGCAGGTCGATGGACGCGGACGCGACCGCGGCGGCCAGCGGGTTCGCCATGTAGGTGGGTCCGTGCATCAGGACGCCCGCCTCGCCGGAGGTGATGCCGTGGGCGACGCGGTCGGTGCACAGCGTCGCGGCCATCGTCATGTAGCCGCCGGTCAGCGCCTTGCCGAGGCACATGATGTCGGGGACGACCTCGGCGTGGTCGCAGCCCCACAGCTCGCCCGTCCGGCCGAACCCGGTGGCGATCTCGTCCAGGATCAGCAGCAGGCCGTGCTCGTCGGCGATGTCGCGGAGGGCGCGCAGGTACTCGGGGGCGTAGAAGCGCATGCCGCCGGCGCCCTGGACGATCGGTTCCGCGATGATCCCGGCGAGCTCGCCCGCGTGCTTCGCGGCCAGGCCGGCGAGTTCGTCCAGGTACGTCTCGTCGGGTTCGGCGCTGTAGCCGAGCGGGGGCGGGGACGCGAAGACGTGCTGGGCGAGGACGTCGGAGAACATGTGGTGCATCCCGTTCACCGGGTCGCAGACCGCCATGTCGCCGAACGTGTCGCCGTGGTAGCCGCCGCGGACGGTGAGGAGCCGGCGCCGTTCCGGGCGCCCCTGCGAGCGCCAGAACTGCAGCGCCATCTTGATCGCGACCTCGACCCCGACGGACCCGGAGTCGGCGAAGAACACCTTGGTCAGCGGTTCCGGGGTGATCTCGACGAGCCGCTCGGCGAGCCGGACGGCGGGCGGATGCGTGAGCCCACCGAACATGACGTGCGCCATCTTGCCGAGCTGCCCGGTGACGGCCGCGTTCAGCTTCGGGTGGTTGTAGCCGTGCACGGCCGCCCACCAGGAGGACATGCCGTCGATCAGTTCGGTGCCGTCAGCGAGGGTCAGCCGCACCCCGTCCGCCGACACGACCGGCAGCGCGGGCGCCGTCGCGGGCATCGGCGCATAGGGGTGCCAGATGTGCTCCCGGTCGAACTCCAGCATCCGCTCGGTCTCGCGGGGGCTCATCCGCCCCAGTTGCAGGGGGATCATTCGCCCTTCCCCTCGTCGGAGGGGGCGCCGACGCCCTCGGCGGCGGCCCAGCGGCGCAGTTCCCCGGCCGCGGCCTCCTTGCCGATCATGCCCCGGTCCAGGCGGAGTTCGAGGAGGAACTTGTAGGCGCGCCCGACGAGGGGGCCGGGGGCGATGCCGAGGATCTCCTGGATCTCGTTGCCGTCGATCTCCGGGCGGATGGAGGCGAGCTCCTCCTCTTCCGCCAGCCGCTCGATCCGCACCTCCAGGTCGTCGTAGGTGCGGCGCAGCCGGTCGGCCTTGCGCTTGTTGCGGGTGGTGCAGTCGGCTCGGGTCAGCTTGTGCAGGCGGGTGAGGAGCGGCCCGGCGTCGCGGACGTACCGGCGGACGGCCGAGTCGGTCCACTCGCCGGTGCCGTAGCCGTGGAAGCGCAGGTGCAGCTCCACGAGGCGGGACACGTCGGAGATGACGTCCTTCGGGTAGCGCAGCGCGGTCAGCCGCTTGCGGGTCATCTTCGCGCCGACGACCTCGTGGTGGTGGAAGGAGACCCGGCCGCCCGTCTCGAACCGCCTGGTCTTGGGCTTGCCGATGTCGTGCAGCAGCGCCGCGAGCCGCAGGACGAGGTCGGGGCCGTCCTCCTCCTGCGCGATCGCCTGCTCCAGGACGATCAGCGAGTGCTCGTAGACGTCCTTGTGCCGGTGGTGCTCGTCGATCTCCAGGCGCAGTTTCGGCAGTTCGGGCAGGACGTGCGCGGCGAGGCCGGTCTCGACCAGCAGCGCCAGGCCCTCCCGCGGGTACCGGCCGCAGATCAGCTTGGACAGCTCGTCCCGGACCCGTTCGGCCGACACGATCTCGATGCGGTCCGCCATGTCCTTCATCGCGCGGACGACGTCGGGCGCGACGGTGAAGCCGAGCTGGGAGGCGAACCGGGCGGCGCGCATCATCCGCAGCGGGTCGTCGCTGAAGGAGTCCTCCGGCCGGCCCGGCGTCCGCAGCACCTTGCGCTGCAGGTCGGTGAGGCCGCCGAACGGGTCGACGAAGTCGTGCCCGGGCAGCCGCGCCGCCATCGCGTTGACGGCGAAGTCGCGGCGGCGCAGGTCCTCCACCAGGGACGTCCCGTAGGACACCTCCGGCTTGCGGGACTTCGGGTCGTAGGACTCGCTGCGGTAGGTGGTGATCTCCAGCTCGACGCCGTCCTTGCGCAGGCCGACCGTGCCGAACTCGATGCCGATCGTCCAGTGCGCGTCCGCCCAGCCGCGGATGATCTCAAGGGTGCGCTGGGGCGGGGCGTCGGTGGTCAGGTCCACGTCCTTGGTGGGACGGCGCAGCAGCGCGTCCCGGACGGGCCCGCCTACCAGCGCCAGCTCGTGACCGGCCGCAGCGAACCGGGCGCCGAGGTCGTCGGCGACGGGCGCGATCCCGCGCAGCAGCTCGGCGATCGCGGTACGCCGCGAGGACTCTGGGGTCACGTTCTGGTCAGGCACGGCCATCGAGCGTATTTCCTTGGTTGACGGGCTGACAAAGGACTTTCTGGCGAGCGCCGGGGTCAGCACGGGAGTCTTTTCGGGGCCGAAGAAGGACGGGGCCCTTCACATGCCGCGATCCCCGGGTTACGTTTCGGGCACCCCGACGACGACCTGCGCGACCCGGTGAGCCTCCCGTACGACAACGGTAGCGGGATCCAAAAGGGCCACGGTCCGCCGCACGTGCGGTTGAGGCGCGTTCGAGGGTTCGCGTGCCGCGCGGCAGGGATGAGACCTGCCGTTCCGGGTATGTGGGGTCTTCCCCCCGCGGCGTGCGACGCACGGGGCCTTAGGGAAACCAGATCCGGGGGTGAGCGGGGCCGCCCCCCGCGGGATGGAGCCGAACATGAAGGACGCTCTCACCATCCACCGCGCGCTCCTCGGCTGGGAGACGCCGCACGAGATCGTGCGGCTGCCCCTGGCGATGACCCGGGCGGACGAACTGCCCAGGGCGCTCGGCCTTCCGCCCGAGCGGTGCCTGGTGACGCGCGTCTACTCCTGCGAGGGCGCCCACCGCGGCCGCCCCTTCCTGGCCGGGGCGATCGTCCCCGCGGGGCGGCGGCCGTCCACCGAGGCGGTGCGGCTCGGCGTGGGCGCCCGTGGCGTCCGGCCCGCCCACGCGGACGTGGTCAACGCCGTCACCGAGTACGCCGCGGGCCTGGTCTGCCCGCTGCTCCTGCCGGAGTCGATGCCCCTGCTGATCGACCGCGGCCTCGTGGACGGGCTCCACGCCCACGGCGTCGTCTACACCGCGACCGGCGAGGCGTCCACGGCGCTCGGGATCAAGGCCAGCGCCCTGTACTCCCTCTGCCGTCCGAAACCCGTCGATCTGCTGGCCCCGCTCAGCGCCGCGTCCACCCCGGGACGGGACCACGTGACGACCTGAGCCGCCCGCCCTGCGCGGCCCGGCGTGGGCCGGCAGGAGGGTGGCACCAGGCAACGCCATGAACACCGACGGACTACCATCGGGGCCGTGGTGCGGGAAAACGACGCCCGCCGTCCTCGGCCTGTCCTCGCGCCGCCGGACGGGTTCTGGACGGGCACGGCGTGAGGGCGGACGCGGCGTGAAAGCGGTCGGACGCGCGTTGGCGCTGGCCGCGCTGCTGCCCTGTCTCGCGATGGCGGCCTCCCCGGCCTTGGCGTCCCCCGCCGGGGCCCGGGCGCGGACCCCCGCGCAGGCTCCTGCCGGCGTCCCTGCGGCGGCCCAGGCGCGCGCACAGGTGGCGCTCGCGCTCACCAAGGTCACGCCGAAGACCCTCACCGCGAAGTCCAGGATCGAGATCTCCGGGGCGGCGCGGAACCGCACCGGCCACGCGCTCCCCGGCCTCACCCTGCGGCTGCGCTACAGCGCCCAGCCCTTGACCAGCCGGAGCCAGGTCGACCAGCTCGCGTCCGGGCAGCAGACCGCGCTGCCCAACGTCGCCCCGCAGCAGCAGTCGCTCGCGCAGGCGACCAGGCCGGGCGTGACCCAGGGCTGGAGCTTCCGGACCACCGCCCAGCAACTGGGCCTGCGCGCCCCCGCCGCCACCCCCGGCGTGTACCCGATGCGCGTCGAAGTGCTGAACTCCGCGCAGCAGGTCGTCGGCGGCATGACGACATTCCTGACGCTGATGCCGAAGCAGCGGAGCTTCAAGCCGGTGGCGGTCGGCTGGGTCCTGCCGCTGATCGACCGGATGCACCGGGCCAACGACCGCACGTTCATCGACGACGACCTCACCAAGGAGCTGTCGCCCGGCGGCCGTCTCCACCGGCTCGTGGAGGCCGCCGCAACCACGAGCACGCCCGTCACGTGGGCCGTCGACCCGGCGCTGCTGGACGACGTGCAGCAGATGGCGTCGGGCGACTTCTACGTCAAGCCGCCCGGAGCCCGCAAGGGCGTCCGGAAGGAGAAGAGCAAGGTCGCGGCGACGTGGCTGGCGTCGCTCAAGACCGCCACGAAGGGCGACCCCTACTTCGTCCTCCCCTATGGCGACCCCGACGTCACGGCCCTGGTCCGGCGCAAGACGACCCGCGACATCGGCGTCGCCTTCGACGCGCGCAACACCGGCTTCGTGTCGCAGATCTTCGGCCGCCAGCCCGACGCGCACGTCGCCTGGCCGGCGTCCGGCGTCGGCGGGCCCGGCACGCTCGAACAGCTCGCCCGGTACGCCCTTAAGGGCGGCGGTTCGTTCCTGATGAGCAGCTCGCAGTTCGAGAACCCCGCGACGGGCGCGCAGCCGAACGCGACCACCGCGCTCCAGACGCACCTGGGCGCCAAGAAGGCCCTCCTCTACGACCAGACGGTCACCCAGATACTCGACGAGGGGTCGCGGTCCGCCTCCCGGGCGCTGATGAGCGAGCAGCGCTTCCTCGCCGAGACCGCGATGATCGCGGCGGAGGCGCCGAGCGTCCAGCGCACCGTCGTCGTCGCGCCCGACCGGCTGTGGAGCCCCTCCGGGGGGCTCGCCAAGAACCTGCTCACCTACACCAAGGCCGCGTCCTGGATGCGCGAGACGCCGCTGCGCTCGATCGAGTCGGCCCAGCCGCAGGACCGCGCCTTCCACGGCTACTCCGACGACTACGAGAAGTACGAGCTGGGCGACGTCCACCTGGACCAGACCCGGGCCATCGCGAAGCGCGCGGCGACGTTCCAGGCCGTGATGACGGGCCCGGCGAAGATCTCCTACGAGCGCGCCGTGCTGCGGCTGGAGTCGGTCGGCTGGCGGACGTCGCCGAGCCGCGCCAAGCGGGCCCGCGAGGAGCTCGATGACGAGCTCAAGGACGACATGAACCGGGTCCGCGTCGTCCTCCCGAAGAACAGGCGCGTGCTGATGGGGGGCAGCTCCGGCAAGCTTCCCGTCCTGGTCGAGAACAGGCTGAGCGGCCAGTCGGTGAAGATCCGGCTCGTGGTGACCTCGGAGAACTCCGCCAAGCTCAAGCTCGGCGGGCTGGAGCCCGACGACGCGGTGATCGAGCTCGGACCCGGGGAGCGGGCCCAGCGGTGGATCCCGGCGCAGGCGGCCGGTAACGGCAACTTCGGCGTCCGCCTCGATCTGCAGATTCCCGGTGCGAGCGGCCGGACGTACGGTGACGGCGAGACCATCACGGTCACCACGACCGGGTATGGGCGGCTCGCCCTGCTCATCACGGGCGGCGGACTTGCCGTACTCTTCGTGGGCGTCGGAGTGCGGGCCATCAGAGCGAGGCGCCGCCGGAAAGCGGAGGCAGCCGGTGACGGGTCGACCGGAATGGGATCGGCAGGGACAGGGGAACCAGGGGGCGGGCTCCCCGGGCCCGGGTTCCCAGGGCCCGGCATACCCTCCGCCGAATACTCCGGGGCGCCCGGGACAGGGCTACCCGGCACAGGGATACCCGCCGGGCCCGCCGCCCCAGGCTCCCCCGCCCCAGGGGCCGCGCCCGCAGGGACCGACGCCTCAGGGCCGGCCGGGCATGCGGCCGGGCCCGCAGGCACCCGGCCCGAGGACCCCGCCGCAGTACCCGGCCCCGGCGCCGACGGGCCGGCCGCCGGGCGCGGCGAACCTCGCCGCCGAGACGGTGGTTGACATCCCCCTCCCCGGCGGAAGCGCGCCTGACGCCGACAGCACGGTCGTGGACACGCCCCCGCCCCAGGAGGGCAAGGGCTCGTCCGGGATCCTGAAGTCCGGCGCGATCATGGCGATCGGCACCCTCGCGTCCCGCGTCACCGGGTTCCTGCGCACCGCGGTCATCGTCGCCGCGCTCGGCACCGGGCTGGTCGCCAACGCCTACAACACCGCCAACACCATCCCCAACCAGATCTACGACCTGCTGCTCGGCGGCATCCTCACCAGCGTCATCGTCCCGCTGCTGGTGCGGGCCAAGCAGCGCGACCAGGTCGCGGGGGAGCAGTACGAGCAGCGCGTGTTCACCCTCGCGGTGATCGGGCTCGGCGTCCTCACCGTCGTGGCGGTGCTGCTCGCGCCGCTGTTCATCGACGTCCTCGCGGGCAGCTACACCGGCGACCAGCGCGCCGTCGCCGTCCTGTTCGCGCGGTTCTTCCTGCCGCAGCTGTTCTTCTACGGCGTCGGCGCGTTCGCCGGGGCCGTCCTCAACTCGCGCGGCAGCTTCGGCGCGCCGATGTGGGCGCCCGTCCTGAACAACATCGTCGTGATCGCGGTCGGCGGCGCGTTCCTCGCGATCACCACCGGGAAGGTCGACCCGTCCACCATCTCCGACCAGCAGCTCATGCTGCTGTCCGTCGGCACGACCGGCGGCATCGTCCTGCAGACGGTCGCGCTGTGGCCGTCGCTGCGGCGCGTCGGGTTCCGGTGGCGGCCCCGGCTCGACTTCCGCCGCGGCGAGCTCGGCGAGGTCGGGCGGATGGCCGGCTGGACGCTGCTGTACGTCGTCGCCACCCAGGTCGCCCTCGCCGTCGTCACCGCGCTGACGAACCGGGCCGGGAAGACCGCCTTCGACCAGGGGCTCGGCGAGGGCTACGGGTACACCCCGTACTTCAACGCCTACCAGCTCTTCCAGCTCCCCTACGCGATCGTCGGGGTGTCGGTGATCACCGCGCTGCTGCCGCGGATGAGCCGGTTCGCCGCCGAGGGCAAGACCGCCGACGTGCGCGCCGCCTTCTCCAGCGGGCTGCGGCTCTCCTCGGTGATCATCATGCCGGCGGCGGCGCTGATGCTGGTGCTCGGACCGGAGATCACCACCGTGCTCTTCGCGCACGGCAACGCCACGGCCGACGACGCCCTGGTGATCGCGCGGGTCATGCAGATGTTCGCCATCGCGCTCGTCCCGTTCTCGGTCTACCAGCTGATGCTGCGGGTCTTCTACGCCCACGGCGACACCCGGACGCCCGCCCTGGTCGGCCTGGTCGTCACCACCTGCAACATCATCATGGCGTTCACCGCCTACAACGTCCTCGACGTCAAGTGGATCGTGGTCGGCATCGCGGGCGGGTTCGCGATCACCAACCTGGTCGGGACGATCACCTGCTGGCTGGTGCTGCGCCGCAAGCTCGGCGGCATCGACGGCCGCCGCATCGTCGGCGGCCACCTCAAGCTCCTCGTCGCGATCTGGCCGCTGATCGGGTTCGCCTACGCCGCGCACACCGTCGCGGACGCGCTGGGCGGCACCGACACGATGCTGCCCGCGCTGGCGACCCTGGTGGCCGGGTCCGTCGGCGGCGGTCTGCTGTATGTGCTGTTCGCCAAGCTGATGCGCGTGGAGGAGATCCAGACGACCATCGCCACGTTCGCCCGCCGGCTGCCGGGGCGCGCAAAGTAAAAAAGGACGCGCGGCGATAAGGCGGCCACTCGCGCGAGTAACCACTACCATGTGGGGGACTACGGCTTGCGGGGCGACACCCTGGGGAACGCAAAGAGGAGGGTCGGAGGCGTAAGCTGCCACGCCACGAACATGGGATCTGACCACCTGTGCAGGACGTTGCCGTGAGCACGTCAGTCATCGAGCCCGGCACCCGTCTCGCCGGCCGCTACAGGCTCGAGGAGCGCATCAGCGACTCGGGCGGCTCGTCGCTCTGGAAGGCCATCGACGAGATCCTCGCGCGGGCGGTCGCCGTCCGCACCTTCGACCCCGAGTTCCCCCGGATCGCCGAGGCGGTCACGTCGGCGCGGTCCGCCAGCCGGCTGAACGACCCCCGGCTGACCCAGGTGTTCGACGCCGACGACTCGGGGGAGAGCGCCTACATCGTCAGCGAATGGGTCGCCGGCGAGCCCCTGGAGGGCATGCTCGCCAAGGCCCCGCTGGAGCCGGGCCGCGCCGCGACGCTGCTGTACGAGGCGTCCGAGGCGATCTCCGCCGCGCACGCCGCCGGGCTCTCGCACCTCTGCCTCACCCCCCGCGACCTGGTCTGGACGACGGGCGGCACCGTCAAGATCCTCGGTGTCGCCACCGACGCCGTCCTGTGCGACCGCGAGTCCGACGACGCCGCCGCGGAGGACGTCCGCGGCCTCGGCCGGATGCTGTACGCGGCGCTCACCGCCCACTGGCCCGGCGACGAGGAGGGCTCCGCCCTGCCCGCCGCACCGGCGTCCGACGGCGTCCCGCACGCGCCCCGCCAGGTCCAGGCCGGCATCTCGCACGCGATCGACGCGATCGTCTGCCGCTGCCTCGGCATCGGCTCGGGCGAACCGCTCGCGTCCCCCGCCGACCTGGCCAAGGCGCTGCGCGGCGTTCCGCGCACCCCGCTGCCGCTGTTCGCCGGCCTCGGCAACGCCCCACCGGCGAACCCGCGCCAGACGCCGCCGAGGCGCCCCGCGCCGCCGCCGCAGGCGACGCAGCAGCAGCACCGCCGGCCCGCGCCCGAACCCGCCGCGGCCTCGCACGTCCCGCCGCCGCGTACCCGGGCCCAGCAGCACGCCGCCCCGCCCCCGCCGCCGTCCACCTCCACCCGGACGACGCCCGCGCACAGCCACGGCGGCCCCAAGCGTCCGGCCAACCGCGCCCTGATCGGCGTCGCCGCGGCCGCGCTGACCGTCATCGTGGGGCTCGGCGCCTGGGCTCTGTCCGGCCCCGGCGGCGACGACAAGCCCAAGGGCGGCGGCGCCACCGACAACTCGCAGACGAGCGCGCCGCCCAAACCGACGGTCGCCAAGCTCACCCCGCAGGGCATCTTCCAGGCCGAACGCCCCGCCGGCCCGGGCCATGGCGACGGCACGATCGGCAAGAACCTGCCGTCCGTCATCGACGGCAGGCCCAGCGGCGACTGGGAGACCCAGAGCTACTACGACGCCGACTTCGGCCGGTTGTCGAAGGGCCTCGGCGTCCTGCTCGACATGGGCAAGCCCGTCAAGGTCGCCAGCGTGAAGATCTACGCCCCGGTGAGCGGCGGGGTGCTGCAGGTCCGCGTCGGCGACTCGAAGTCCCCGACCGACCTGAAGCGCGTCGGGGAGCAGACCCCGAACGGCGCAGAGGTCACCGTCGCCGCGAATCCGCAGGTCAGCGGCCGGTACGTGCTCGTCTGGTTCACCAAACTGCCCGGTGGGCCGTTCAAGGGGCGGCTCGGCGAGGTCGCCGTCTACGGGGCGGCCGGCTGATCACGTTCCGGCAGGGGACCGATGTGAGCTGTGACGTGGAGCGGCGCATGTCTGTATCGTGCCTGTGAGCAGTTTGTCCCCTCGCCCCCAGGATCACGTGGTGCCTACCTCAGCAGCCGGTCGCGGATGCCCGGCGCCAACCGGGCGTCCCGAACGAGAAAGCGGTCGCTCATGACGTCGGTGAGCATGAGTCGCGTAGGCGAAGTGCCCGACAAGGAGCTCCTCGCCCGGCATGCCCAGGGGGATCCCCACGCCTTCGCCGAACTCGTGCACCGCCACCGCGACCGCATGTGGGCGGTCGCGCTGCGCACGCTCGGCGACCCGGAGGAGGCGGCGGACGCGCTGCAGGACGCGTGCCTCTCGGCGTTCCGCGCCGCCGGACGGTTCCGCGGCGACGCCGCCGTCACCACGTGGCTGCACCGCATCGTGGTGAACGCCTGCCTCGACCGCGTCCGGCGCAAGTCCGTCCGCCCCGCGACGCCGATGGGCGACGACGCGACGTTCGACGCCGTCGCGCCCAAGATGCCCGACCCGACCGACGCGCACGGCGTCTCCCTCGACGTCCGCACCGCCCTGGAACAGCTGCCGTACGAGCAGCGGGCGGCCCTCGTCCTCGTCGACATGATGGGCTACTCCGTCGACGACGCCGCGCAGGTCATGGAAGTCCCGCCTGGAACGATCAAGAGCCGGTGCGCGCGTGGCCGCGCCCGGCTCGCGCCCCTTCTCATCCACCACCGGAACCGACGGGAGTCCAGGAACGTCGGAGGTGTGGAAGGAGGTGGCATGCCCAAGTGAACCCCGCGCACCTTGACTACGACGTCTTGGCCGACCTGGCCGAGGGACTTCTCGAAGACGACGAAGCCGCCTCCGTCAACGCACACCTCGAAACCTGCGCCGATT
Organism: Actinomadura sp. NPDC048955; assembly: GCF_040649435.1. Lineage (NCBI taxonomy): Bacteria > Bacillati > Actinomycetota > Actinomycetes > Streptosporangiales > Thermomonosporaceae > Actinomadura > Actinomadura sp. NPDC048955. Next base: position 66,798 of record NZ_JBEZJI010000026.1, read on the forward strand.
GCCGTGACCTGTCCGCCGACCTCGCGGACGTCTCCCGGATCCTGGCGGAGGCCCCGGTGCCGTCCATGCCCGCCGAACTGGCCGAGCGCATCGACACCGCCATCGCGGCGGAATCGATGCACACCGCCACCGTGGCGAGCCTGGAGCAACGGCGCGGAAGGCGGCATTGGCGGATACTGTCGGCGGCCGCGGCGACGGTGGTCGTGCTCGGCGGCGGAGCGACGGTCAGCAAGATCGCGATGGACGGCGCGAGCAGCAGCGACAGCGCGGCGCGGCATCCGGCCCCGCACCGCTCACTGACCGATCCCGGCTCGGGCTCGGAGGTGCCGAAGGTGGCCCCCGGAGAACCGGCCCCCGCGTTCAAGGTCGCCCAGAGCGGCACCGACTACCGGTCGGGCACGCTGGGCGACCAGGTCGGCGGCGTCGTGACGGGCGGGCAGGAGATGCGCGCCGAGGGCGCCGCACCGGGCGCCCGGCTCCGCGGCTGCGTCGCCGGCGTCGCGGGCGAGCAGTCGCTCCTGCTCGTCGACCAGGCGAAATACGAGGGAAAGCCCGCGATCATCATCGCGGTGAACGGCGACCAGCCCGGCAAGCGCAACATCTGGGTCGTCGGACCTGACTGCTCCCCTCAGGCCCACCACCTGCTGAAGCAGCTGAAGAACGCCTGACCCGCCACGCCCTGACCTGGGCACCCGCACATCTGAAGGCCATGGGCGGCCGACCCCGTCCATGGCCTCTCACATGACGCCATGACCTCCCCGAGACGTCCTGTCCTCTATGTGACGCCCACTTTCTCGACGAAGTTCGCGGCGCGGCAGCGGCAGTCCCGGCCTTCACACCAGCACGGCAGAAGCCACACCAAACCCCCACGCCGCCACACCACGCCCGCCATGTCGCGACGCCATGTCGCGTCCGTGGGGCACGACCGCCGTGCCCGACCGTCATACAACGTCCGCCATGCCAGTCGCGGCAGCCGTGTCGCGGGGCCGTGTCGCGTCCGTTGGGCGAGTTCGTTAGCCGCGTCCGCCGTATCCCGTCCGCGGTGCCGCGTCCGCTAGGTCGTGTCTGTTGGGGCGGTGTTTACAGGGAGGCGAGGAAGTCGAGGGCCGTCGCCCAGGCGCGTTCGGCGGCTTCGGCGTCGTAGTCGGGCAGGTCGGGGTCGGTGAACAGGTGGCCCGCGCCGCGGTAGCGGAACACCTCCACGTCGGCGCCCGCCTTGCGCATCTGCAGATACCAGGCGTTGAGCCAGTCGACGGGCTCCCAGGTATCGGGGTCGGCGACGTGCAGCTGCACCGGGATGTCGGTGGACGCGTCCTCCGCGATGTCGGACGTGCCGTGCATCAGCAGCAGCCCGCCCGCCTTGTCGTCGGCGAACGCGAGGTTCTGGGCGATGGAGCCGCCGAGCGAGAAACCCGCGTAGACGAGCCCGCCCTCCCCGGTCAGCGGCGCGGCCGCCACGACGGCGCGGCGCAGCAGCTCGTCCCGCCCGATCTCGTCCTTGATCTCGAGTCCGGCCTCGGCCTCGTCGACGACGCGCCCGTCGTAGAGGTCGGGGGTGTGCACCTCGTGCCCGGCGGCGCGGAGCCGGTCGGCCGCCTGGTGCACCGCGGGCCGCAGCCCGTACATCGAGTGGAGGAGGAGAATGCGTGCCATGGCCACAGCCTAGAGCGGCACCGGGCCGCTGGTGGACGGCCCGGCGCCGCATGCCGGGGAATCATCGGGCCCTAGGATCGGTTGACGCGACTGTCGGGCCGGGTCGTGCGGCACCGACGGCCAACGAGGAGAGGCAAGAACTGTGAGCGACGTCCGTAACGTCATCATCATCGGCTCCGGCCCCGCGGGTTACACGGCCGCCGTCTACGCGGCCCGCGGCGACCTGAAGCCCCTGGTGTTCGAGGGTTCGGTGACGGCCGGCGGTGCGCTGATGAACACCACCGACGTGGAGAACTTCCCCGGCTTCCCCGACGGGATCATGGGCCCCGACCTGATGGACAACCTGCGCAAGCAGGCCGAGCGCTTCGGCGCCGAGCTCATCACCGACGACGTCACCGAGGTCGACCTGACCGCCGACCCGAAGGTCGTCAAGGTCGGCGACGAGACCTACCTCGCCAAGACCGTGATCGTCGCGACCGGCTCCGGGTACCGCGAGCTGGGCCTGCCGGACGAGAAGCGGCTGTCCGGCCGCGGCGTCTCCTGGTGCGCCACCTGCGACGGCTTCTTCTTCCGCGAGCAGGACATCGCCGTCGTCGGCGGCGGCGACACCGCGATGGAGGAAGCGATCTTCCTGACCAAGTTCGCCCGCTCGGTGACCGTGGTCCACCGGCGCGACGAGCTGCGCGCGTCCAAGATCATGCAGGACCGGGCGTTCGCCAACGAGAAGATCAAGTTCCTGTGGGACAGCGAGGTCGCCGCGATCCACGGCGACGACCGGGTGACCGGCGTGACCGTCCGCAACACCAGGACCGGCGAGGAGTCCGCCCTGGAGATCACCGGACTGTTCATCGCGATCGGCCACGACCCGCGCAGCGACCTGTTCGCCGGCCAGTTGGAGACCGACACCGACGGCTACCTGCTGGTCGACGCCCCCACCACGCGGACGAAGATCCCCGGCGTGTTCGCCTGCGGCGACGTGGTCGACCACATCTACCGGCAGGCCATCACCGCCGCGGGCAGCGGCTGCTCGGCCGCCATCGACGCCGAGCGCTGGCTGCAGGACCGCGACGCCGCCGAGACCGTCCCGCAGGCCTGACCGGCCACGCGACCCCGGCCCGGCGCGGACGCCGGGCCGGTGGCATCGCGATGGGCCGCACCGGGCGGGGGAGCGTCCCGCCCCACGCGAGAACCGAAGGAGACCGATGAAAGCCGTGACCGACGCCGACTTCGCGTCCGAGGTCCTGGAGAGCGACAAGCCCGTTCTCGTCGACTTCTGGGCGGAATGGTGCGGCCCCTGCCGGATGGTGGCGCCGATCCTGGAGGAGATCTCCAAGGAGCACGGCGGCAAGCTCCAGATCGTCAAGCTGAACATCGACGAGAACCCGCAGGTCCCGCAGCGGTACGGCGTCATGCAGATCCCGACGATGAACGTCTACAAGGGCGGAGAGGTCGTCAAGCAGATCATGGGCGCCAAGCCGAAGGCCGCCCTGCTGAGGGATCTCGCCGAGTTCATCTGAGCCTTCACGGACCGCCTCCCGTCTCCCGCGGCGAGCGCGAAAGCGTGGCCCGTACTTCGACCCGGAGTACGGGCCACGCGCCGTTCAGAGCGCCTCAGACGGGCCGCAGCGCCCCTTCCGGGGTCATGGAGCCCAGGAGCCGCTCCAGTGCCACCTCGACGTCCTCACGCCACGACAGCGCCGACTTCAACTCCAGCCGCAGCCGCGGATACCGGTGATGCGGCCGGACGGTCTTGAACCCGACCGACAGCAGGTAGTCGGCGGGCACCATGCACCCGCCCTCCTCGCCCTTCAGGTCGCCGAACGCCTCGATGGCCTTCACGGCGCGGCGCGTCAGGTCCTTCGCGACCCCCTGGACGAGCATCCGGCCGATGCCGCCACCCGAGAACTCCGGCAGGATGTGCGCCGTCATCAGCAGCACCGCGTCCGCGCTCACCGGGCTCGTCGGGAACGCCACCGACCGCGGGACGTACAGCGGCGGCGCGTACATGACGAACCCCGCCGGGACGTCGTCCACGTAGACGATCTTGCCGCAGCTGCCCCACTCCAGGAGTGTCGAGGAGACCCACGCCTCCTTCTCCAGGCCGGCGTCACCGCTCTCGTGGGCGCGGTCCCGGCTCACCGGATCCAGCTCCCAGAACACGCAGCCGCGGCAGCGGTGCGGTAGATCATCGAGATTGTCCAGTGTGATGTTGACGAGACGACGCGACACCGGGTCGGCACCCCCTGCTGCGATCCTCGCCCGCCGGCCTGGGACCCGTGGCGGCGGAAGTTCCCGGCAACCCTCCGGGACCCGCGGGCATCGTATCGGACAGGAGTTTCCCCAAAGCCGCGGCACGCCACACCCGAAGGCCCCTTCGTGGCCGCCATGACGTAGTTTGCAGGGAAGCCGATCCACCCCGGAGGTGCCTCGTGGAACAGCACTCGCGTACAGACGCCTATGCCGATCGCTACGCCGCCCGTGCCGCCGGCATGGTGCCGTCGGAGATCCGGGCCCTGTTCGCGATGGTCGCCCGCCCCGAGGTGGTCTCGCTGGCGGGTGGCGCACCCTACGTCTCCGCGCTCCCCCTCGACGCCGTCGGCCGGATGGTCGGCGAACTCGTCGCCGGCAAGGGCGCCGAGGCCCTCCAGTACGGCTCCGCCCAGGGTGACGAGCAGCTCCGCGAGCACATCTGCGAGGTCATGTCCCTGGAGGGCGTCCAGGCGTCCGCGGAGGACGTCGTCGTCACCGTCGGCGCGCAGCAGGCGCTCGACCTCATCACGAAGATCTTTGTCGATCCCGGCGACGTCGTCCTCGCGGAGGCTCCGTCCTACGTGGGCGCGCTCGGCACGTTCGCCTCCTACCAGGCCGACGTGGTGCACGTGCCGCTGGACGAGGGCGGCCTCGTCCCGTCAGCGCTGCGCGAGACCCTCGCCCGCCTCCGCGCCCAAGGACGCCGGGTCAAGTTCCTCTACACCGTCCCGACCTTCCAGAACCCCGCTGGCGTCACGCTCACCACCGCCCGCCGCGCCCAGATCCTGGAGATCTGCGCCGAGTACGACGTGCTGGTCATCGAGGACAACCCGTACGGGCTCCTCGGCTTCGACGGCGAGCCCATGCGGGCCCTGCGCGCGGACGACGCCGAGCGCGTCATCTACCTCGGCTCGTTCTCCAAGACGATCGCCTCGGGGCTCCGCGTCGGCTGGGTGCTGGCGCCGCACGCGGTGCGGGCGAAGCTCGTGCTGGCCGCCGAGTCCGCGATCCTGTGCCCGTCGAACTTCTCGCAGCTCGCCGTCCGCGAGTACCTCGCGACGCAGCCGTGGCGGGAGCAGATCAAGGACTTCCGGGAGCTGTACCGGACGCGCCGTGACGCGCTGCTGGAGTCCCTTGACCAGCTCATGCCGGACGGCTGCACCTGGACGCGCCCCGCCGGCGGCTTCTTCGTCTGGCTCACCCTTCCCGAGGGCCTCGACGCCAAGGCGATGGCCCCCCGCGCGATCGCCGAGCGCGTCGCCTACGTCCCCGGCACCGGCTTCTACGCCGACGGCACGGGCCACCGGCACATGCGCCTGTCGTACTGCTTCCCCGAGCCGCACCGGATCCGCGAGGGCGTCCGCCGGCTCGCCGGCGTGGTGGAACAGGAGATCCGTCTCCGGGACACTTTCGGGAGCACCACCGGCGGTTCGTCCACCGGCGTCCAGACGCCGGGCCCGGGCATCGTCTGACTGTTTCACGTGAAACGAGGGGCATCTTGGAACTCGGGCATGTCGTCGTCCTGGCCGGGGGGCTCTCCTACGAGCGGGAGGTCTCCCTCCGCTCCGGCCGGCGCGTCACCGACGCGCTGCGCGCCCGCGACATCCCGGTCGAACTCCGCGACGCGGACGCGACACTCCTGGACTCCCTGACCGACGACCCGCCGGATGTCGTCTTCCCCGTCCTGCACGGCGCGGCGGGGGAGGACGGCTCGATCCGCGACGTCCTCGAACTGCTGGACGTCCCCTACGTCGGCGCCCGTCCGGACGCGTGTCGCGTCGTCTGGGACAAGCCGACCGCCAAGTCCGTCGTGCGACGCGCCGGCCTGCGGACGCCCGACTCCGTCGCCCTGCCGAAGGAGGTCTTCCACGACCTCGGCGCGGCGTCCGTCCTGGATCAGATCGTCCGCGGCCTCGGCCTCCCCCTGTTCGTGAAGCCGACCCGCGGCGGCTCGGCCCTCGGCGCGTCGGTCGTCCACGAGGCGTCCGAACTGTCCGCCGCCATGGTCGGCTGCTTCGCCTACGGCGACGCCGCTCTCGTCGAGCGACACGTCAGCGGCACGGAGGTCGCGGTCAGCGTCATCGAACGCGACGGCGCCCCGATCGCCCTGCCCGCCGTCGAGATCGTCGCCCCCGGCGGCCGCTACGACTACACGGCCCGCTACGACGCCGGCGACACCGAGTTCATCACCCCGGCCCGCCTCACCCCCGAGGCGACCGCCCGCGCCGCCGCAGCCGCCATCACCGCCCACCGCGCCCTGGGCCTGCGCGACCTCTCCCGCACCGACCTCATCGTCTCCCCCGACGGCGAGGTCCACTTCCTGGAGGTCAACGTCGCCCCCGGCATGACGGAGACAAGCCTCCTCCCCCGAGCCATCAGCGTCGCCGACCTGGACCTGGGCGAAGTCTGCGAATCCCTCCTCCAACGCCACCTCCGCTGACGACCGTCCCCACGCACCCCGCTGGGGTTCACTAGGCCCCCAGTGCAGCGACCGCCGCTCAGCAAAACGCCACCGCCACAACCGCCCCAAGACCACGCAACGCCCGCGACCCAGGGCCACCTACACAAGCCCCATCCGGCTGTACTCACGGCGTTGTCGACAGACGGCTGACCGACGCATGGCCGCGTGGGGATGCGCGCGTGTGGTGCCCCACACCGCCCAAGGTGCCGAGTGCACGCTGCGCCGGTGCTGCTGATGAACACCAGCCAGCAGGGCACCCGGAGGCCAGAATCCGGTGAAGCCGTTCAACCACCGCTCCGCCAAGGGCGGCGAAGCGGGCGAATGAGCCGCGACCGACAGCCAACTCGGCCAGCACAGCCACGACCCCAGCAGCCGGTGGCGGGGGATGACGTGCATGTGGCGTGGAAGCCCCAGCACGGCAAGCCGGCGACGCACCCATTCACCACAGCAATCCCGCGACTCGGCAGTGCCCTCTGAAACTGGTGGGCGAAGCTCACCGCGCGCGTGCGGGTAGCGCGAAACCAGGAACACCATCACCCCGTCCCACTCCCCGCGGGACCGCCCGAACGCAGTGGCCCCCAGCGTCATGGAGCCGCCCCGCTCGCCGTGCCCCGGACGCCGTGACCCCCCGGACGCCGTGACCCCCCGGACACCATGACCCCAGCCGTCGTGGCCCCCTGGCCGTCGTAAAACCGCGTCGCTCGCCGTGGGACGCCCGAACGCCGTGAAACCGCCAATCGCCGCGGAACCCTCCCACTCGCGGTGGCGCCGCTCGGATGCCGTGGCGCCGCCCGGACTCCGTAGGCTCCCGACCGTCGTGGAACCGCTCCGCTCCTCGTACCTCGCCCGCTCGTTGTAGTTCGCCCGCTCGCCGTTGGGGCGGCCGCTCGCGGTGGGGGCAGCCCGCTCGCTCTGAACGCCCGGGCGCCGTGGGCCCCAATCGTTGTGGTCCCCCCTCGCCGTCTGTCCGCCGCTCGAACGCCGTAAGGCCGCCCGGACGGAGTGGGGCCGCCCACTCGCCGTGGAACCGCAATTCGCCGCGGGACCGTCCCGCCGTCACGACCGCCGGGACGCCGTGGCCCGCTCGGACGCCGTGAGACCGCCCTGATCGTCGTGGGGCGCTCGGATGAGTCGTAGTGGGAACCCCGTGTGACGGTAATGAGAACGGGCCTGGGAACGGCGACGGCGACGGCGACGGCGACGGCGACGGCGACGGCGACACCAGCTTGGGTGGCTTAGCAGGCCGACGGTCATGCGCTGGAGGCTCTGGGGTTCCTCGTCGGGCTGGATTTGGGCGTGGCTTCACCTGGTGTGGTCGCCGACGACGGCGTGGTGGACGAGGCCACAACCGATGCGAACTTCCACGCGGCCGGTTGAGCAGAAGCCACGGCGGTTGCAGGCGCGCCGGCGCCATGGTGGGGACGGCGCTCTACAACTGGCCGAGTTTGCCTTCGGCGCGCTGGACGTCGGCATCCCGATCGACGACACGGTGTCGCCACGCTGGAAATGCTGAACGGCTACGTCGAACGCACGGCACGCGGCGAGATCGAGTGGATGTGGGAGATGCGCCAGGACGCGATGACACCCGAGCGCGCAGAGCGCCCCCACGTCCGCGCGCTGCTCGACACCGGCAGGTACCCGATGTTCGAGTGGTTCTGGAAGGTGACTTAGATCGGCCGGCCCGGTGACCAGTCACAGACGGCTGGCCGCGAAGGCGGTGGCCACGCAGGCTGCGGGTAACGACGCATTCGCATTCCAGCCGCGACGGAGAAAAGGCCGCTTCCCAGCACCGCCGCCACTACTGCTACTCCAGCACCCGCCCCTCGACCTACACGACAACGGTCTGTGGCGCGCGTGTGTGGCGCGGGGGTGAGAGCGGGCATGTGGCGCGGGCGTTGAGCGCGGGCGTGCGGGACGTGCGTGAGGAGGGCGCGCAAGGAGCGGGCCTTGGGCATGGCGCGGGCGCAGGGCCTTCGCGCACGGACGGCGTTGCAGGGGCGCACCCACAGGGGGTGCGCGCTGGCGCGAGGCTCCAGATCCTTCACCCAATGCGCGACGGGACGGCCCGGGACGTGTACTCGCTCGACCAGGACGCAGCGGCGGTGAACGGTCAAGCGTGCATGCGGGGTAAGCCATGCAGCCCCACTCAATGGGGTCCTCCATCGATCACGACGAACTCCGTAGATCATCTACGTCTTGGCTGGGTGCCTCCGAAGATTCAGGCGCTCGGCATGAGCTTTCACGGTCGATAGCGGCCGACTGCTGCGATAGGCGTCCGAGCGGTTCTGGGCCCTCACCCCCGCAGTAAGCGATGGACTGGCCTCATTACCGCTGGCTGACCAAAGCAGGGGGTGAAGGGGGTGGCCGATCCTTCCAGCCGCTTCTCAACTACCCACATATGGCCCCAGATCTGCGTCCTAGCGATCATTGCGCGAAGGCGGTCCAGGGCTCTGCCCGTCTCACGCTATGCCGCCTCCTTGCGTTCAGGCGTCTTCTGAGGGCATCCGCGATCAAAGAGGTCGTCAGGAGTTGCCCGGGCACCGGAGACCGAGACGCTCGGCCCACCGGAAGCCCAAGTCCTCTTCCACCCGATGCGGCCATCGGCGGTTCCAGGCTAGGCAAAGCGCCCGTCTGGTCTGCTGGCAAAAGTGCGGTCGCTCAGTCGCTCGACCTGGCGCGGGTGGTGGCATCGCCTAATTTCCGCGCGGTCGTGCGATCGAGGCAGCATCGGACCCGGAACTAGAGGCGATCTCTCGGTCCGCCCCTCATCCCTGCGGAGCTCGGGGGGCAGCCCACCGCCCCGCGCTGGCTGGGCACCACGGAACCGGTGCCGCACCGACGAAGACCCGATGCCGCAGACGCGCAGGGGCCGCAGGGGGCGCACAGGGCGACAGGGCCGCACGGCAGCCGTTAGGCCGTAGAAGCGCAGCGCGCGGCCGTGGTGCCGCAGAGCACAGGCGCGCAGAACCTCGGGAGCGTGGGGCCGCAAGGCCACAGGAGCGCAGGGCCGCAGGGCCGCAGGGCCGCAGGGGCACGGAACTCTACGGGCGTGGGGGCGTAGAGGCCGCGAGGGCGTGGTGCACCCCCTAAGAACTCGGAAGCTCCAACTCCAGAGGTCCAAAGGATGCTGAGCAGCTAGGTCCGCACTTCGCCACAAGGTGACCACTCGCGGGACAGGGGCACCTCGTTTCACGTGAAACAGCGCGCTTCTTGCACGTACGAGGGGACGCCCCGACGGAGCGCTTATTCGCCCCTGCCGCCTCCACAGCAGCGCCAAGGAAGGCAAAGGCCCGTCCAGGTCGGCTGGCGAAAGTGTGTCATTCAGTCCCAGGTTCCCTGGCCTGTCGCTGCCGGCCTCGCCCGCCATGCGTCCGTCTAGGCCCTTCCCCGTCCGCTTGAGGGCGGTAAGGGAAGAGCGAGAGGCTCATGTCCCTGTCACGCCTGGCTGCGTCCTCAGCCCGCGCATCGCGTAAAGGGCGCCGGAAGCTTAGGAGGACAGCCAACTCGATGCCGCTGGCGTGCCGCGGGCCAGGCGCTTGCCGGCGCCGCCGAACGTACTGAGGAGCGCCGGGGCAAGGCCTCTGCTCACGGATCGATGCGTGACCCGCGCAAGCCAAGCGCCGCCGACTCGCGTCTACGGGCGGCGTCGTCCTCCGCATCATCGACGGCCTGTAGACAGCGCCGGACCCGCAGACCTTTGGCAAGCGGCCGCCAGACCACCGCACGCGATGGGAGCTGTCGACTCGTCACATCCCTCTCGAGGCCCTCAGCGGGAAGAGCCGGTGCGGGGTGAGAGGATGCACCGGCCTGAGGAGCGGGGCGGTGCTCCAGTGCGGCGCCCAAGGTTCTTCAGCCAGGAGGGCGGGCCAATCGAGAGGCCTTGAATGCCCGACTGATGCCTTGCATCGGAGACTCTGAGGTCGCGTCCACGCGCCGACGCACGTGGCTGCCGCATCATGTGTGGGGGAGGTCGTCCGTCCAACTGCTCCCGGTTCGATGAGTTGCAGGGGGACGGTTTCACGTGAAACTTGCCCGTGGGCGAGCCTGGGCCCTCCGGCGGTTGGGCGGCGCTGCTCCTCACCGCCGCTCGAATCGATCACGGGGCGCCTCTCGCGGAGCTGCCTGGCTGCTCGACCCATCTACGGGGCCGCTACGCAAGAACCTTGTCAGCCCCGTAACGAGCGGGCTGCTCCTTCACTACTCGGGCCGACAACGGCGGCACAGCGGGGAACTGCGCCGGGCTTGCCCCAGCATGTGTTGGTCGCAGATCGGGCAACACTGGCCCAGTCGGGCACAGGTGGCCAGCCGAGTCTGGCGACTCCGGGCGCGCCTAGACGAGAGGGCCCCGTCGGGATCAACGCTGGGGCGGCTTGGCCGTCGAGTCTCACTGCTGGCACTCGGCTGGCTTCACGCGTCTGGCCCACGCCGGCTCGCGGAAGGGTCGGCCGCGCCGTGGGCAAAGGCCGCAGACTGGGCACGACGGCCGCCCCCCGGGCTACGGCGATAGCGCCGCCCGTCAGGGAAGGGCATGCGATTGTCGGAGGCGACAAGAGGGCCCGTTGCCGCGGCCGGACTCGTCGGAGTTCCCTGCACTCAACTGGGCGCGGGTCCGCAGGAGCGGTTGGCCGCCTACGGGCGAGTCCGGTAGCGCGACTTACGGGCACGGCGACGCTTCCTCTGGAAAGACAGCCTGGGACCGTGGCGCCGAGATCGGCTTTGTCTCACCAGCAGATCTGGAGAGGAGTCAGGCGGGCACCTAGCGAGTCCGGAGATCCTCTGCGCGACAAGACGAGAAGGGCCGTCGGTATCAACACTGGCGCGTCTGAGCCGCGCCGTCGTGTCTCACTGCACTCGGCTGGTTGTGCGCGGGTCCGCAGGAGGCGATCGGCCTCTCCGAGCGAGCGAGCCCCCGACGGCTTCGGGAGCACAGCATCGCTCCATCTGCGGAACGGAGGACTCCAGGGACGTGTCGCCAGGGTCGGGCCTGGCTCAGCGGCGGGTTGGAGAAGTTGGGGGGCGGTGGCTGGTTGGTCTGGCGAGATTGAGCGCGACGCGGGGCCGTCGGCATAGACGCGGGGTGTCCGGCAGGTCTCCATGTGGCCGGGGGTTGGGGGGTCCTGGGGTCGGTCTTTAGGGGCCTCTTTGCCAGGACCTCTGCCTAGGTGGAGGACTCGGGTGGGATGTTTCACGGGAAACGTTGGGGGAGGGTGGAACGAGAAGCGCCCCGGAACCTTGGGGGTCCGGGGCGCTGAGGAGCGGGCAGGTTTCAGGAGTCGTCTGTTTCGTCCTCGGGGGCCATGGACTTGATGATGCGGTCCAGGTCCTCCAGGGTGGCGAACTCGACGACGATCTTGCCCTTGTTGCGTCCCATGTCGACGCGGACCTTGGTCTCGTAGCGGTCGGAGAGGCGGTCGGCCAGTTCCACCAGGCGGGGGGCCACCGGCTGCTTGCGGCGGCCCTGGCGCGGCGCCTTCGGCTCGTCGTCCACCTCGCGGAGCGCGATCATCTCTTCCAGCGCGCGGACGGAGAGGCCCTCCTGGACGATCCGCTGCGCCAGGTGCTCCTGAGCCTCGACGCTGTCGAGGGAGAGCAGCGCGCGGGCGTGGCCGGCGGACAGCACTCCCGCCGCCACCCGGCGCTGCACGGCGGGCGGCAGGTTCAGCAGGCGGAGCGTGTTGGTGATGTGCGGGCGCGACCGGCCGATCCGGGTGGCGAGCTGCTCGTGGGTGGCGCCGAAGTCCTGTAGCAGTTGCTGGTACGCGGCCGCCTCCTCCAGCGGGTTGAGCTGCTGCCGGTGGAGGTTCTCCATGAGCGCGTCACGGAGCAGGTCGTTGTCGCCGGTGTCGCGGACGATCGCCGGGATGACGTCCAGCCCGGCCATCTTCGACGCGCGCCAGCGGCGCTCGCCCATGATCAGTTCGTAGTCGTGCTCGTCCGAGGAGGACCTGCGGACGACGACCGGCTGGAGCAGGCCGACGATGCCGATCGACTCGGCGAGCTCCTCCAGGGCCTGGTCGTCGAAGTGCTCGCGGGGCTGGCGCGGGTTGACCGTGATGGAGCGGACGGGCAGTTCCGCGAAATGGGCTCCGGCGACCGGTTCGAGCGGTGGTGCGGGAGCGACCGTGCCGTCCGAGACGGGGCCGCCGGGGTATCCCGGCTCTCCCGCGCCGTTCGGCCCGGTGGACGTCGGCGTGGGCGGGGCGGTGGGAATGAGGGCACCAAGGCCCCTGCCCAGACCGCGTCGCTGCTGGCTCACTGGACAGCTCCTCCGTGGGCCATCTCCGAGGCGGCCTCGCTGTAGGCGAGAGCGCCGCTCGAACCGGGGTCGTAGGTCATGACGGACTGTCCGTAGCTGGGCGCTTCGGACACCCGGACGCTGCGGGGGATCACCGTGTTGAGGACGACGTCGCCGAAGTGGCTCCGGACGTCCTCGGCGACCTGCGCGGCGAGGCGGGTTCGGGCGTCGTACATCGTCAGCAGGATGGTCGACACCCTCAGCTTCTGGTTGAGGTGCGCCTTCACGAGGTCGACCGTCCGGATGAGCTGGCCGAGGCCCTCCAGGGCGTAGTACTCGCACTGGATCGGGATGAGCAGTTCGTCGCCGCCGACGAGGGCGTTCACGGTGAGCAGGCCGAGCGACGGCGGGCAGTCGATCAGCACGTAGTCGAACTTCTCGATGTCGTAGGCGTCCAGCGCGCGCTGGAGGCGCGACTCGCGGGCGACCTTGGAGACGAGTTCGATCTCCGCGCCGGCCAGGTTGAGCGTGGCCGGCGCGCAGAAGAGATTGGGGATCTCCGGCGCCGGGACGATGATGTCCGCCAGCGCCATGTCCTCGATCAGGACGTCGTAGATCGACGGGACCTCGGCGTGGTGGTCGACGCCGAGGGCGGTGGACGCGTTGCCCTGCGGGTCGAGGTCTACGACGAGCACCTGCGCGCCGTGCATGGCGAGGGAGGCGGCGATGTTCACCGAGCTGGTGGTCTTGCCGACGCCTCCCTTCTGGTTGGCGATCGTGATGACCCGGCATCGGTCGGGCCGCGGCCACTCCCGATCCCTGCGGCCCGCCATCGCCTTGAGCGCGGTGACGGCTGTTTCATGTGAAACCTTGGCGTCCCGCAGCGCCTCTCGCACGAGTTCTGACTCCCCCTGATTTGGTCCGTTGCGCGAGCCCGGCGGCTGCGCGCCGGCGTTCGTCGGCACGTAGCCGACGTTCTCCGCGGTACCGGACGTCGTGTTACCCCACATCGCGTGCCCGGAGGGTGCGGTGCCCGGCGATGATTCCGGCCGCGTCCCACCGGAGGCGGGCGCCGCAGCGCCCTCGTCCGCGCCGGGCCCGCCCGGGCCGGACGGCTGTTCGTCGGGGGATTCGTCGGCGCGGTCAGGCCTGCCCAGTCCTGGTCCCGTGCTCATGAAGACCTCTTCCTCGACCCTTTGGCGCGCCGGGGGGCGCGCTGCCGTCGCCCGACAACCTCTCCTCGTCCGGCGACCACACGGACGAGTGTTGTCGGCGGATCGACCATACCGCGCCCTACTTGCAGCAGTTCCGTCGAGCGCACCCCGAAGCGCTCCAGGACCGGCCCCGCCTCCTCCAGTTCGACCGCGGCCCGCTCGCCCTTGAGCGCGAGGAGCTCGCCGCCCGGGCGCAGCAGCGGCAGCGCCCATCTGGTCAGGCGTTCGAGGGGTGCGACGGCGCGTGCCGTGGCGACGTCCACCGCGAACTCCTCGGTCACGTCCTCGGCCCGGGCCCGCCGGACCTCGACGTTCCGCAGGTCGAGCAGCTCGACGCACTCGTTCAGGAACGCCGTGCGCCGCAGCAGCGGCTCCAGCAGGGTGATCCGCAGATCGGGCCGGACGATGGCCAGGACGATGCCGGGCAGCCCCGCACCCGAGCCGATGTCGACGACCTGGGCGTCCTGCGGTATCGCCGACGAGACCACCGCGCAGTTGATCAGATGGCGTTCCCAGAGCCGGTCGGCCTCGCGCGGGCCGATGAGCCCGCGTTCGACCCCGGCCTTGGCGAGGAACGCCGCGTAGCGCTCCGCGGTCGGCAGCGCGTCACCGAAAACCTCACGTGCAGTCCCCACCGAACGAATCGTTCCACAAAACCCGGTGCGGCCGTGCACGCGAAACGTTCCCGTGGACAACAGGACGCCGGGGTGGGACGACCCTTGCGTTATGGCGAGAACCACATGACCCCGCCGCATATTCGCCGAGGGGCGGGTAGAGGCTGCCGTGACGCCCGTCCGCCCCCCGGAAGGAGCTCCGACACATGGGAATCGGAGTCAGTCTCGCATTCATCGCCCTCGGGGCGATCCTGGCCTTCGCCATCCGCGTTGACCTCAGCGGCCTCGACATCCACATGGTCGGTTGGATCCTGATCCTGGTCGGCCTGATCAGTATGGGGTTCACGCTCAAGTACACCCGGCCGCGACGCGCCGCCGGACGTGTGGTCGGGGCCGATCCCGCCTACGGCGACGAGCCGGGGACGGTGGTCCGCGAGGAGCACATCATCGAAGACCCGCCCCCGTCCGGTGGCCGTCCCGCCGAGCGGGTCGAACGTGTGGTCGAGCACCCGGTGGACCGGGGCGTCACCCACAACCATCCTCAGGACCCGGGGTACGCGCAGGATCCCGCGAACGCGCAGGACCCCGGCGTGCAGAACACCGTCGACACCGGCGACGGCGTACCGCGGCGCCGCTGGCGCCGGACCGCCCGGCGGTAGCACCGAGAACCTGCTCGGTGTGCCAGGGCGGCGGTGCACACCGAGTTCCCCAGGGCCCCGCGCCGGCCAGGGCGCGGGGCCCTCTCATGCCTGGAGAAGCCGGTTGTGTCCGGAAAGGCGACGGCCCCGACCGGGGTTCCGGTCGGGGCCGTGGGAAGCCGTGGGGGTCAGGCGGGGGCGACGACCACGTAGCGGTCGGGCTCCTCGCCCTCGGACTCGCTGCGGAGGCCCGCGGCGGCGACGGCGTCGTGGACGATCTTGCGCTCGAACGGGGTCATCGGGGCGAGGGGCTTCGGCTCGCCGGACTGCTTGACCTCGTTCGCGACGTCCGTCCCGAGCTTGGTCAGCTCGGCGCGGCGCCGCTCGCGGTAGCCGCCGATGTCCAGCATGAGGCGGGTGCGGTTGCCGGTCTGGCGGTGGACGGCGAGCCGGGTGAGCTCCTGGATCGCCTCCAGCACCTCGCCGCGCTTGCCGACCAGCTCGTCCAGCGCACCTCCGACGACGGCGACGATGGCGCGCTCGCCCTCGACGTCCATGTCGATGTCGCCGTCGTAGTCACCGATGTCCAGCAGACCCTCGATGTAGTCGGCGGCGATCTCGCCTTCCTGTTCGAGCGCCTGGACGTCGACCTCGGTGGTGTCGGTCTGGCTCAACGGGCTCTCCTTCTCCGGCACGTGCTCGGGGTCCAAACTAGCGCTTCTGGGTACCGCTGCGCTTGCTGCGCGACTTGCGGGTCGGCTGGTTGCGCACGACCTTCGGCTTGTCCTCGGGCTCGGGAGTCGGCTCCGGCTCCTTCTTCAGCTTCGCCTTGATGCCGGTCGAGGGCGCCTGGCCGTTCTTGGACGCCCCGGCCTTGGAGCCGGAGGGCTTCGACCCGGCGGTCTTGGAGTCGGTCTTCGCCCCCGTCTTGGCCGTGGTCGCCGCGGCCGCGCCGTCCGTGCCGGGCGGTGGGTACCGCTTGTAGATGTAGTGCTGCTGCGCGAGGGTCCAGCTGTTGGACGTCACCCAGTACATGAGGACGCCCAGCGGGAACCCGAGGCCGAAGAGGCCGAACAGCGGCGCCAGGAAGACCATCATCTTCTGCGCCTGCATCATCGGGTTGGCCTCGTCCGCGACGGGCTGCCGCTTCATGCTGGCCCGGACGGTGAAGAACGTCGTCACGGAGCTGATCACCACGGCGATGCCGGTGATGACGATCGCCGTCCAGCTCTTGGGGTCGGTGCCCCAGGCGTTCAGGAACGTGTCCGGGATGTGGGCGCCGAAGATGTTCGCGTTCTGCGCGCTCGACACCAGGTCGGACGAGACGGCGAAGACGCTCTGCCCCGGCTTGGCGTCCGAGATCCGCTTCAGCGTCTGGAACAGCCCGATGAAGATGGGCATCTGCACCAGGAGCGGCAGGCAGCCCGACAGCGGGTTGGCGCCGTTCTCCTGGTAGAGCTTCATGACCTCCTGGTTGAGGCGCTGCTTGTCGTTCTTGTACTTCTTGCGCAGCGCCTGAACCTTCGGGTTCAGCTCCTGCATCTTGCGCGAAGCGTGGATCTGCTTCACGAAGAGGGGGACGAGGAGCAGCCGCAGGAGGACGGTGAGGAGGATGATCGAACCGCCCCACGCCCATCCGCTGTCCTTGGGGACGACCGTACTGAGCCCCGTGTGGATCCACACGATGAGCTGAGAGACGATCTCGTACAACCAATCAAGCACCGGGCAGCTCCTTGGGCTCTGCTAGGGCGGGGCCGCTCTCCTCGCGGCCGGAGTTCGAGGAAGCCGCCGCGCGCTGATCCGGCGTCTTCTTCGGCGGTACCGGGTCGTAACCGCCGGGGTGGAACGGATGGCACCGCGCTATTCGGCGGACGATCAGCCACGTGCCGCGCAGCGCCCCGTGCACCTGGAGCGCCTCCAGGCCGTACGCGCTGCAGCTGGGCTGGAAGCGGCACTGCTGCCCGAGCAGGGGACTCAAGAAGCGGCGATAGGCGCGGACGAGAAGGATCAGCACGACCGCGACGGGACCTGGGCGGCCCGTCCTGTGCTGCGCGGGGAACTCGGTCCCCTGCGGACTCCTCATCTTCGCCCCTTGGACGCGGGCCGCAGCAGCCGGTCGAGCGCCGACTCCAGATCCGCGGCCAGTTCGTCTGGTCGCGCCGCTCCCGCACGGGGGTTGGCGCGCACTACGAGCAGGCTACCCGCTGGGAGGCGGTCGAGGTGCGGGCGCATCAGGTGGCGCAGCCGGCGCCGGGTCGTGTTGCGGACCACCGCGTTGCCGACGGTGCGCGCCACGATGAACCCGACCAGCGGCCGCGCGGCCGCCGGCCGGACCTCTTCCGGGCGCAGCAGATGAACGACGACAGTTGGCCGTCCGGCGCGGCGACCGCGCCGGACGGCCAACGAGAAGTCGTCCCGCCGCCGCATCCGGTTTCCGGACGGCAGCACTATATGAAGGTGGGTCAGACCGCGACGCGGGCGCGGCCCTTGCTCCGCCGGCTCGACAGGATCGCGCGGCCCGCGCGCGTGCGCATGCGCAGCCGGAAGCCGTGCTTCTTGTGGCGACGACGGTTGTTCGGCTGGAAGGTACGCTTGCTCACTTGAGGCTCCAGTGCTGCGGTCGGATCGTCTGAGGACTTGAAGCTCGAAGGCTCGCACCGAGGGCCGCGTACGGTCCCCCGCAGCGGGGGCCCACCCGAGCATTCCTGAGGGGCTGCCGGCGGGCACGCGGCATCTCCGTCGATGCGACTCGACCTCAGAACGTTACGGGGTATTCAGGCGGCCGGTCAAACGGAGGCGGCCACCGCAGGGCTCCTGTGGACGGGCGGGATCGTTGGTGACCGTGTTGCGGCTGTGTCCGGGAGCGGTTAAGGTCGACGAGGCGAGCCGACACTTCCTTCGACGAATCCGATGTCGGCGTTCAGCCCTCAAGCCCCCGTTCGAGAACCACCCCCGTACCGGCCCTGATGAAGGCCGGCCCCTTGTCGACCGCATATCCCTGAGCCCGCCTCGTGGGTTTTACACAGGGTCCCCATGCCTATGCACAGCATGTGGACAACTCTGTGGACAACTCGTGAGAGAGTAAGTCTTCCGCGTCGCGGCAGTGTCCTGTGAGGCGTGTGGCATCCCGCGGGAAAGCCGGGCAGTCAGGTGCTCCGTTCGGCGGAGTTGTGGGGAGGGGACCTTGCGCATGGACGGTCAGGATCTCGGATCGGTCTGGGCCCGCACCCTCACCGCACTGTCCGAGAGCGATCTGTCGCCGAGTTACCGCGCATGGCTGCCCATGGTCCGCCCCCTGGCGCTCGTCGAGGGGACGGCACTACTCGCGGCGCCCAACGAGTTCGCCAAGGACGCGCTGGAGACGCGCCTGCGCAACCTCATCACGCAGGCTCTTTCCCACGAGCTGGGCAGGGAGATCCGGGTCGCGGTGACCGTCCAGCCGGACCCTCCGGCGGGCGCCCGTCCGGGTCCAGGCGAGCCCCTTTCCGCGCCGATTCCCGGGCCGGGCGTAGGGCTCGGTATGCACGAGCCCACTCCCTCTTATGGAGAGCCGTACGGGGAGCGGGCGCGCGACGACCGCGACCGGGATCGAGACCGTTCCTATACGGAGCAGTCCTACGGGGAGCAGCCGTACGGAGACCAGTCGTCCTACACGGAACGTCCCGACCGCCCGTATCCGGAGCAGCCGTACACAGACCAGGGATACCGGCCGCAGTCGGGAGTTACCCACAACCCCGGTTCGCCCGGAGGTTATCCACAGGCTCAGGACGACGACCGTGGATCGTACCCGCCTGCCACCCGTCCCCCCGCGTACGGTGCGGGCCCCGGCGGGCGCGGTCCGGCGCCCTACGAAAGCCGCGGCTACCCGAGCTACGGGGGGCAGGAAGGCTACGGCGGCGAGCCTCCAGGACGCCCTCCGCACTCTCATCTCAACGACCGCACGCTCGGCCCCTTGCGTCCTGGCGGTCGCGGGGAGGCCCAGGGCCGCGAACCTCAGCACGCTGGGAACGAGGCCCCGCTCGGGCACTCGGACGACAAGTTCCAGAACGGCGAACAGTCCTTCCCAGGGGCTGAGCAGCCCTTTTCAAGCGGTGAGCAGTCCTACAGGGGTGAAGGCGTCTTTCGGGACGAGGAGAGCTCCGATTCCAGGGCTCCTGGGTCCGACCCCCGAGGCCCTAAGTCCGACCCACGGGCGCCCGCCCCTGCGCCGGCGCAGCAGTCCGGCGCGTCCGAGCATGCACGGCTGAACCCGAAGTACACGTTCGAGACGTTCGTCATCGGCTCGTCGAACAGGTTCGCGCACGCCGCCGCCGTTGCTGTGGCAGAGCAGCCGGCCAAGGCGTACAACCCGCTGTTCGTCTACGGCGACTCGGGCCTGGGGAAGACCCACCTGCTGCACGCGATCGGCCACTACGCGCAGAGCCTCTTCAACGGGGCGCGGGTCCGCTACGTGAGCTCCGAGGAGTTCACGAACGACTTCATCAACTCGATCCGCGACGGCAAGGCGGACGGGTTCCGCCGCCGCTACCGGGATGTGGACATCCTCCTCGTCGACGACATCCAGTTCCTTGAGGGCAAGGAGCAGACGCAGGAGGAGTTCTTCCACACGTTCAACACGCTCCACAACGCCAGCAAGCAGATCGTGATCTCCAGCGACCGGCCGCCCAAGGAGCTGGTGACGCTGGAGGACCGGCTGCGCAACCGGTTCGAGTGGGGCCTGACGACCGACGTCCAGCCGCCCGAGCTGGAGACGCGGATCGCGATCCTGCAGAAGAAGGCCCGGCAGGAGGGCCTCGCCGCGCCGCCCGACGTGCTGGAGTTCATCGCCTCGCAGATCGCGACGAACATCCGCGAGCTGGAGGGCGCACTGATCCGGGTCACGGCGTTCGCGAGCCTGAACCGGCAGTCGGTCGACATGAAGCTCGCCGAGATCGTCCTGAAGGACCTCATCCCCAACGACTCCGGTCCCGAGATCACCGCCGCGATGATCATGGCGCAGACCGTCGAGTACTTCGGGACGACGATCGACGACCTGTGCGGCCCGTCCCGCTCGCGGATGCTCGTCACCGCCCGGCAGATCGCGATGTACCTGTGCCGGGAGCTGACCGAACTGTCCCTCCCGAAGATCGGTCAGCAGTTCGGCGGACGCGACCACACCACGGTCATGCACGCCGAACGCAAGATCCGGTCGCTGATGGCCGAGCGCCGCGCCATATACAACCAGGTCACGGAGCTGACGGGGCGCATCAAGCACCAGGCCCGCAAGCGCTGATCCCCCTGTTCGTACACACTGTGGACAGACCCGCGTCACGCCTGTGGACGGACCCCGCCCGCGCCGTCCACACCCTCGCCGAGGCAAAGAACCGACAAAAGGCACGCGTCCCCCGAGAATCGACGGCGCTACTCACAAGTTGTGGAAAACTCTGGGGATTTTCGCGGATAACCCTGTGGGCAACCGTTGGAGAAGCTGAGGATGAACGGTGGACGGGTGTGGACCGGGTGTGCACCACCGCCCGGCCTTCTGGGGAAAACCGGTGGACGGCCTGGGGACGACCTGGGGACGGTCACGAAGATCACCGGCCCCGTCATCCCCAGGGAGGGCGAACGGGCTGTATACCCGTGGAGAACTCGTGGATAACCGGGGGATGACATGAGGATGACGTGTGGGGATGTTTTCGCCGTCCCCAGGCGGCGCCGCGCCGTCCACGGGCCATGCACAGCGCCGGTGGACAGAGAAACGGGGTCTCACCTGCGACAACGGGCGTTGTCCACACTATCCACGGCCCCTATTACTAGTACTGCTCTACATCTCTATCCAAGAAAAGATCCATCTCAAGTCAGGGCCTGGGGACAACGCGCACCGAGCGCCCCGGCCCGGACGAGATCAGCTCACCCTTGTCCGACACCTGCAGGAGGCGGGTCCCTTTGAAGTTCCGCATCGACAGAGACGCCCTGGCCGACGCCGTCGCCTGGACCGCGCGCACGCTCCCCGTCCGTCCCCCGGTGCCGGTCCTCGCGGGCATGCACATCGTCGCCGGGGGCGAGGGCAACGGCGACCGGCTGAAGCTCTCCGCGTTCGACTACGAGGTCTCGGCCCAGGTGTCCACGGACATCGACGTGGAGGAGGCCGGGACGGCGCTGGTGTCCGGACGGCTCCTCGCCGAGATCTCGCGCAGCCTTCCTCCCCACCCTGTGGAGGTGACGACGGACGGCGCGAAGGTGATGCTCCGCTGCGGCAGCGCGAAGTTCACACTTCTCACCATGCCTGTGGAGGACTACCCGACGCTGCCGGAGATGCCGCCCGCCGCGGGGTCGGTGGGCAGCGACGAGTTCGCCGCCGCCGTGTCCCAGGTCGCGATCGCCGCGGGCAAGGACGACACGATCCCCATGCTGACCGGTGTCCGTGTGGAGATCGAGGGTGAGACCGTCACGCTGGCGTCCACGGACCGCTACCGCCTCGCCGTCCGCGAGATGCACTGGAAGCCCGAGCGCCCGGACTTCTCCGCCGTCGCTCTCGTCCCGGCCCGCACGCTGGCCGACACCGCCAAGTCGCTGACGGCCGGCGCGGAGGTGTCGATCGCGCTCGGCGGGACGGGCGGCACCGGCGAAGGCATGATCGGTTTCGAGGGCGGCGGCCGCCGCACCACGTCCCGGCTGCTGGACGGCGACTTCGTCAAGTACCGCTCGCTGCTGCCGAGCGAGTACGCGGGCCTCGCCGAGGTCCAGACGGCCTCCTTCATCGAGGCCGTCAAGCGCGTGTCCCTGGTGGCGGAGCGCAACACCCCCGTCCGGCTCTCGTTCAGCCAGGGCGAGGTCGTCCTGGAGGCCGGGACGGGCGACGAGGCTCAGGCCGTGGAGGCGCTGGAGGCGTCCCTGGAGGGCGAGGACATCGACATCGCGTTCAACCCCGGGTTCCTCCTCGACGGGCTCTCCGCGATCGGCTCGGACGTGGCGCGGCTGTCCTTCACCACCCCGACCAAGCCCGCCGTCCTCACCGGGAAGCCGCCGCAGGACGGCGAGAACCCGAACTACCGTTACCTGATCATGCCGGTTCGTCTGTCCGGATAAGTACCGACCTCTGGGGCATGGCACCGTGGCGTTGTCCACGGGGAGCCGCGCCCCGCGGTCGAGGCAGAGCAGGCGGACACAGGCAGGCACGCACAGGGGAGAGTGAGCGTTTCATGGAGCTTGGCATCATCGGCCTGGGCAAGATGGGCGGCAACATGGCCGAGCGGCTGCGCCGCGGCGGCCACACCGTCATCGGCTACGACCGCGACCCGCAGGTCAGCGACGTCGGCTCGGTCGAGGAGCTGGTGGAGCGGTTGTCCCCGCCGCGTGCCGTGTGGGTGATGGTCCCCGCGGGCGGGCCGACGGCGGAGACCATCCACAAGCTGGGGGAAATCCTGGAGCAGGGCGACCTCGTCGTGGACGGCGGTAATTCACACTATGTGGACGACCGGAAGCACGGCGAGGAGCTGGCGGCCAAGGGGATCGGGTTCCTCGACTGCGGTGTCAGCGGCGGCGTGTGGGGCCTGGAGAACGGCTACGCGCTCATGGTCGGCGGCGACGAGGACGACGTGAAGCGGCTGATGCCGATCTTCGAGACGCTCAAGCCGGAGGGGGAGTACGGGTTCGTCCACTCCGGCAAGGTCGGCGCCGGCCACTTCGTGAAGATGGTCCACAACGGCATCGAGTACGCGATGATGCAGGCGTTCGGCGAGGGCTACGAGCTGATCGAGGCCAGCGACATCGTCACCAACGTGCCGGAGACGTTCCTGAGCTGGCAGGAGGGCACCGTCATCCGCTCCTGGCTGCTCGACCTGCTGAACCGCGCGCTCGCCGGCGACCCCGAGCTGGACGACCTGCGCGGCTACGCCAACGACTCCGGCGAGGGCCGCTGGACGGTCCAGGCCGCCGTCGACCACGCCGTCCCGCTGCCCGCCATCACGGCGTCCCTGTTCGCCCGCTTCGCCTCCCGCCAGGACGACTCCCCCACGATGCGCGTCGTCGCCGCCCTCCGCAACCAGTTCGGCGGCCACGCCGTCGAGTCCTCCAAGGGCGCGGACTCCCCCGGCGCCGACGTCAACCCTCCCTCGGTCTGACCCCTTAGTTATCCACAGTTGTGGGTTCCGACCCCGCCTCCCCGCGATGTGTTTCAGGCTGGGAGTGGGGTCGGCCCCCCTGGGAGGGCGGGGACGTGTCCTGCGCGGACGTGTCCTGCGCGGACGTGACCCGCGGACCTGCCCCGGGGGCATTCGGCGGCGTGTCGGCCTGCGGGTGTGGGTGAAGTGTGTGGTGGGGGCGGGGGAGGCTCTACGCTCGTGTGTTGTGCACGTCGCCCACCTTTCGTTGCAGGACTTCCGCTCGTATCCGGCCGCCGAGGTCGCGCTGGAGCCGGGGGTCACCGCGTTCGTGGGGCCGAACGGGCAGGGCAAGACGAACCTGGTCGAGGCGATCGGGTACGTCGCGTCGCACGGCAGTCACAGGGCCGCGACGGATGCGCCGCTCGTCCGGCACGGGGCGCCGCGGGCGATCGTCCGTGCCGGGGTGGTGAAGGACGACCGCAAGGCGCTGATCGAGCTTGAGATCAACCCGGGCAAGGCGAACCGGGCGCGGCTCAACCGGTCCCCCATCCCCCGGCCGCGCGAGATCCTGGGGATGCTGCGGACGGTGCTGTTCGCCCCGGAGGACCTCGCGCTCGTGAAGGGCGACCCGGGGGAGCGGCGCCGGTTCATGGACGAGTTGCTGACCGCGCGGGCGCCGAGGTTCGCCGGTGTGCGGTCCGACTACGACCGCGTCCTCAAGCAGCGCAACGCCCTGTTGAAATCGGCGGCCGCGCACAGGCGCTCCCCCGGCCCGGAGGTGCTCGCCACCCTGGACGTGTGGGACTCGCATCTGGCGCGCATGGGCTCGGAGCTCCTGGCGGCGCGGCTCGATCTCGTCGAGGCGCTGCGTCCGCTCGTGGTCCAGGCCTACGCGGCGCTCGCTCCGCACAGCGGCGCGGCCGACCTCATCTACAAGAGCTCCCTCGGGGACGCGGAGTTGTCCACAGACCGTGGACAACTGGCCGAGCAGATCCTGAAGGCGGTCGCCGAGTCGCGCAAGCAGGAACTGGAGCGCGGCGTGAGCCTCGTCGGCCCGCACAGGGACGAGCTGGTGCTGCGCCTCGGGGAGCTTCCGGCGCGCGGCTACGCCAGCCACGGCGAGTCGTGGTCGTTCGCGCTCGGGCTGCGGCTGGCCGCGTTCGACCTGCTCCGCGCGGACGGCGACGACCCCGTCCTCATCCTGGACGACGTGTTCGCCGAGCTCGACACCGGGCGTCGCAGCAGGCTCGCTGAGATGGTCGCGCCGGCCGAGCAGGTCCTGATCACGGCGGCGGTTCCCGCCGACGTCCCCGCAGAACTGACGGGGGGCTCGTATACCGTCTCGGACGGCCTGGTCGTTCGTGAGTCCGAGGGGGCGAGCGAGTGAGTGATCCACAGGATGTGCACAAGTCCGCCGAAGACGGGGTTCCGCCCGCCAAGTCGGGGATCGAGCTGGCCCGCGAGGCGCTCGCCCAGGCGAAGGCGGACGCACTCAAGCGCGGCACGATGCCCGGTCAGGGCGGCAAGCGCAAGGGCGCCGGGCGGGGCGGGCGCGTGCGCGACCCCGGGCGGGGCGGCGACCCCAAGCTCTTCAGCGCGGCGATCCGCGAGCTGATGGCGTCGCGCGGGTGGGAGCAGCGCGCCGCCGTCGGGGGCGTGTTCGGCAACTGGGCCGGCATCGTCGGCCCGGAGCTGGCCGAGCACACCCGGCCCGACCACTTCGAGGACGGCGAACTCACGGTCGCGGCCGATTCCACGACGTGGGCCACGCAGCTCCGCCTGCTGTCGTCCACGCTCGTGCGGCGGCTGAACGAGGAGCTCGGCCACGGCACCGTCCGCCGGGTGAAGGTCGTGGGGCCCTCGTCAGGGCCGCGCCGGACGGGCGCGTGGCGCGCCCGCTGAGCCGATGCCCCGGGGCCGCGGCGAGTGTCAGTGGCGGGTGGGAACATCTGTTCGGTGACGGGACGTCCAGTTCAGCGGCGAGCGCCACGTAGGCCAAATAACCCCCCTGGCCCAATGGGGGGATGTGTCTCCGGGCCCTCTCGGCCGCCACACGCGCACACAGCGCTCGCGAGTGCCACTTTTCGCCTCGTCACCCGGTAGAATGACTGTGGGTTCAGGATGCTGCGCCGCCAACGGGTGCCCGGGGCTCTGACCGGCACGACCAGAGCACCACCGGGCGCCCCCATGTGTGTTACGGGGCACACCGCGCCTCCCTCGGGCGCGGAGCGGCAGACATCCCCGGCAGGAGGATCTCCTTTGGCGTACGACGCTAGTTCGATCACTGTCCTTGAAGGGCTTGAGGCGGTTCGCAAGCGCCCGGGCATGTACATCGGCTCGACCGGTGAGCGCGGCCTGCACCACCTCGTCTACGAGATCGTGGACAACGCGGTCGACGAGGCCTTGGCCGGCTACGCCGACGAGATCGTGGTGACGCTCATGGCCGACGGCGGCGTCGGCGTCCTCGACAACGGCCGCGGTATCCCCGTCGGGATGCACCCTGTGGAAAAGCGCCCGGCCATCGAGCTGGTGCTCACCACACTGCACGCGGGCGGCAAGTTCGACGGCAAGTCCTACGCCGTGTCGGGCGGTCTGCACGGTGTGGGCTCGGCCGTGGTGAACGCGCTGTCCACCCGGCTGGAGGCCGAGGTCCGCGCCGACGGCCACGTGTGGCGCCAGTCCTACACGTGGCAGGGGCCCGAGATCGAGCTCCAGAAGGGCGAGGCGACCGACGAGACCGGGACGCTCATCAAGTTCTGGCCCGACCCTGAGATCTTCGAGACCCTCGAGTGGAACTTCGAGACCCTCTCCCGCCGCATGCAGGAGATGGCGTTCCTCAACCGCGGCCTGTCCATCACGCTGCGGGACGAGCGTCCCGACCACGCCGACGGTGAGCCGCACGTCGTCCGGTACCACTACGAAGGCGGTATCGAGGACTTCGTCCGCTACATCAACGCGCGCAAGGACTCCGCGCACGAGTCGGTCATCTACTTCAGCGACGACACCACCGGCATGTCGATCGAGATCGCCATGCAGTGGAACTCGTCCTACTCCGAGTCGGTCCACACCTTCGCCAACACCATCAACACGGCGGAGGGCGGCACCCACGAGGAGGGCTTCCGGGCGGCGCTCACCACGATCGTCAACCGGTACGCCCGCGACAAGGGCCTGCTGCGCGACAAGGACGACAACCTGACCGGCGAGGACGTCCGCGAGGGCCTCACCGCGATCATCTCGATCAAGCTGGCCGACCCCCAGTTCGAGGGGCAGACCAAGACCAAGCTCGGCAACACCGAGGCCAAGTCGTTCGTGCAGCGGGCCTGCAACGTCTACCTGCGCGACTGGTTCGAGGAGAACCCGGGCGAGGCCAAGGAGATCATCAGCAAGGCCTCGCAGGCGGCGCGGGCGCGTGTCGCGGCGCGGCAGGCGCGCGACCTGACCCGGCGCAAGAGCCTGCTGGAGTCGACGTCCCTGCCCGGCAAGCTGTCGGACTGCCAGTCCACCGACCCGGCCAGGTCCGAGCTCTACATCGTGGAGGGCGACTCGGCGGGCGGCTCGGCCAAGGGCGGCCGCGACCCGCACTTCCAGGCGATCCTCCCGATCCGCGGCAAGATCCTGAACGTGGAGAAGGCCAGGATCGACAAGATCCTGAAGAACAACGAGGTGCAGGCGATCATCACCGCCCTCGGCACCGGGGTGCACGACGAGTTCGACATCTCCAAGCTGCGCTACCACAAGATCATCCTGATGTCGGACGCCGACGTGGACGGCCACCACATCAACACCCTGCTGATGACGCTGCTGTTCCGGTTCATGAAGCCGCTGATCGAGGCCGGCCACGTGTACCTGTCGCAGCCCCCGCTCTACAAGATCAAGTGGGACGCGCGGGGCACCGAGGCCGACTACGCCTTCTCCGACTCCGAGCGGGACGCGATCATCGAGGCCGGGATCGCCGCGGGCAAGCGCGACCCCCGTCCCCGCGACCTCGTGCAGCGGTTCAAGGGCCTCGGCGAGATGAACGCCAACGAGCTGTGGGACACCACCATGGACCCCGACAACCGGGTCCTGCTGCAGGTCCAGCTGGACGACGCCGCCCAGGCGGACGAGCTGTTCAGCGTGCTCATGGGCGAGGAGGTCGAGCCCCGCCGGGAGTTCATCCAGCGCAACGCCAAGGACGTGCGCTTCCTCGACATCTGAGGTACGCGCCAGGGCCGGCTCCCCGGCCTGACTCCCAGAGGCGGACGTACTTCCTTCCCACCGAGCAGAAGAGGTCTTGAGAGTGACGGACGTGACCACAGAGGGCGGCCACCCGGGCGAACGGATCGAACCGGTCGACATCCAGGTCGAGATGCAGAAGAGCTATCTCGACTACGCGATGTCGGTCATCGTCGCGCGCGCGCTGCCCGAGGTGCGCGACGGCCTCAAACCCGTTCACCGCCGCGTCCTGTACGCGATGTACGACGGCGGCTACCGGCCCGACCGCGGCTACTTCAAGTGCGCCCGCGTCGTCGGCGACGTCATGGGGAACTACCACCCCCACGGCGACTCGGCCATCTACGACGCGCTCGTCCGGCTCGCCCAGCCGTGGTCGATGCGGTACCCGCTGGTCGACGGAAACGGCAACTTCGGCTCGCGCGGCAACGACCCCGCCGCGGCCATGCGGTACACCGAGTGCCGCATGGCGCCCCTGGCGATGGAGCTCCTGCGCGACATCGACAAGGAGACCGTCGACTTCTCCCCCAACTACGACGGCCGCTCGCAGGAGCCCGACGTCCTGCCGTCCCGGTACCCGAACCTGCTGGTCAACGGGTCCGCCGGTATCGCGGTCGGGATGGCGACGAACATCCCGCCGCACAACCTGCGCGAGGTCGCCGACGGCGTCCGCTGGTACCTCGACAACTACGGCGCGACCGACGAGGAGCTGCTCGAAGCGCTGATCGAGCGGGTCAAGGGCCCCGACTTCCCGACCGCCGGCCTGATCGTCGGCCGCAAGGGCATCGAGGAGGCCTACCGGACCGGCCGCGGCTCCATCACGATGCGGGCCGTCGTCGAGGTCGAGGAGATCCAGGGCCGCACCTGCCTCGTCGTCACCGAGCTCCCCTACCAGGTCAACCCGGACAACCTCGCCCTCAAGATTGCCGACGGGGTGAAGGAGGGCAAGCTCGACGGCATCGCCGACGTCCGCGACGAGACGTCCGGCCGGACCGGGCAGCGCCTGGTCATCGTCCTCAAGCGGGACGCCGTCGCCAAGGTCGTCCTGAACAACCTGTACAAGCACACGCAGCTGCAGGAGACGTTCGGCGCGAACATGCTCGCGCTCGTGGACGGGGTGCCGCGCACCCTGCGCATCGACCAGTTCGTCCGGCACTGGGTCGCGCACCAGATCGACGTCATCGTCCGCCGCACCCGGTTCCTGCTCCGCAAGGCCGAGGAGCGCGCCCACATCCTGCGCGCCCTGCTCAAGGCCCTCGACCGCATCGACGAGGTCATCGCCCTGATCCGGCGCTCGCCGTCCGCCTCGCAGGCGCAGCAGGGCCTGATGAACCTGCTGGAGATCGACGAGATCCAGGCGCAGGCCATCCTCGACATGCAGCTGCGCAAGCTCGCCGCCCTGGAGCGGCAGCAGATCATCGACGAGTACGACAAGCTCATGGCAGAGATCTCCGACTACAACGAGATCCTCGCCTCGCCCGAGCGGCAGCGCCGGATCGTCGGCGACGAGCTCGCCCCGATCGTCGAGAAGTTCGGCGACGAGCGGCGCACCGAGATCATCCCGTTCGACGGGGACGTGTCGTACGAGGACCTCATCGCCGAAGAGGACGTCGTCGTCACCATCACCCGCGGCGGCTACGCCAAGCGCACCCGCACCGACCACTACCGCGCGCAGCGGCGCGGCGGCAAGGGCGTCCGCGGCGCGCAGCTGAAGCAGGACGACATCGTCGACCAGTTCTTCGTCACCACGACGCACCACTGGATCCTGTTCTTCACCAACAAGGGCCGCGTCTACCGCGCCAAGGCCTACGAGCTGCCCGACTCCGGGCGCGACTCGCGCGGCCAGCACGTCGCGAACCTGCTCGCCTTCCAGCCCGACGAGCACATCGCCCAGGTCATGGACCTGCGCGACTACGAGGTCGCCCCCTACCTGGTGCTCGGCACGAAGAAGGGCCGCGTCAAGAAGACCGCGCTGCGCGACTTCGACTCGCCCCGCACCGGCGGCATCATCGCCATCAACCTCGTCGACGACGACGAGGTGATCGCGGCGCGGCTCGTGTCGTCCGACGACGACCTGCTGATGGTCTCCACCGGCGCCCAGGCGATCCGGTTCCGCGCCGACGACGAGTCGCTGCGCCCGATGGGACGCGCCACCTCCGGCGTCATCGGCATGCGGTTCGAGGAGGACCAGGAGGTCCTCAACATGCTCGTCGTGCAGGACACCTCGCAGGACGTCCTGGTGGCCACCCGGGGCGGCTACGCCAAGCGCACCCCGGTGGACCAGTACCCGCTGCAGGGACGTGGGGGTAAGGGCGTTCTCACCGCTAAGATCGTGGAATCTCGCGGGATGTTGGTCGGGGCCCTGATGGTCGGCCTGGACGACGAGGTGTTCGCGATGACGTCGAACGGTGGCGTGATCCGTACCACCGCCGCCGAGATCAAGCAGTCCGGCAGGCAGACCATGGGCGTCCGTCTGATGAATCTCGCCGACGGGGACAGCGTGGTGGCCATCGCGAGGAACGTAGAGTCCATGGAGGACTCTGACGAAGCCGAAGGGGGCGACGGTGAGTGACGTATCCTGCACCCTCACCGAGCCACTAGGCCAGGAGGACACGTGAGCACCGAGCCCGGCCAGGACAACGACGGGGCCGGCGCCGCCGGCAAGGGCGGCGACCGGAAACCCGGCGCCAAGCCCGGCCCCGCCAAGTCCACCGGCAAGCCCAGGGGGAAGCCGGGCAAGACGGTGGCCGCCGCGTCCGCCAAGTCCGGGCGGGACGAGACCACCGTCGACATCGACACCGGCGCGACGGACCCGGCGGGCAAGGCCGACGAGACGCGGTCCGATCTCACCCAGATCGACGACGCCCCGGCCAAGGCGGCCGGCACACCCGAGATCGCCCCGGTCAAGGACACGGCCGAACCGCCCAAGCCGGCCGCCAAGCCGGCGCCTCCGGTCGGCGGCGCCGCAGGCGCCCCGGCCGGTCCCGCCTCAAGCCCTGGGGGCGGCTCCGGCTCGGCGGGCTGGGCCAAACCCGCCGAGCCGTCCGGTTCGGTCTCGGCAGGACGTACGGACAGTCCCGGCAAGGGGTTCAATTCGGCTAGCGGGCCCTCCGGCAACTCGTCCGGCTCGTCCGGGTCGGGTGGGCGCGGCTTCGCCGGCACCGTCCTCAAGGACCGTCCGTCCACCGCGATGGCCCCGGCCGGCGCCGCGTCCAAGCCCGCGCCCGGCAAGCCCGCGCGCAAGGCCCAGCTCCAGCTCGCCAGGCTCGAACCCTGGTCGGTGATGAAGTTCAGCTTCGTCATGTCGCTGGTCTGCTTCGTCGTCCTGCTGGTCGCCGTCATCGTCCTGTACGTGATCCTGTCCGGGCTCGGCGTCTTCGACGCGATCAGCGACACCGTCAACAGCCTCACCAAGGAGCAGGGCGAGACCACCGGCGGCGTCGACGCCGGAAGCTGGTTCTCCTTCGTCCGCGTCTTCGGTTACACCGTCCTCGTCGGCGCCCTGAACGTCCTGCTCATCACCGCCCTCTCGACGGTCGGCTCCGTCATCTACAACCTCGCCGCCGACCTCGTGGGCGGCGTCGAGGTCACCCTCAAGGAAGCCGAGTAGCCCTGCCCGCCGCCCCCGGTTATCGATTTCCGGTTGCCCGCCTAGATGGGGTAACCTCTCGTTGCGCCGCCAGGGGCGGCGGCACACTCCGGGCCTATAGCTCAGTCGGTTAGAGCGCATCCCTGATAAGGATGAGGCCGGTGGTTCAAGTCCACCTAGGCCCACTTCGGAGTTGGGAGTGGTGTGGTCGAAGCCCTTCGGGTTTCTTCCCCGCCACTCCTTCGTCGTTCTGCCCGGGGGGCGACCCCCGGACCCCCGATGTGGGGGCTTCGCCCCCACGCCCCCCTGTCGGTTGCGGTTGCTGGGCAGGTGGCTGCTTCGCCAGGCTCAACGGTTGCTGGTGAGCTTGGCGCATCCTCGGTCGGGCGCGGCTGGGGCATATGTCGGTGGTGCCGGCTGGACCTAGAATCCTCGCATGAATCTCCCCGATGCGATGCGCATGATTCTGGCGGAGTCTGCGGCCTGTCCGGAGTTGATGAGGGTCGCGCGCGACGCGTACGACGATCTGGCCGCTGGTCGCCGGGTTCATCACGCCACCCTCAGCTGGGTGGTCAGGGAGGCCAGCCGCAAGGACCTCTACGGTGTTCTCATCCGGAAGCACGGCGCCGCCGTCTTCGATGACGTGATCACTGTTCTGTGCCGTGAGATCGACCGGCAGGCGCCGGTCCCCAGCCGCTGACGGCCGCGCCAGGGGACGGCGGCCCCGGCCCGTTGCCGAGGGCCGACGGCACTTCTCTCACCCAGTAAGGAACCACGTGATGACCAGCCCGCACGCCTTCCCTCTGGAGCCCACGCCGATCCATGTGTCCGACGAGGTCCTCGATGACCTGCGCACCCGTCTCACGCTGACCCGGCCGCCGCTGGACGAGGGGAACGAGGACTGGTCCTACGGCGTCCCGGACGGCTACCTCCGCGGGCTGGTCGCCTACTGGCGGGACGGCTACGACTGGCGCAAGGCCGAGGCCGCCATCAACGCCTACGAGCACTACCAGGTGAGCGTCGCCGGTGTCCCGGTGCACTTCATGCGCAAGCCCGGCCGCGGGCCCCGCCCGATCCCGCTGATCCTCACCCACGGCTGGCCGTGGACGTTCTGGCACTGGTCGAAGGTGATCGACCCGCTCGCCGACCCGGCCGCGTTCGGCGGTGACCCCGCCGACGCGTTCGACGTCATCGTGCCGTCCCTGCCCGGCTTCGGTTTCCCCGGCCCCCTCACCGGCTTCCCGGACGTCAACTTCTGGAAGGTCTCCGACCTTTGGCACACCCTGATGACCGAGACCCTGGGATACGAGAAGTACGCCGCCGGGGGCTGCGACATCGGCGGGATCGTCACCAGCCAGCTCGGCCACAAGTACGCCGGCGAGCTGTACGGCATCCACATCGGCTCCGGGCTGCCGCTCGACTTCTTCAACGGGCCCCGCGCCTGGAGCTTCACCCGGAACCGGCCCCTTAGCGACGACCAGCCCGACGACGTCCGGGCCCGCATCATCGAGCTGGACCACCGGTCGGCGTCCCACCTGACCGTGCACATGCTCGACGGCGCCACCCTGGCCCACGGGCTGAGCGACTCACCCGCCGGACTGCTCGCCTGGCTGCTGGAGCGCTGGCGCGCCTGGAGCGACAACGGCGGCGACGTCGAGTCCGTCTTCACCAAGGACGACCTGCTCACCCACGCCACGATCTACTGGGTGAACAACTCCATCGCCACGTCGATGCGGTACTACGCCAACGCCAACCGCTACCCCTGGGCCCCTGCCCACGACCGCACCCCGGTCGTGCAGGCCCCGGTCGGGCTCACCTTCGTCACGTACGAGAACCCGCCCGGCATCCACACCGCAGACGAGCGCGTCCAGGCGTTCAAGGCAGGTCCGCAGGCCGGTTGGTTCAACCACGTCAATGTCAACGCCCATGACCATGGCGGCCACTTCATTCCCTGGGAGAACCCCGACGCCTGGGTGAGCGACCTGCGCCGCACCTTCCACGACCGCAGGCCCTGAACGACCCTGACTTCGTGAGGTCGCGGCGTTGCCGCCGGGCGTACTCCCGCTCGACGGCCGGGGCACCTTCCTTGTTCAGTCCGTGGCCCGGCCATGGGACGCGGCCCTCTGCCGGGTCTGCGCGAGGTGGAGATCGATGTACCGGATGAGGGTCAGCGGGTCTTGAGGGCTGTCGGCTTGGAAGCTGACGCGCCGGAGCAGCCTCACGTCGTCGAGTGCGACGCCTTCGCGGGCGAGGACGAAGATGAGGGTGAGGAAACCGGCACGGGCGTTGCCGTCATCGAAGGGGTGGAAGAAGCAGACGTCGAGGTAGGCGCGTGCCGCGCGGGCGATCAGGGGAAGCGGCCGCCGGCCGTCGGACGCGCTCTCTGCGAGGCAGGCTTCGAGGCGGGCGGGAGTGTCAGGGGCGATGCCGTAGCGTTCCCGTCCCCCTTTGGCGAAAGCGACCGAGTTCCGGAACAGGGGTGGCTGCGGCACTCCGAGGACGCGCTGCTGCCAGTCGCACAGCCGTTCGAGAGTGAGGGGTGCGTCCTGCGCCGCGTCCGCCCGGGCCCGTTCCAGAGCGGTCAGGAGCCCTTCGGCACGGGCTGGGTCTATGGCACCGTCGA
Organism: Actinomadura sp. NPDC048955; assembly: GCF_040649435.1. Lineage (NCBI taxonomy): Bacteria > Bacillati > Actinomycetota > Actinomycetes > Streptosporangiales > Thermomonosporaceae > Actinomadura > Actinomadura sp. NPDC048955. Next base: position 100,371 of record NZ_JBEZJI010000026.1, read on the forward strand.
AGGCGTGGATGCTCTCCGCGGCGCCATCTCGGGACGGCGTCACCGGCTCGTCGGAGCCGCTCTCTGCGGCGTCCTGCCAGGGCACGGAGGCACGTACCGCTAGCCAGCGTTCCAGATGGTCCGGTGCGGCTTCGGCGGGGTTCAGGGCGACGTCAGGACGTACCGACAGGGCGAGTCGCTCCGCGACGTCGTCGACCAGGACCGTGTCGGGGCTGGTCCAGCTGTCGAAGCGGCCACCGATCGCCTGGTCGACCATCTCCTTCGCGACGCCGGCCGCCACATGCCAGCGGCTGAGGAACCAGGTGAGGACCTGGTGGCAGTGCCCGTACCAGCCGCTTCCGCAGCCGGTCTGATCAACGACCTGATCGATCAGGTTGCGGGTCGCCCGCTCCCACAGGACCCGCTGGTCCGCGGCCGTGGCCGGCTCCAGCGGGTAGGTCTCGAACCAGCCGGCAAGGCGCTCCAGCCACCCGCGCCACTCGCACAGTGCCGCGACCACACGGGTCAGGGTCTCCTCGGGTGTGGTGACCGAGTCCCGCGGACAGCACCAGCTGCCTACGGGCCCGCCGTCGAAGTCACCTTCGGCGTGGGCCCAGCGCCAGCCGACGGCCCAGCGGCCGTAGCGCTCGGCCAGGGCGTGCGACATCGCGGTAGCCCACATCTCGGCCTCTCCGTCTGCCCACTCGCTCATCGCGGGGTCGGTGAGGGGCACGTCGGGACGGCGGGGGACACGTTGGGCCGGACCGAGAGACCTCACCACCCGCGCCGCGGACGGGCGGTCGAACGGATGGCGGGAAGGGTCCACCTCGTCCCAGTTCAGAAAGCCGGGAGCCAGCTCGACAATCATTGCGTGAGCCTGCCACACCCGCAATTTCCCGATCAACGTCACGAGCCCGCCTGGAGATGGGCGTCGTGGTGACGTGGGCTAGAGAGCGTCGCGAGTCTGCGGTGCTAGGTCGTCCACTACCCGGGCTACTGCTTCTACCAGCGCTTTGCCCGTTGGAGTGCCGGTCACTGTCCACACTTCCCGGTCCTCCTCCTCGACACTGGTGACGCCGCTGACGCCGTTAAGCGCGTCTGCGATCCGGCGGCGCAGTTCGGATTCGAGAGGGTCGGTACGGATGAACTCCATGACCAAAGCGCTGACGTTCCACAGCGGGCCGGCTCGAAGTCTGGAGGCCGAGACCGCGCGCAGGTCCGGCTCATCTGTCTTGCGTATCCACTCTTCGGCTATCCCAGAGTCGAGCGGCTGAACCTGCTGGACGTCATCACTCACGCGACGAGGCTAGTGCGGATCAGTTCGCCCATCAGCCTTTGTCGCCAGGCGGCGGCCTTTACGGGTCTTGCTCGGCCAGAGGCCGGTTTCGAGTGGCTCGAAACCGGCCTCTGTTCGGCGTGGCATGGCCCCGTGCCGGCGAGCGGGCCTGCCGCCGCCGGATCGGATTCTCAGGCGGGCTGGGGCGCGCGAGCGGCCTTGACGGCCTCGCGCAGGTGCTCCTCCTGCTCGGGGGACAGCGAGGTCTGGATGAGCCTGCCGCCCAGCGGTGCCATCTCCGGGACGGCCTTCTCGGGATTGCGCTTGTCGATCAGGACGAACACGGCCGCGGCGCCGGGCGGCAGCTGGTCGCCGAGGTTGCGCATGAAGTCGTCGTCGATGCCCGTGTCGGCCGCGGAGCCCATGGCCGCCCCGGTGGCGCCGCCGATGGCCATGCCGAGCAGCGGCATGAAGAAGATGAGCCCGATCAGCCCGCCCCACGCGGCGCCGCCGAGGGCGCCGCCCGCGACGAGGTTGCGAGCCTGATGGAGCTTGATCTTGCCGTCCTGCTTGCGCTCGACGATGACGACGTCGGCCAGCTCGATGATGTGCTCCTTGTGCAACTGGACCAGCTTCTCGCGCGCCTGCTCGGCGTGAGGCAGGTCGTCGTAGGCGACGGCGATCAGGTCGCTCATGTTTTCCCCCGTTGTGTCCCCTGCTGCCGGGAGCAGGAGGATGCGTGGTCGCTGTGTTGAGGCGGTTCCCGGCGTGCCGACCACCCGCGCGATCTGTCGGGATGCCCTGAAAGTCCCCAATGCGCGGTCCGTCGCAAACCATGGGTGATGCTCTCTTGGCCTGGGATGGGGCAAAACGTGGGTTCCGATTGGCGGAGGCCGGCGGCGCATGGGCGATGGTGCGCGCGACGGGGCTGGAAGGCGCTGGTCAGGCGGGCTTCTCAATGGCCGATACGGGCGGCGGCACGGGCGCCTTGCGGAACGAGGGCTACGCGGCCCGGAGACGGTTATCCAGATAAGAAGGGCAGTTCTCCACAGACTGTGGATAACTTTTGCGGAGTTGGCGATGGAGGTGAGGGCGGTGTTCGACTCGAACCCTGTCACATCGCCGGGCATGAGTCGCGATCATGCGGCTGACCCGTGGCGCGCGGCGATGCCGAGACGCGCGGGGCAGGTCACACGGGGTCTCGGCTCAGGATGAGATCGAACTCGGCGTGGCGGAATGGGGCTTGGACGCCGTTCCGGGCGGCCGCCTCCTCGTCGTCCGACTCGGTGAAATCGACGATGAGGCTCTGTTTGACCGCGAAGACCGCGTCCGAGTCCAGGTAGGGACTTCCAGCCACGAAGACGTGGGTGGTCAGTGGGGTGTGGCCGCCCGCGCGCACGATGAAATGGATGTGCGCCGGCCGGTAGGGATGGCGTCCGGTGGCCTCCAGGAACCGTCCGATCGGGCCGTCCGTCGGGATCGGGTAATGGCTGGGCAGGACGGTCCGGAACCGGAACCGGCCCTCGGAGTCGGTGTGGAAAAGGCCACGCCCGTTCCCGGACGGTTGGATCCCCGGTTGCTGGACGTCGTAGAACCCCTTGTCGTTGCACTGCCAGACGTCCACCTCCGCGTCAGGCAGGGGCGTCCCGTCGCTGCTCAGGACACGACCAGCCACCACGCACGGCGGTGCCTCACCGACGAGGTCGATGCTGTCGCCGAGCGTGCGCGGGGGCGACTCGACCATGTGGAACGGGCCCAGGACGGTGCTCTCTGTCCCTTCCTCGTTCTCGTTCAGCGTCTCCACCAGCATGGAGACGCCCAGGACGTCGGACAGTAGGACGAACTCCTGGCGGGTGTCGGTACAGGTCTGGCCGACCGCAGTGAGGAAGCCGATCGCCTTTTCCCACTCGTGGATCGACGGCCGCACCTCGCCTACGAACGCGTGCAGGTGGCGGGTGAGCGCCTCCAGCAGTTCGCGGAGTCGCGGGTCGGGAGTGTCGCGGAAACTGTCCTGGACGGCCCGCGTCGCAGTGTGCTCGTTGAAGTCCACGAATGCCTCCCTTTCCACAGCCTGTGGAAAACTCTGGCGATGGGATGTCGCCACTCCCGGGAGTGGCGCCCGCCGGACGGTGAGACCGATCTTCGTGGACTCCTCCGGTCCCCGCGCCGTGAAGTGCGCCCATGGGCGGCGGGCGCATGATCGCGATGACGCACATCATTCCCCACCTCGGCGGTTCGCGCCTGGCGACCAGCTCATCGTCACCAGGATCGCATGTAGTCAAACTTGACTAAACTCCCTTGTCTTTTCTACGCTCCCGACCATGGGTGAGAAGGCGATTCCGATCTTTCCGTGCCGGTCGATCCAGTCGACCTGGGACTTCTACCGGGCGCTCGGATTCGAGCAGACCACCTGGCAGACGCGTCCCAACCCGTACCTCGCGGTCCGGCGCGGCGACGTCGAACTGCAGTTCTTCGGGTGGAAGAAGCACGATCCGGCCGCGTCCATGAACATGTGCTACATCACCACGACGGAGGTGGACGACCTGTATGAGGCATTTCGCGGCGGGCTCCGCGAGGCCCTCGGCCGGGTCCCGACCCGGGGGCTTCCTCGGCTGAGCGCGTTGCGGGACATGTCGTACGGCGTCCGGCAGTTCCTGCTCAGCGACCCGGACGGGCTCCAGCTCCGCATCGGCCAGGCCATCTCGGACGACACGCGGCACGCGCCCATCCCGGAGGAGAAGGTGGCCCGGGCATTCCACATGGCCGCGCTCCTGGGCGAGTCGAAGGGGGACCACCTCGCCGCTTCCCGGATCCTCGACCGGCTCCTGCGCTCCGGTGAGGCGCTGTCCCCGTCCGAGCGTCTGAAAGCTCTGGTCCTGCGCGCCGACGCGGCCGCCCACCTGGAGGAATGGCCTCTCGTCCGCGCCCTCGTGGCCGAGGCCCGCGCGATCGGGCCGGCCGACCCGTCCGAGCTGGCCGACGACCTCGGCCGCCTGGCCGACCTCGAAGCCGCCGTCCCCGTCGACGGTCCGGCTTCATCGACCGGAGACGCGCGCTGACCGGACCCGCGCGGGTGAGGGCCCTGGCGTGGGGCCACTCGATGTTGATCGTCCCGCGTGCGACCGCCGGGCCGGCGGCCGGTGTGGGGCCGGGAGGACGTTCACCCTCGTGTCGCCCCTGGTGGGGGGCGACGTTGGGGACGCGGTTGGGGATTGTTGTGGGCAACTCTGTCCACCGGTGCGGTGGGGCTGTGGAGAGAATTCGCCCACAGGGTGTGAACGGGGTGTGGAGAAGGTCGGCGCAGAGGGGGTTCTTCCGCTGGTCAGCGGCTTTTCCACGACGTGGACAACTGAGCACGCGGGTTGGGGGCGGGCTGGGGAAGAATGTGGACGCGGATCCGCGCGGTCGTACCCAGGTTGTGCACGAGAGTTATCCACAGGTTGTGGATTCTGTGGACGGACGCGCGACCTCGGCCAGGATGAGAAGGGCGGCGGCCGATGCGCCGTCCGGACCGTGGAAAGCCCGGCTGTTCTGGGGATCCGCCTGTGGACGCGACCCCGGAACGCCCTGCTGCGACGATGAGGGAGGTGTGTGCGACGGTTACCCACAACCTGTGGACAACTCCCCTTGGAGGCCTCGCCGGACACGGCGGCGCGCCCGATCATGGCGCGGCAGTCGTAACGGCTCCACACTCTCCTGGCCGCTGCTCGGCGGGCTCGGAATCGCCGAGCGTCGGCGACGGCGTCGAGGGGGTTTCTCGCGGGGCCGGCGGGTGGCGACTGCGTGATCGGGATGAGGTCGGGGGTGATTGCCGTTGGTCTGTTCATGACCCGCGTGATTCGGCTCGGCGCCATGGAGGCGAGCGGTGCGCCACGCCCGGCGGCACGGTGGATTTCGCGCCCCGATCGGCCCGGAGGCGGTGCCCGGCCGCGCGGGAAGGCCTCTCCGACCTGCGAACATTTGTTCGAACGCGTGCTACTCTCCCCGCATGGGGCAGTTGCTGAACGAGCCGGTCCGAGCCGAGCACGACCCGGCGGGGCGGCTCACCGCGTACGAGTGGCGGGGGACGCGCTACGCGGTCGACGCGGTGCTGAAGACCTACGGATCGGCCCGGGAGGGCAGGGTCTACCGGTTCCGGGTCACCGGCGCGGATGGCGTGGCCGTCGTGGAGCTCGGCCGTGACGAGGACCGCTGGCGGCTCCGGCACGTCTTCTCGGCCTGACCGGCGTCCGGACGGCGGGGTCCCGCCCGGCGCCCGCGGAGTCGACCGGACGCTGTGGACGCGAGTGGGCGGCATCCAGGGCGCGCCGCTCGATCTGCTGACGGCCCGCATCGGCAGCCGCCACTACGCGCCGCACACCCACGACGAGTACGCCATCGGCGTCACCGTCGACGGCACGGAGACCATGCTCTACCGGGGCGAGAGGATCTACTCGGCGGCCGGCAGCGTCGTCGTGGTCGAGCCGGGCGAGGCGCACACCGGCGGTCCGGCGCGCCCAGAGGGGTTCGCGTACCTGTGCCTCTATCCCGCCGCCGAACTGCTGGGCGCGGCGACGACCGCGGAGCCCGGCCCGGTCCCGGCCGAACCGCACTTCACGAACCCGATCATCGATGACCGGGGGCTCGGCGAGGCGCTGCGCCTCGCCCACCACGCCCTGAGGCTCGGGTCCGACCCGCTCGAGGGCGAGTCGCGGCTGCTCGGCGTGCTGGGCGCGCTCGTCCGGCGGCATGCGGCGTCCGGCCCCAAGGCGGTCCCGGCCCACCGCGGGGCCGAAGCCGGACGCATCGCGAGGACGGTCGCGAACCGCCTGTCCGACGAGCTGGTCGCCCCGCCGACGCTCGCCGAAGTCGCCACCGACCTGGGGTTGTCGCGCTACCAGCTGCTGCGCGCCTTCCGGGACGCGATGGGCATGCCGCCCTACGCGTGGCTCGCCCAGCACCGGGTCGCCCGGGCCCGGGCGCTGCTGGACGCGGGACACCGTCCGGCCGAGGCGGCGACGCTCGTCGGGTTCGCCGACCAGGCGCATCTCACCCGCTGGTTCCGGCGCGTGCTGGGCGTCACCCCGGGCGTTTACCGCAACAGCGTTCAAGACAGCACATCTCGCCGACCCTCATTCTGAACGTCCGTCCCGGGTCGGACCCCGGGTGCCCGCGCCGATCGCCAACGTGCCCGGCCCCGCGAAGGTCTCGGGGGCGGAAGGCGGCCCGGGCGGGGGCGGTCGAGAACGGAGGTCGGGTTGAGTCGCCGCGGCTGGATGCTGTTCGCGCTGATGGGCGTGCTGTGGGGCATCCCCTATCTGCTGATCAAGGTGGCGGTCGAGAGCGTCTCGGTCCCCATGGTGGTGTTCACCCGCACGGCGCTCGGCGCGCTCATCCTGCTGCCGCTGGCGGTCAGGGCCGGGCGGCTGGACGTGGTCCGCCGGCACTGGCGCCCGCTCCTGCTGTTCACCGCCGTGGAGATCCTCGGCCCGTGGGCGCTGCTGTCGGACGCCGAGAACCGGCTGACCAGCTCCATGACGGGGCTGCTCATCGCCGCCGTCCCGATCATCGGCGTGGTGCTCGCCCGGCTCACCGGGGACGCCGAGCGGCTCGGACCGCTCCGGTGGGCGGGGCTGCTGGTCGGCCTGGCGGGCGTCGGCGTGCTCGCCGGGCCGCACCTCGGCGGCGGCAGCACCTGGGCGATCGGCGAGGTCATGCTGGTCGCGGTCGGGTACGCCATCGCCCCGATGATCGCCACCCGGCGCCTCCAGGACCTCCCGAGCCTCCAGATGGCCGCGTTCTCGCTGGCGATCGCCGCGCTCGCCTACACCGGTCCGGCGATCGCCACCTGGCCGAGCGCCATGCCCGGCGGGCGCGTCCTCGCCGCGCTCATCACCCTCGGCCTGGTCTGCACGGCGCTGGCGTTCATCGTGTTCTTCGAGCTCATCCGGGAGGTCGGCACCTCCCGGGGCATGGTGTTCACCTACGTGAACCCGGCCGTGGCGGTCGCGGCCGGCGTCGTCCTGCTCGGCGAGCCCCTCACCGGGACGATCATCGCGTCCTTCGTGCTGATCCTCGGCGGCTCCGTCCTCGCCACCGCGCGCCGCTCCCCGGCTCCCGCCGCCGCGCCCCTGCCTGACGCCGCCGCCCCCACGCCCCTGCTCGACGCCGGCGCCACCACCCACGCTCCGGAACCTGCCGTGAAGCCTGCCCCTGAACGTTGAAAATCCCCGACGCCAGTTCGAGGCCCTCTGGCAGCGTCAGTTGACCGGGACACTGGACGATCCCGCCCCGATCAGTCGCCGATCGTCTCCCCTCGGCGTCGTCCTCAAGGCCGGAACCTGGTACCTCATCACCCGACCCGCACCCAGCTTGCCCCGCCGCTGATCGAGGCCGGGCCGACCTGGCCCCGAGTTGGGGGACCAGGTCGGCAGGCGGCGGTGCGCTTCCAGGCGGCCATGGTCGTGCGGTGCCGACGATGTCGTCGCCGGGCGCGGGGGACGGTGGGTCGCGTGGAAGAGGCCCGATGGCCGGTAGCAGAGTGCGGTGAGATGGTCGGGTGCCAGGGGTCAGCGGAGAGTGGCGATGAACCTGCCAGGCTTGCCGACGTTGCCCGCCGGGTCGATCGCGCGGTACTCGATGGTGTGGCGGCCTTTCCCGAGCTTGCCGTAGGTGAGGCTGTCGATGACCGTGCCGTTCTCAGTGAACAGCCAGGGAGCGGACGAGTCGGTCGGCCAGCCGAAGTAGTTGAACCAGCCGTCGCCGTCCACGCGGAACTCCGAGACGACCACGCCTGGACGGTCGTCCGCGCCGGTGAGCCGCATGGCGAAGGGCCCGTCGAAGACGTACTCGGGCGTCCGTCCAGGACGAACCTGGCTCTGTGCTGCCTTGGACAGCTCGTACGCCACTGTCGGCGCCTGCGCGTCGATCGTCCAGGTGCGGGTCTTGGAGCCGACCCGTGCGACGAGCGTGTGCGTGCCCTTCGCCAAGCGGAACCGTCCGAGATCGATGTCTCGGTCACTACCGCGTACAGGCCGCCCGTCCAGCACCCATTTCACCTTCGGCGCGCTCTGCACCGGGTGGGTCGTCTCCACGTAGACGACGGAATCGCCTCCCACGGGCTTGTCGATTGGAGTGGACGAGCTGAAGTCGGCAGGCACGTTCTCGGGTGAGGTGGTCATGCCGGTGTCGACCGTCCAGGTACGCACCTGCGTGAGCGCGGCGGATGACCGGACGGCAGGGTCCCGGACGAAGCCGGTGGGGTCGGTGACCGTCGCCTCGACCGTGTGCTTGCCCTTCCGTAGGTGCAGCCTGGACAGGTCAAGGTTCGCGCCCCGGCCGACGGCCTTCCCATCGACCGTCCATGCGACGGACAACGAGTGGCCGGTCGGATGCATCGTTTCGACCCACAGCACACGGTCGTCGCCCACCGGGGCATTCGTGGGTGTGTTCGCCTGGACGAGGTTGACCTTGCCTGAGATCCGCTGGGTCATCCGTTCTCGGGCGACCTGGTCGTAGTAGTAGCCGAGCGTTTTCATCATCGAGTGCTGGCTCGGCCTCCACACGCCCTTACTTGAGTAGAGGCCACCCTCGTACCGTCCGATGGTGCCCCCGGCCTCGCTCCGCTCGCCGAGCCATCGCCACCACTTCTGCTTCTGCGCCTTCATCGCGTCTTCGGTCAGAAGCGTGTGGTGGATGGAGCCGGGCTCAGGACCGGTGTACGTCCCGCCCGGGACGCCCCGCTGGTAGTAGTCGTACTCGTCGTCCAGCCCACCCAGCGAGTGGCCGAGTTCGTGCGGCGCTATGAGAGCCGACATCGCGTTCCCACCGGACGCCGTCGCATAGGCGCCGCCTGCGCCGCCGTAGGTGTCGCTGTTAGCGAGCGCGAGGATCTGACGGTTTCCTACAGTCGTGCCTTGGACGAGGTCCGCATATGTCTTGGCGGCCGCAGAGTTCATGACAAGGAGACGCTGAATGCCGTCATCTCTGCAGCCGCTCCAGAAGGCCATACTCAATGGAGTGTTGCGGCGCGGTGAGGACAACGCCGCGTCACAGCTCACGCCGGACTCACCTGACGGAATCTCCACCGCGTACACGTTGATGTAGCTGCGATACGACTTGAACGGCTCGATCGTCCACAGGTCGTTGAGGTGCTTGGCAAGGTGCGCGCGGAACTTCGGCATGTCCGCCGCCGTATAGCCGTCCCCCAGTACCACCAGGTTGAAGCGTTTCGCTGGGTCGCCGGTGACCTGCACCGGCACCACGGTCGCGTCCGCCGGTTCGGCCGCCCGCGCGGGCACCGCCACCAGCGTCAGGGTGGCCGCGGCGGCCGTCCCGATCACGATATTCCTGCCCGTCCACATGCGCAGACCCTCCTCGCGCGGGGGCGCGTGCGGCGGGCGGGGTACGGCCCGGGCGCTGCGCCGGCTCGTCCCGCTGATCAAGCGGGCCCGCCCGGATTATCGCCGGAAGATCCCGATTTGTCGCTACCGCTTGCCGCGCTGCCCGTCCGCGAGGCCCTGCGAGATCCGGTGCCCGCCCGCGCGCCGCTGCACGGCGGCCGACAGGACCGGCGCGACCCCGCCGATCCGCGCGCCGATCCTCAGCCCGAGCGGCGCCACGTCGATCTCCGCGATGTCGCGCTCGACGGCCCGGACGGTCGCGCGCGCCACGTCCCGGGGCGACCGCGTCCCGACCCCCCTGGGCAGGGTCACCCCGGCCTCGGCGAACATGCCCGCGTCCCGGATGAAGCCGGGGAAGACCGTCGAGACGCCGACGCCGTGCGGGCGCAGGTCCTCACGCAGGGCCAGGGCGAATCCCCGCATACCGAACTTCGTCGCGTTGTAGAGGGAAGCGTGCCCGGATGCCGTCTTACCGGACAGTGACGATACGAAGACCAGGTGGCCGCGGCCACGATCGGCCATCTGCGCGGCGGCGAGCTTCGCCATCACGATCGGCGCCCGAAGGTTCACGTCCAGCGCCCGGTCGATCTCCCCGATCGAGTACTCCGAGAGCAGCCCGGACGCCGGCAGCGCCGCGTTCGCGACCAGCACGTCCACCCGGCCCGCCTCGTCCAGGAGGCTCTCGGCCGTCGCCCGATCAGCCAGGTCGGCGACGATGGCGCGGCCGCCGAGCCGCTCTGCCAGCGGTTCCAGGACGTCGGCCCGGCGCCCCGTCAGCACCAGCCGGACGCCGCGACCCGCGAGGGCCCTCGCCAGCGCCTGGCCGATTCCGCCGGTCGCGCCGGTCAGCAGGACGTTCGCTCCGCGCAGATCCATGCCGAGATGATGGCGGATCACATTCCGATGCGCCACAGCAGCAGAATGACCGACGAGAGCACCAGCCCGGCCGTGCCGAGCGGCACGTCGCCCAACGCGATCACGGCCGCGCAGGCCGTGGCGGTCAGCCCCGCGACCAGCACCAGCCCGCGAGCCCCGGACGACCCCTCGTCAGGGGCGTCCGGCTCCAGTTCGCGCTCCCAGCGCCGGAAGTCGTCTTCTGCCATCGGCACTCCCGAAGGTCGTCCACCCGGATTATGCGGCCGTTCCGGCGTTCCGACGAGAGGGTGAAATGCGAGGCTTCTTCGAATGTGCCGTCCGTGAGGGGCCCTTAGGTGCTGATCGCCCGGCCGCGGTTGCTAGGCTGCGGAGAGCCTGGGGGAATCAGACACTGATGAGCCGTTCCCGGGCTCTGACTTGATAGTCGAAGGTGAAGGGGTCCCACCGTGAAGAAGCTGCTCGTCCTCGCCGTCGTCGCACTCGGTGGCTTCGCCGTCTGGCGCAAGCTCCAGCAGGACCGCGCCGAGCTGGACCTGTGGACCGAGGCCACGTCGTCCGACAACTGACACGCCGGCGACAGGCCCCGGCGTGAACGAAGCAGAGCCGATCACCGTCGCCTGCCTCGATCTCGCCGGGACCACCGTCGCGGACGGCGACACCGTCGAGGCCGCCTTCGCCGAGGCGATCGCCACTTTGGGGATCGTCTCCGGCACGGCGTCCTATGACCGTGCCCTCGCCCGCTTCCGCGACGCGCGCGGCGGATCGAAGATCGGCATCTTTCGCTCGCTCTTCGACGAACCCCGCGCCCAGGCCGCGCACCTGGCGTTCGAGCGGTCCTACCACGACCTCATCGACCGGCGCGGCCTGGCACCCGTGCCCGGCGCCGATGACGCTCTGACGAGGCTGCGCGGCGCCGGTGTCCGCGTGTGCCTGCTCACGGGCTTCGGCCGCGGCACGCAGGCCCGCGTCCTCGACACCCTCGGCTGGTGGGACCGCGCCGACCTGACGCTCTGCCCCGAGGACGTCCCGCGCGGCCGGCCGTGGCCCGACCTCGTCCTGACCGCGGCCCTGCGCCTCGGTGTGGACGATGTCCGTCAGATCGCCGTCTGCGGTGACACGGCAGGCGACATGCTGTGCGGCCGCCGCTCCGGCGCGTCCATCGTCGCGGGCGTCCTCACCGGCGCCCACGACCACGACCGCCTCCTCGCCGCCGGCGCCACCCACGTCCTCCCCACCGTCGCCTCCCTGCCCGACCTCCTCCTCCGCACCCCCGTCAACGCCGACCACGGGTAGCCGCCGGTCCTTCGACAAGGCGCACCAGCCCGATGGCAGACGCCGAGGTCCAGCCGCGCAAGTCCGCCTCCTCACCGCTCCCTGACCACGCGTCAGCGGTCAGTCTCCGGGGAACGCGTCCCGTGCGGACGATCAGGCCCTGCACGTGCGAGAACGTCACAACGCAGCCGTCGAGTGCGAGAACCGGGCTCCCCTCAAGCTCGCGAGGGGATTTGCAGTGCAGGGCGGATGACCTTGGCGATGAGCTCCAGCTGGTCGAGTTGGGTGTCGAGGGACGGCGCGGCGATGCGGCAGACGAGGTGCTCCGCGCCTGCCTTCGCGTAACGGCCCAAGGTGGCGGCCACGTGCTCGGCCGGACCTGCGACGATCGCCTGGACGGTCCGCACCGTCTCGTAGGGCAGCCCGTAGGTAGATCGGCAGTACGAGTCGAGCCGCCGTTCCAAGCCTTCCGGTTCCTCGCTGATCAACACCGTGACGAACAGCGCCGGGTCGACCGCGTCCTCTGAATGGCCCGCCGTCGCAGCCGCCGACCGTACTGCCGCGAGGCCCGTCCGGTAGTCGGCGGGGTCGGGCGGGTAGGGCAGCCATCCGTCGTAGAGCCGTCCGGTGCGCTCCAACGCCGACGGGCTCGCCCCGCCCAGCCAGATCGGCGGCCCGCCGGGCCGGTAAGAAGGTGTGGATTCAGGCAAATCGTCGTAGTGCAGCACCGTGCCGTGGAAGGCACGTTGGCCAGACCACAGTGCTCGCCACAGCGCCACGGTGTCGTCCAACCGTCCGAAACGGCGCTCCCACGGCACCTCGGACACCGCATACTCGATCTCCGACCGGCCGGGAAATCCCGCACCCACGGTGACTACCAGGCGTCCCGCGGAGAGGTGGTCGATGGACGCGAGCGCCTGGGCCGCCATCACCGGACGGCGGAAGGCGGGCAGGAGCGCGGCCGTCCCCAGCGTGACGCGTTCGGTCGCCGACGAGAGGGCGGCGAGCATGGCCAGCGGTTCGATCCGCGGGCCGAGCAGCGTGTCGTTGGCCCAAACCGAGTCGTAGCCGAGAAGTTCGGCCTGGACGGCGAAGTCGACCAAACGGCGAGCGTCATCCCACTGAGACCGGTTGGTGGGGAGCAAAATCCCGAGTCGCGTATCCATGAGTGAGGATCGTGGCCTCCACCAGGAATAGCAACAATTCCTTCGAAGGTATGAACCGGGGGTCGACTCCTCCCAGCCCCGCGCCAGACCAGTCGCGGCAGCCGTCTCAGCCAGCCGTTCTGACCAGGGCCGAACCATGATGGCGCGGACCGGTGCGGGCCCTATCCCGCGCTCCTCGTGAGGCGCGACATGACCTGGCCCTGGCCAAGGAAGCCGAACTCAGCGGGCGCACCAAGAAACCCCACCTTGCGCCACCCCGCCACGTGGGCTGCTTCATCCTCCTGCCGCTGCGTGCAGCGGACCCCGCCTGACGACGTTCGCGACGTGACTGAAACTGGAGGCGTAACTCCCGGCCGATGCAACCATGGCACCGCCCCCGCCCGGCTGGCCGCCGTTGTCCCGAGGACCAGTAAGCCGCCGAGGGTCTCGACGGCCGCCCGGCCTGGAAACCACCGCTCCTCCCACGGTGTACGATCGTCACCGGTCACGCCGATCGGCAGTCACCGCAGGTCAAGCAACAGAAGACCAGGGGCCTTAGCTCAGTTGGTAGAGCACCGGCTTTGCAAGCCGGGTGTCAGGGGTTCGAATCCCCTAGGCTCCACACACGAAAAAGCCCAGGTCGGACGCCATGTCCTGACCTGGGCTCTCGTCTCTCACGATCGCTTCTTTCGCTTCCATGCCCGTTGCGTGCCCGATCGCTTCGTCTTCTTGAGTTCAGCCTTGGCCATCGCACTCAAGGGGCGGCGGCGCTCAGGCCGCTGCGCGGCTCCGCGCCAGGCCGCCCGGAGGGTGCGGCGTGGGCGCCGGTCATCGGACGGCCGCGCCCGGCCGCGCATCGCGACGCGTCCGCCGTACCTGCCGGCGAACGGCTGTGACAGGGGCGCGCCGCCGCCCAGACATCACACGCACCGAGGCAGCACGAATGCCCCCGTCATCGCTCCGATAGCGCCTGTCTGTAAGGCTCGAACTCCGCCGCCACCTGGTCGATTCCGTTCGACAAAGCCCACAAGCCGTACCACTCGTTCTCGACGGGGTTGAGCAATTTATCGAACGTCCGTGCGGCCAGTGACCGAAGATCCTCCGAGCACAGGAACACGAGGTCCACCAAGTCTCCTGCGGTCTCCGAATCCACGACCATGCCCCCGGACCGGACAGCGGTCAACGCTGCGGCCACCACCGCGTCATCGCCTTCAATCGAATCCACCGGCCCGGGCGCATCGGCGACCCGTGACATAACCTCGCGCAGGCGACCAACGATGTCGTCCACCCCTGCCAGATCCTCCAGAAAATCTTCGGCGTAGTCGCTATCGAAGGGCCCGTAGCCCCAAGTACCCAAAGCAGCCTCACAGTGGTCCAAGTCTCCGATGACGACTGTATAGAAGACCTCGCCCGAGAGAAGTCCAAAGCTGGCCTGGAAGGGTGCGGGGCTCCCCCGACCCCGATCCGTCGAGGATGGCGACGGCCAGAACCCGTCAAGGGCGCCTACGGCGTCACTACGTGATGGCCTGCGGCCACCCTTGACGGAACTTGTCCGTCGCTAAGTACAGGTCTCGTCGGGGCCGGGGGAAGGAAGGTGGGGGAACAACAGCGGCTACGCCGCACGCCCCGGGCAATCACGAAGCCGGGCGCCACGCGACAGCAGCCCGACACCGCGCGGAACAATCACGGAACGGGCGGCCCCGTTCGTGTGCGGTGAGGCCGTCTGTCCGCTGGTCACGTAGGGGTTAGTGCTCGTCTTGGTCACTCCACCTTGCGGAGCGGCAGATCGTCCGGCGTGCCCGTTGCGTGCCGAGGGGGTAATCAAGGGGAACTCACGGTCAACTATGGGGAGATCGCCGAGGAGGCCCAGGCCAGCGGGTCGCCAGGTCGGGCCAGGGGTTCATGATCGGCTCTGCAAGCCGTGTGTCAGGGGTTCGAATCCCCTAGGTTCCACCAGCCAAAACGCCCCCGCCCAGACCCGGCGCATTCGAGGGGTCGTCGCAACACCGGTTGATCAACTGGCTTTGGTCAGGAGCTTAGCGAGTCGCTGGGCTGGGGTTTCCCAGGCGAGTGTC
>NZ_JBEZJI010000027.1:0-114293 GCF_040649435.1 Actinomadura sp. NPDC048955
GGCGCTCGTCAGGCCGGTAGTGGGCGAGGTTGGCGCGGACGGTGCCGTGGAAGTCGAAGTTGCGGGAGTTCTTCACCCGGCCTTCACCCGATCCGGAGGGCGTCCTTTCCGCGAGAACGGGCAGAAATCAGGACAGAACAGAAACGCCGGACATCAAACGATCATCCGGCGAGGCACTGCGACAGGTCTTCCATCCGCCCGCCGGCCGCGTCCTCGCGACGGACGTGGCACAAGTCACTTTGCGGTTTGTTTTCACTCCCGGGGGAATGTCCTACCCGGACCGTAGGTTGCGCATGGCGGGCGAGCTTGCGAGGTGACCGGGACATGAACGACACAGTCACGGCACCGGTCCATCCCCCGGCCGAAGCCGACCCGCCGTTCCCCCTCCTGAACGAGCCTGACGAGCAGGCCCCGGTGCGCCCGTGGTGGCGGCGCAGAGCCGGTCTGATCGTCCAGTGGGCGCTGGTCCTCGGCGCCCTGGCCGCGCTCCCCCTCTACCGCGACGAACTCCCCGACCTCGGCGCCATCTGGAGGGCCGCCTCGCACGCCGACCCGGGCTGGCTGACCATGGTCGTGCTGGCCGTGGCGGGCTCGATGGGCGCGTTCGCCCGGCTCCAGCGCCGGCTGCTGCGCGTCGGCGGGCTGCGGATGCCGCTGCGCCGCGCGTTCGCGATCACCTACGCGGGCAACGCCCTGTCCACGACGCTGCCGGCGGGCCCGGCGGTGAGCGTGGTCTACACGTTCCGGCAGTTCCGCCGCGCGGGCGCCTCGACCCAGCTCGCCACCGCGGTGATCCTGGCCGGCGGAGTGATCACCACCTCGGCCTACTCCCTGATCGGCCTCCTGGCACTGGTGGCCGACCCGCACGCCCGCGGTTTCGCGCTGCTCGCCCTGGCCGTCCCGCTGGTCCTGGCCGTGCTGCTCGTCCCCGCGCTGCGGTGGCGCCCGCTGCGCGCCCTGCTGACGGCGCCGCTGCGCCGCGCCCACCGGGCCGCGCTCGCCCACCCGAAGATCGCACCGTACGCGGAGCGGCTCGCGGGCGTCCGCGACATCCTGCGGCCGACCCTGCGCGACTGGGCCGCGCTCATCGCGCTGGCCCTGCTGAACTGGGTGTTCGACATCCTGGCGCTGCTGTCGGCGGCGCACGCGGTCGGCGTCGACGTCGCACCGAACGGCGTCGCCCTCACCTACTTCGCCGCCCAGGCGGCGGGCAGCCTGCTCCCGCTCCTGCCCGGCGGCCTCGGCGCCATCGAGGGCAGCATGGCCGCGTCGCTGGTGGCGTTCGGCGCGACGCTGTCACCCGCCGCCGCGGCCGTCGGCCTGTACCGGCTCGTCTCCTACTGGGCCGTCGTCGGGGTCGGCTGGATCGCCTGGGCCGGGCTGCACGAGGGCCCGCGCCTCCCGGCCCACGCCAGGGCGGCGCTGGCCGGTACCGGACGCCTGATCATGGACGGCATGTCCGCGGTCGTGTTCCTCACCCCCTACACGGCCGTCCCGGCCCAGACTCCGGCCGAGGCGCCGCGCCCGTAGCGGCGGCCTCCGTCCGCGGACCGAACCCGGGCGGGACCTTCGACGGAGATCGTCCCGGAGGGGAATCAGCGAGCCGCGGCACGGGCTTTAGTGGACATCGACGTACCCCCGCCGACGGAACGGACCCCAATGCACGGATCGCCCGACCGCTCGTCCGGCCCCTCGGCGACCGGCCTCGACCCGGCCGCGTTCCGCTCGGTGCTGGGCAGGTTCCCCACCGGCGTCGTCGCCGTCACCGCCATCGATCCCGCATCGGGGCTCCCCGCGGGCCTGGCCGTGAACTCGTTCACGTCCGTCTCCCTCGACCCGCCCCTGGTGGCGTTCTGCGTGGCGCACACCAGCACCACCTGGCCGATCATGCGCACCGCGGCCCGCCTGTGCGTCAGCATCCTGGCCGAGCCGCAACGGGACGTCTCCGACCGGCTCGCCTTCGGAAGCGGCCCGGAGAAGTTCGACGGCGTCCGCTGGACGCGCGGCCCCGGCGGCGCTCCCCTGATCGACGGCGCGCTGGCCTGGATCGAGTGCTCGGTCGAGCAGGAGCACGTCGCCGGCGACCATCTGATCGTCGTCGCCCGCGCCCACGACCTCGCGGAGCACCAGGGCGCGGGCCCCCTGGTCTTCTACGGGAGCGGCTACGGCGCCTTCACGCGCTTCACACCGTCTCAGGGGCTCTGAGCCGCGTCAGGACCTGGACGGGGTCGGCCAGCACCTCGGCGAAGGCGAACTCGGCGGCGCCGACCAGGGTGGTGTCGTCCCCCAGGGTGGCGGTGCGCAGCTTGACCTTCTCGCGGGGGGCGGCGAGGGCGTTGGTCGCCAGGACGCTGCGGATCTGCGCGGCGGCGCCCAGGAAGATGTCGCGGAGCGTGCCGCCGAAGATGACCAGGCCCGGGTTGAAGAGGTTCACGAGGTTGGCGACGCCGAGCCCGAGCCAGTTGCCGACGCGGTGCAGCGCCTCCCGGGCCTTGATGTCGCCGGCGTCGGCCGCGGCGACGACGGCGCGGACCGCGTCGCGCCCGGGCTGGCCGGGTATCTCCTTGCGGCCGGCGAGGTCGAGCAGCGTCCGCTCCCCCACCTC
This sequence comes from Actinomadura sp. NPDC048955, assembly GCF_040649435.1. Classification (NCBI taxonomy): domain Bacteria; kingdom Bacillati; phylum Actinomycetota; class Actinomycetes; order Streptosporangiales; family Thermomonosporaceae; genus Actinomadura; species Actinomadura sp. NPDC048955. Next base: position 2,606 of record NZ_JBEZJI010000027.1, read on the forward strand.
GGCCTCCAGGCAGCCCTTCGAGCCGCAGGCGCAGGGCCGGCCCCCGGGATTGATCACCATGTGCCCGATCTCGCCGCCGAACCCCTCGTCGCCGCCGAGCAGCCGGCCGTGCGCGATGATGCCACCGCCGACGCCCACGTCGCCGTGCAGGTAGATGAGGTTGTCGCAGTTCACCCCCGCGCCGCGCTCGTGCTCGGCGACCGCGCCGAGGTTGGCGTCGTTGCACACCGAGACGGGGATGCCGAGGCCGAGCCGGCGGGACAGGGCGTCGCCGAGGCGCAGCCCGCCCACGTCCAGGTTCGGCCCGAACATGATCGAATCGTCGGAGCGGCGGACGGTGCCGGGGAAGCCGAGGGCGGCGCCGACGCAGACGGCGTCGCGCTCGGCCTTGCGGACCAGGGAGCGGGCGCCCGCCACGAGCACGCCGAGCAGGTCGGCGGGGTCGGAGTCGCGGGCGCGGACGCCCTCGCGCCGGTCCAGCACGACGCCGCCGAGGCCGACGCGGGCGACGACGAGCCGGTCGACGCCGACCTCGAACGCCAGCACGTAGACGCGGGTCGACTCGGGCCGCACCACGAGCGACGGACGCCCGGCGCGGCGCCCCGGTCCGCGCGGCAGCTCCTCGCGCACCAGCCCGGCGGAGGTGAGGTCGGACGTCAGCGCCATGATCGTGCTGCGGTTGAGGCCGAGGGACTCGGCGAGCACGGCCCGGGACGCGGGGCCGCGCAGGTGCACGAAGCGCAGCAGCGTCCCGAGGTTGTGGCGCCGGATGTCCTCCTGTGACGGGCCCGCCCTCATCATCGGCGCAGCCCCAGCTCTCCGCTGGAGCCGGAGGTGATCAGCTCCACGACCTGCCGGTGGGTGACGTCGGCGGTGCGGACCTGGGCGACCATCCGCCCGAGGTAGAGCGCGGCGATCCGGTCGGAGACCGCGAACACGTCGTTCATGTTGTGGGAGATCAGCACGACGGCGAGGCCCTTGTCGGCGAGCCGCCGGACCATCTCCAGGACCTGCTGGGTCTGCGCGACGCCGAGCGCTGCGGCGGGCTCGTCGAGCACCACGACCTTGCTGTCCCACAGCACGGCGCGGGCGATCGCGACGGTCTGCCGCTGGCCGCCCGACAGGTTCGAGACGCGCTGCCGGACCGAGCCCATGGTGCGGACGGCGAGGCCCGACAGCGTCGTGCGCGCCAGCTCCTCCATGAGGGTCTCGTCGAGGGCGAGGCCGCGGCGCTCCTCACGGCCGAGGAACAGGTTCTGGACGATGTCGAGGTTCTCGCAGAGGGCGAGGTCCTGGTGGACGATCTCGATGCCGAGGCGGCTGGCGTCGCGGGGGGAGCCGACCCGGACCTGCTCGCCCTCGAAGCGGTACTCGCCCTTGTCGAAGGAGTGGATCCCGCCGATGCACCTGACGAGGGTGGTCTTGCCGGCGCCGTTGTCGCCGACGAGCGCGGTGACCTCGCCCGGGTAGGCGGAGAACGCGACGTCCTGCAGCACCTTCACCGAGCCGAAGCTCTTGTCGATGCCGCGCAGGTCCAGAACAGGCGTCACTGACATGCCGAGGGGCTCCCACCGTGCCGCACCGCCGCCGCGCGCCTGGCGGTCGTGGTGAGTGAGCGTAGCAGTCGGATTCTCCGTCCGGGCACCGTCGGAGGGCCTGTCCGAGCGGCCTCGCGGCCAGGCCCGGGAGCCGGTGGGGCGGGCCACCGACTCCCGGGCGTTTCCGGCCGCGCTCACGGGGTCACCGTGTTCACGGGATTACCGCGTCCACCGGGTCATCTGCCCGCGCTGGACCGGCGGCGCCTCGCAAGGGCGTCGATGCTCGCGGCGAACAGCAGCACGATCCCGGTGATGAGGTAGCTCAGGTAGGCCTTCGTGCCGAGCAGCCCCAGCCCGTTCTCGATGAGCGCGATGACGAGGCCGCCGAGCACGGCGTCGCGTGCCTTGCCGCGCCCGCCGAACAGGCTCGTCCCGCCGATGACAGCGGCGCCCACCGCGTACAGCAGCGTGTTGCCGCCGCCCGAGTTGGTCGCGACGGAGCTGAGGCGGGACGCGGCGACGATGCCGCTGACCGCCGCCAGCCCGGAGGCGATCATGAACACCGAGATCTTGATGCGGGTGACGTTGATGCCGGCCCGGCGGGCCGCCTCGGAGTTGCCGCCCACCGCGTAGATGTGCCGCCCGTAGCCGGTGCGGCCGAGCACGAACGTGCAGATCACGAGCAGGCCGCCGACGAGCAGCACCCCCCACGGGATCCCGCCGAGGGTGATCAGCGGGCTGGGAGCGCGGTCCAGGCTCAGCACGTAGGTGCTGATCAGCAGCGCGGCCGCGACGACGCCGCACTGCGCGACCACGAGGCCCAGCGGCTTGGAGTGCAGGTTGCGGACGTTCTGGCGGCGCCAGCGCAGCAGCAGCGTCGCGGAGTAGCCGACGACGCAGGCGATGGCGAGCACCCAGCCGAGCCAGATCGGCATGTTCTTGTTGGCGAGCGCCACGACGAAGTCGTCGCGGACGGGCACCGTCCCGCCGTCGCCGATCAGCCACAGCGTGATGCCCTGCAGGCCCAGGAAGAACGCCAGCGTCACCACGAACGATGGGATGCGCAGGAACGCGACCAGCCAGCCGATCACCGTCCCGATGACGACGCCGATCGCCACGGCGCTGAGCACCGCGACGTACCAGGACTGTCCCGAGTCGACCATCAGCTTGGCCATCACCGCGGCGCAGACACCGCTGGCCACACCGGCCGACAGGTCGATCTCGCCCAGCAGCAGGACGAAGACCAGACCCATGGCGAGGATCGTGATGGGCAGCGCCTGGGTGGCCAGGTTCGCGATGTTGCCCTTGCTGAGGAAGGTGTCGGGCTTCAGCGCCGTGAACAGGGCCACCAGCGCGATCAGGCCGAGGATGGCGGGGAGCGCGCCCAGCTCACCGGCCTTGATCTTGTGCCAGTAGTCCAGCAGCGCGGAGTTCATGTCGTGCTTGCGCCGGTCGTTCGAGAAGTCCGAGTCCGCCAGCTTCACGGCGGCCTCCTTGCTTTGGGGGGCGTCAGTGGACATCTGGTCCCCTTTCAGATGCTCTCGGCGGCGGTCTGCGGCGCGAGGCCGAGATCACCGGAACGGCCGGCGGTGATGAGCTCCACGACCTGTCCGTGGGTCACCTCGGAGGTGGCGACGTCCGCGGCGACCCGGCCGAGGTAGAGGGCCGAGACGCGGTCGGCCACCTCGAACACGTCGTTCATGTTGTGCGAGATGAGCACGACGGCGTGCCCGGTGTCGGCGAGACGCCGGACGAGGTCGAGGACCTGCCGGGTCTGGGCGACGCCGAGCGCGGCCGTGGGCTCGTCCAGGATCACGACCTTGGACTCCCACAGCGCCGCCTTGGCGATGGCGACGGTCTGCCGCTGCCCGCCGGACAGGCTCGCCACCTGCTGGCGGACGGACTTGACGGTGCGGACCGAGAGCCGGGCGAGGGTCTCACGGGCCGCCTCCTCCATCGACGGCTCGTCCAGCACGATGCCCTTGCGCCGCTCGCGGCCGAGGAACATGTTCTGCACGATGTCGAGGTTGTCGGCGAGGGCGAGGTCCTGGTAGACGATCTCGATGCCGAGCGCGGAGGCGGTGCGCGGTCCGTCGATCGAGACGGGCTTGCCCTCGAACTCGATCTGCCCCGAGTCGATGGGGTGGATCCCGGCGATGCACTTGATCAGGGTCGACTTGCCGGCTCCGTTGTCGCCGACGAGGGCCATGACCTCACCCAGGCGCACGGAGAAGTCCACGTCGTGCAGCACATGGACGGGGCCGAAGCTCTTGTTGAGCCCGGTCAGGCGGAGGACGGGGTCTCCTTTTTCAGCCACGAGTTTCCTTCCAGAGGTTCGGGCGTCTAGGACCGTGGCGGGCCCCTGGCGTCCCGAGTTTCCGGGAGGCCGGGACGCCCTCAGCGGGGAGGGGCCCGCCACGGAGTCAGCGTCGGGCTCCTACTGGATGCCCGCGTCCTTGCACTTGGCCGCGTACGCGCCCTTGCACAGGTCTTCCTTCTTGACGAACCCGTCGTCCGTGACCTGCTTGATGTTGTCCTTGAAGACGCCGATCGGGGTCAGGAGCACCGACGGCACGTCCCGCTTGCCCTCCGGGTCGTTCGTGGTGCCGTTCGTCTCGCCCTTCTCGCCCTTGATGAGGGAGACGGCGAGCTTGGCGGCCGCGTCGGCCTCCTGCTTGACCGGCTTGTAGACCGTCATGCACTGGTTGCCGTCGAGGATGTTCTGCAGCCCCTCGAGCGTGGCGTCCTGGCCGGTGACGGCGACCTTGCCGGCCTCCTTGTTCTTCTTGAGGATCGAGATGACCGCACCGCCGATGCCGTCGTTGGCGGCGACCACACCGTCGATCTTGCCGCCCTTCTCGGTCCACATCTGCTCGAAGATCGTGGCGGCCTGCTCGGCCTTCCAGTCCGGGACGGCCTGCTCGGCGACCTTCTTGTAGGAGGTCACCTTGTCGAGCACGTTGTGCGCGCCCTTGGCGAACAGCGTCGCGTTGTTGTCGGTCGGAGCGCCGTTCAGGTAGGCGACGTTGGCCGCCTTGTCACCGAGGCACTTCTGGAGGCCCTTGCCGAGCTCCTCGCCGACCTTCACGTTGTCGAAGGAGACGTAGTAGTCGGAGACGCCGCCGAGGGAGAGCCGGTCGTAGTCGATGGTCTTGACGCCCTGGGCCTGCGCCTTGCGCTGCACGGCGGCCGCCGAGTTGGAGTCGATGCCGTCCAGGACCAGGACCGTGACGCCGCTGGTGAGCATCTGGTCGGCGATCGTCTGGAAGCGCTGGGTCGAACCCTCGGCGTTCTGGATGTCGTAGGCCACGCCGGCGGCCTTGAAGGCCTGCTCCAGGTACGGCCGGTCGAAGCTCTCGTACCGGACGGACGAGGTGGTGTCGGGCAGGATCACGCCGACCTTGCCCTTCGAGCCGCCGCCCGCGTCGTTGGAGTCGCCGTCCCCGCACGCGGTGAGGCTGAGCGCCGCCGCCGTCGTGACGGCCAAGAAGCTGAGGATCCCCTTGCGCATTGCCCGGGTCCTTTCTGGGGGGTGGCCGCCGTGCGGCCGGGGGTGGTAGCCGGTGAGCGAGATCACCCGCTACCGACGGGAATGTTGTGTCCCGCAACTTACGTCGCGCATGTCCGTCGCGCCAGACTTCAGCGAAAGTTCATTTGTTGTCGGCGGTAACAATCATGTAACACGAGATCAACACGGGTGGAACACGAGGCCTGCCGCACGACCCGCAGGAGGGCACCGGCCACCGCTCGCCCACACCCGAACGGACCCCCGTCGGCGTAAATGTTTCGTGGGTCAACATTCACCGCGACCCGCCGTCAACCCGCGCCTCACCCCAGCGCCCCCGCCACGCACGAAACGACGCCCCCGCACCCGACGCACCCAGCCCCAACTGCCGCAGCACCGCAGGTCAGCGCCCCAAACCCAGCCCAGTACCACAAGTCAAACGCCCCCGCGCCAGAAGGACACCGCACCCCCCAGCCCCCACTCCAACCCACCCCACGCCCCACACCAACCCGAGCCACACTCCGTCGCGGGGGGGGGGCGACAAGCCGGGCCGCGCTCCATCCCGGGAGCGTCCACAGCCGGCGCAGGCCTCAACCGGGCCGCGCCACACCCGACGTCGTCTCTCAACCCTGACCGCGCACCAATGGGGGCGTGCGCAAGTTGAGGCGCACCTCTGGAGGGCTGCGCCACAACGCACGCCGTCTCTCAGGCCGGGCCAGCCAGCGCTTCGTCGTGGGGCGGGTGCGCGTCAGGGCATGGCTCAGGGCGCGCTGTGCCTTATGCCGCGGGTCGCGGTTTGGGGCCCCGGGTTTCGCCGGGGCCTGGGTCAGGCGGACAGGACGCGGGCCACTCGGTCGGCCGCCGCGGCGGCGTCGGCGGCGGGCGCGATGCGCTCGGCCCACGACCACCAGTACCACCAGCCGTCCGCGCCCTGCTCCGCCAGGATGTTCTCGGTCAGCGCGGCGGCGTCGGGATTCATCACGTGCAGGCTGGGCGACTGGCCGCGGGGCAGGGTGAGACGCACCCGGAGGCCGCGTTTGACCAGCTCCTCGCCGAGTTCTTCCAGATATTCGATCCGCGTCTTCGACGGCGCGGCTGTTCCCGTATCGTCAGGCGTCATCCTTGTTCCCTCACGGACTCCGTGCGGCCCGACGTGCACCTCAGCCTCCCCCTTCACCCGCCCGGGCGCAAGCACCCCGGCCCGGTGCCCGCGAGCCGAACGGGCGGGGCCGCGAGGGGCGCACCGCGTTTCGGAGGTCGTCCGGACCTTATCCGGGATATCTTGCGCTTGGCAGATGAACCGGCACACGGGGGCTGACGATGACGGTGGGAGCGAGTGCCCAGCCAGGTTCGGGGCCGTCCGCGCCGGCCGGCGGCGCCGCACGGACGTGGCACCGGTTCCACTACGCGGTCGGCGTGTTCGTCATCGCCTACGGCGTGGCGGCCCTCGCGAGCGCGGCGGCGCTGTGGGGCGACCGGCTGGACGAGATGGAGGGCTACTTCGGGTCCGGACCGGCCTCGGGGATCCTCGTCCTCGCCAAGGCCGTCGAGGTCCTGCTCGTGGTCGCCGCCGTGGCGGGCGTGCTCATGCGCCGCGACCTGCTGCTGGTTCCGCCGGTGGCGGGCTGGATGGCCGGGTTCGCGATGTTCGCCGTCCTGGACGTCTTCACGGGCAGGTGGGGCGGGCTCGTCGAGCACCTGGCCTACCTGGCGGCGTTCGTCGTGCTGCTCTTCCTCTCCTACGGGCTCAGCGCGAAGGCGCAGCTCGCGAAGGCCCCGAAGGGCCCCGCGCCGGACGGCTCCCCGCGCGGCCCGAGCGGCCTGACGTGGACGCAGGAGTTCGCGCTCCAGGCCATCAACCGGGCCGCCGCGCTCACCGGCCCGCGGACGCGCCCGGACAAGCGCGACTGATCTTGGCAGATGTTGCCCTTGGTGGCGCTCCCGGCGGGTGCCACGTTGTGCCTCATGAGAGCCCGAAAACTGGCGCTGCCTGTGGTGATGGCCGCGTCCTTGGCGGTCCCGGCGTCGCTCGCCGCGCCCGCCGCCGCGCTGCCGGCCGCGCCGGCGTCCGGCTGCGACCCGACACGGACCGCACCGGTCTACCGGGGCAAGGTCCCCTCCCCCGAGCAGGTCCTCGGCTTCGACCTCGGTGAGCGCCCGGTCAGCGCCGCCGAGTCCGACACCTACCTGGAGACGGTCGCCGTCCGGAGCGAGCGCGTCGTGTCCGGGACGCTGGCCACCACCGCGCAGGGACGTCCGCTGAAGTACGCGATCGCCGGACGGCCCGAGCTGATCTCCAAGGCCGGGCTGGCGAAGGTGCGCTGGGAGGCCGGCCGGCTGCGCGACCCCCGCACGCCGGCCGCGCTCGCCAAACGGATCACCGATCGCGGCGTCCCGATCCTGTGGGTCAGCGGCAACGTCCACGGCGACGAGCCGAGCGGGACGGACGCGGCGCTGCGGGTGCTGCGCGACCTCGGCGACCGCGCCGACTGCGCCGCGACGGGGATCCTCGCCAACGCGCTCGTGATCGTCCTGCCGACGCAGAACCCGGACGGGCGCACGCTGCAGACGCGGCAGAACGCCTACGGCTTCGACATGAACCGCGACTGGTTCGCGCGCACGCAGCCGGAGACCGACGGCAAGCTCGCGATGCTGAACCAGTACCCGCCGGCGCTCTACATCGACGCCCACGAGATGGGCGGGGACTCGTTCTTCTTCCCGCCTAACGCCGACCCGATCTACCACGAGACGCCCGAGCAGGCGATCGGCTGGATCAACGACCTGTACGGCGCGTCGATGGCGGCCGAGTTCACCCGGCAGGGCATCGACTTCTTCAACAGGAACGTCTACGACCTCTTCTACCAGGGCTACGGCGACACGGTGCCGACCAGCGCGTTCCACGCCGCCGGGATGACCTACGAGAAGGGCGACGAGAGCCCGCACCCGGACCGGGTGAAGGAGCAGTACCTCACCCAGTGGGTGTCGCTGTCGGCCGCGGCGCGCAACCGGCACCGGATCCTCACCGAGTGGCGCCAGATGACGGTGGACGCCTACGCGCAGGGCAGGGCCGGGAAGCTGGAGCCCAACCAGATATACAACCCGCCGAACACGGTCGACCGCCAGGTGCCGGACCGGAAGGTGCGCGGCTACTTCCTGCGCGACGACGACCCGGCCAAGCGCGCCGAGGTCGCGCTCGTCGTGCGGCGGCTGCAGCGCATGGGTGTGCGCGTCGAGAAGCTCACCCGGCCGCTGGCCGTCCCGGACTTCAAGCCGTACGGGCGTCCGGAGGCCGCGACGACGCTGCCCGCGGGCACGTACTGGATCTCGATGGCGCAGGGCCAGAAGCACTGGATCCAGTCCATGCTGAACGAGGACTCCTACACACCGTTCCCGTACTTCTACGACGTGACGGCGTGGAGCCTGCCTCTGCTGGGCAACGTGGCCGGCGGGTCGTCCGGCGCCGTCCTGCACCCGCGGTCCGTCCCGCTGCGGACGCTTCCGGAGGCGCGTCCGGGCCACGACGGCAAGGCGCCCAAGCTGGGCGTCCTCCAGCTGTCGGGGACGTCCTCGTCCGCGCGGCAGTCGGCCGGATGGCTGAGGCACCGCCTCGACCGCGACTGGAAGCTGCCGTTCACGCTGCTCACCCCGGCGGACGTCGCGGCCGGCAGGCTCAAGGGCGTCGAGGTCCTGGTCACGCCGAACGGCCCGGCCGCGTCGGCCTACACGGCGCTCGGCGACGCCGGGCGCGCCGCGCTCCAGCAGTGGACGCGGGACGGCGGCCGCTACATCGGCTGGCAGGGCGGCACGCAGCTCGCGGCGCGTCTCGGCCTGACGACCGCGACGCTCGCGGAGCCGACGTCCGACATTCCCGGCACGCTGCTCCGCGTGAAGGTGGACGGGGCGAGCCCGCTGTCGAAGGGCGTCGGCGCGACGGCGTGGAACTTCACGTCCTACGACCCGGTCATGAAGGCGTCCAGCGGCGTCGTCGTGTCGTACCCGCAGGCGGATTCGCCCGACTGGTTCGTGTCCGGGTTCGAGCGCGGCGCGTCCGAGCTGGGCGGCACCGCGGCGGTCGTCGACCAGCCCCTCGGGAAGGGACGGTCCGTGCTGTTCGCGGCCGAGCCGAACTTCCGCGCGTTCAGCGACGGGACGGCCAAGCTGCTCTACAACGCGATCCTCGGCCCTGACCCCGCCAAGGCGGCGGCGCCGCAGGCCGCCGCGACGGCGAAGGCGGCACAGGAGGCGGCGCAGCTGCCGTCCTACGAGTCGCCGATCCGTGTCTCGGTCAAGGCCGCGGACGCCGCGAAGGCCGAGTCCCTGCTGCGGGCCGCCGGCGCGACGTGGACGCGGCGCGGCGCCGGCGGCGTCGTCCACTACGTGATCGACAACCCGCGGGGCCTTCCGGCGGACCACCACCCGTTCGCCGGGCGCCTGCCGTCCCTGATCCGCAAGGCCGGGATCACCCCGGTCGCGGTCGTCCTTCCCTGACCCGTCCCGCGCGGCGCGCCGGCCCACTCCGGCGCGCCGTGCCCTACTTCCGCACCAGCCAGGCGATCGCGGTCATCGTGCCGGGCGGGACCTCGGTGAAGCCGCCGTCCCGGACCGCGACCGCCGCCTCCTTCACGCACCGGTCCCACGGCACGTCCCGCGCCAGGTGGACGGGGGCGCCCGCCTCGATCCACGCCGCCACGTGACGGCGGCGGCCCTGGCGGAGCAGCAGCTGGGCGGCGTGCCCGCACTGGGCGGCGGCCTTCCCCGTCGTCATCGTCACGTCCGGATTGAGCGCGATCACCGCGTACGGGGGTTCGGGCGGCGGCGCCGCCTCCTGCGCCTGCGCGAGATCGAGGCCCGCGACCTGGAGCTTGGCCAGCTGGGGCGGGACGTCCGACACCGGCCCCGGCGGGAACGCCCGCACCTGGGCCCCCGCGTGCCGGACGGTGACGCCGGGCAGCGCCTCCGCCTCCGGCCAGCGGACGCCGCGGGCCCGCCGCGTCACCTTCCGGATCCGGCGCGACTCCCACTCCCGGACGGCCTCCCGCCACTCCCCCTCGGGTTCGGCGGCGCGCGGGTCGCTCAGCAGCAGGACGACCGCGGTCGCCGCCGCCTCGCAGACCGCGTCGTGACTGGGCGGATCGGCCTTCTCGGCGCGTACCACCAGTTGCATCGCCCACGGCGGGTCGTCAAGGGGGTCATAGTCGGGTCGCACCCGTGGAGTATTCCAAACCGCGTTCCGCTTCCCGGGAGCGGTAGTGGGTACTGCAACTCTTGCCGTCCCCCGGACGTCGTTCAGGTACGGGAGGTCGCCGGTGACCCATGGCGCATGGAGCGATTCCATACCGGGAATCGGGACGTTCTTCGTCGGTATCGACATCGCCCCGGGCCGCTACCGCTGCGAGGACGGCAAGGGCGGCTGGTGGGTGCGCTTCACCGGCCCCGGCGGAGGCGATCCCGTGGGCTCGTGGCCGCTGCCCGCCGGCCCGACCGAGATCGAGATCGCGCAGACGGACTTCGCGTTCGAGACGCACGTCTCCACGTCCTGGCGGCGCATCGCACCGCCCCGCTCCCCCGAGGACGGCGCCCCGGCCGAGCCTCGCCCGGTCGCCGACCCGGCGCTGCGCGCCGAGCTGGACACGATCGTCGCGCGCCGCAGGCCGCTGGTGTGGCTGGCGCCGCTGTCGGTCCTCGCCCTCGGCCTGCTCGGCTCCCCGCTCCTCGGCTCGCTGTGGCTGATCGGCCTCGGCATGCTCGCGGTGCTGGTCGCGCTCGGCACCCCGTCGGTCTCGCTGGACCTGCGGCGCGCCCGGGAGCTGGAGCGGCGCCGCGACCGCTACCTCGTCCCCGAGGACTTCGACGACGACGGCCGCGCGCTGCTGGCCCGCGTCCAGGCGGCCGTCGACGCCGTCCGCGACTCGCAGGTCAACCGCGAGGGCCTGCTGGACGCGGTGGACAACGCCGTCACGCTGCCGCGCCAGGAATGGGAGATCGCGCAGGTCCTGGCGAAGCAGTCGAGGCTGCGCACGGACCACGCCGACATGGCCGGGACGGAGACGATCCCCGAGGTGCAGGCGGCGCTGCGGCCGCTGCGCGACAAGCTCGACACCTCGGTGGAGGCGGTGACGCGCCGCATCGAGGCCCTGGAGCGCTACGCCGAGCGCGCCAGGTCGGCCGACGAGGTGCTGCGCGCCCAGCGCCACCTGGAGTCGATCGCGGAGAAGGCGCACGAGTACGACGAGCTGCTGGCCGACACCGTCCGGGACGACCTCGCCCTCCCCGCCATCGAACGCCTGACCGAGCAGGGCGACGAACTCCTGCGCACCCTCCGCGAGCGCCTCGCCAAGGCGGCCGAAGCAGGCGGCGAGCTCCCACCCCCCGCCTAGTAGGCGGTGAGGGCGCGGACCTGGGCCGGGGACGTGAAGAGTTCGGCGCGCATGCCGGTCTCGCGGGCGGCGAGGACGTTGCGTTCGTTGTCGTCGAAGAACAGGACGTCGGCGGGGTCGACGCCGAGGCGGCCGGCGCAGATCTCGTAGGCGCGGGGGTCGGGCTTGGCGACGCCGATGCGGCAGGAGTAGACGCGCTCGTCGAAGCGGGAGAGCCAGGCGCCGTGCCGGGCCTCGAAGCGGGGCACCAGGTCGCCGATGATGTTGGAGAGCAGCCCGAGCGTGCGCCCCTCGTCGGCCAGCTCGCCGACGAGGGCGACCATCTCCCCGTCGACGTCGGTCCAGCTTTCGAGGTCGGCCTCGGTCAGCGCGGGGACGTCGGGGAACGTGGCGCCGAGCCGGCTCGCGACGTCCGCCCAGTAGGACGCGCTCTCCTGGCCGGCGTCGTAGGCGGGGCGGCAGGCCCAGTAGGCGTCCCAGAACGCGGGGCCCGGCGTCCCGGCGATCTCCTCGATCCGCCGCACCGCCTCGGGCGTCTGGGTTCGGGCGATCACTCCGTACAGGTCGAACACGATCACATCGGGCATGGCACGAGCCTATTCGGCGCGGGCGGCGGCCCGGGAAACCTCTGTAGCAAGCGCTTGGTGCACATCGTACGCTGGTCCGGCCGCCGAATCGAGCAAGCGGTTGGGCGACACGGCATAATGAGAGGGTGACGACCACGAGCGCCAAGTCCGGACGATCGAGAACCCGCGGCGCCGGCGAGGACGCGCCCCGCCGCCGCGGCCGCGGGTCCCCCGCCCTGGCGTCCGAACGGCGCGCCCACCTGGTCAGGCTCGCGGCCGAACTGTTCGCCGAGAAGGGGTTCCAGGCCACCACCGTCCGCAACATCGCCGACGAGGCGGGCATCCTGTCCGGCAGCCTCTACCACCACTTCGACTCCAAGGAGTCGATCGTGGACGAGATCCTGTCCGGCTTCTTCACCGAGATCATGGCCTCCTACCAGGCGGTGATCGACGAGAACGAGAACCCGCGGGACACGATCGCCGGGCTGGTCCGGGTCGCGTTCGGCACCCTGGAGCCGCACCGCGCCGCGATCACGGTCATGCAGAACGACTGGAACTACCTGCGGGGCATGGACCGGTTCGCCTACCTGACCAAGTCCGAGGACGAGGTCGAGAAGATGTGGGTGACCACGCTCCAGGCGGGCCAGGAGGAAGGGCTGTTCCGTCCCGACCTCGACCCGAAGCTGACCTACCGGATGATCCGCGACACCGTCTGGGTGGCCGTCCGCTGGTTCCGGCCCGGGGGCCGGCTGAACGCCCAGGGGCTCGCCGAGCACTACCTCAAGGTGATGTTCGACGGCATCAACCTGCACTAGCCCGCAGGCTCGCCCGCTCCGGGCCCGCCTCGCGCGCGGGACGGGAGGGCAGGACGCGCCGCAGCGGCCCGGGGAGCCACCAGTTCGCCTCGCCGAACAGCTCCATCAGCGCCGGGACGAGCACCAACCGGACCACGGTCGCGTCGATCAGGATCGCGACGCCGAGGCCGAGTCCCATCTGCTTGACGGCGACGTCCGCGCCGAGCAGCACCGACAGGAACACCATCACCATGATGGCGGCCGCCGCGCTGATCACGCGGGCGGTGCGCGACAGGCCGAGCGCCACGGCCTCGCGGGTGGCCACGCCCTCCTCGTAGGTCTCGCGGATGCGGGGCACGAGGAACACCTCGTAGTCCATGGACAGCCCGAACAGGATCGGGAACATCATCAGCGGCACCCAGGTGGTGACGGGCATGTCCACCGGGAAGCCGAGCGCGCGCCCCGCCCACCCCCACTGGACGACGGCCGTCAGCACCCCGTACGCGGCCGCGATGGACAGCAGGTTCATCAGGGCGGCCTGGACCGCCACCGTGACCGACCGGACGAGCCCCACGAGCAGCAGCAGCGACAGGCCGACGACCACGGCGATCAGCAGCGGCAGCCGGGTGGAGACGCTCTCGGCGAAGTCGATCGAGGCGGCGTTCGGGCCGCCGACGTAGGCGCGGGCGCCCGTCCCTCCGGCGGCGCCGGGGATGACGTCGTCGCGCAGCGTGTGGACGAGGCGCGGCGTCCGCTCGTCCTGCGGGCCGGTCTTCGGGAACGCCATGACGATGGCGGCCTTCCCGTCCCGGCTGGGACGCGGGGGCTGGACGGCGGCGACGCCCGGCGTCGCGCGGACCGCGTCCGCGATCCGTCCCGCCTCGGCGAGGCCGCCGCCCTCGGTGACGATGACGAGCGGCGCGGCGGTCCCGGGCCCGAAGCCCTCCGCCATGATCCGGCTGGCCTGGTAGCCGCTGTGGTCGTGGGGCTGGGTGCTGGAGTCCGGCAGGCTCAGCCGCATCGACAGCGCGGGCACGGCGAGGACCAGCAGGACGGCGGCCGCGCACAGCCCGGCCACGACCGGGTGCGTCTGGACGACCCGCGCCCATCGCTCGGCGAGCGGGCGGCGGGCCCGGCCGAGTCCGGGGACGCGGAGCCGGTCGATGGCGTGCCCGGCGAAGCCGAGCAGCGCGGGCAGCAGCGTCACGGCGGCGAGCATCGTCATCAGCACGGCGACGCCGGCGGCGACCGCCACGCCGTTCAGCAGACTCTGCTGCATGATGAACAGGCCCATGAGCGCGATCACGACGGTGGTGCCGGCGAACAGCACGGCCCGTCCGGCGGTGGTGACGGCGGTGACCGCCGCCTCCTCCGGGCCGGCGCCCGCGTGCATCTCCTCCCGGTGGCGGGTGACGATGAACAGCGCGTAGTCGATGCCGACGCCGAGCCCGATGAGCGCCGCGATGATGGGGCTGAAGGACGGCGCGGGCAGCAGGTGCCCGAGCAGCATGATCAGCGCGAGCCCGGTGCCGATGCCGAACAGCGCGGTCACGATGGGGAGCCCCATCGCCAGCACCGACCCGAACGCGACCAGCAGGATGACGATGGCGGCGAGCAGGCCGATGCCCTCGGACGGGCCGCCGCCCGGCGTCTCGGCGGCGTCCACCGCCGACCCTCCGAGCTGCAACCGGACGGGCCCGGAGTCGGCGCGCACGTCGTCCAGGAGCGCGGTCACGTCCGCTCTGGGCATGTCGTCGGAGGGGACGTCGAGACCTCCCGTGGCGAAGGCGGTCCTGCCGTCCTCGGAGATCTGCCCGGGCGTCTGGTACGGCGATGCCACCGACGTGACGTGCGGCGTCTTGGCGAGTCGGTCGAGCGCCCGCTCCACCCGCGCCTTCACCTGCGGGTCCCGTACGCCGGCGTCGGCCCGCACCGCCAGCGTGATGGAGTCGCCGCTGCGCTCCGGGAAGTGCTCCTCCAGCAGGTCCGACGCCTTCGCCGAGCCGGAGCCGCCGCCGGAGAAGTCGTTCAGCGGTTCGGCGGCGAAGCCGAAGCCGAGCGCCATGACGGCGATCGTGCCGGCGATCCAGCCCGCCAGTGTCAGGCGCCGTCTCCGGTAGCAGAACCGGGCCAGCCTTGCGAGTCTCATGGGTACCGCCTCCGCGGACGCGCCGCGCCTAGGGGATGTTCCTGCGCGCTCAGCGTCCTCTCCGGTTGAGGCTCGGGGCATCCGGCGGACGGTGTCACCCAGGGAAGCCCGCTACATCCACCGGTGTACATCCGGCGCGGTATCCCACGGTCCGGGGGTCGGAAGGCCCATAGTGTGCTTAGTCACGATTTGCGGAGTAGGAGTGACGCTTTGGTCCGTGGGGACGCTGTCAGGGGAGAGATCTACCGGGGGAGGGCGGCATGACGGCTCGGCAGGGGGCCGCGGGCCGCGACGAGCCCATGCCCGCGGCCCTGCGCGCCGCCACCGCGCGCGCCCTCCAGGCCCAGTTCCCGGGCGTGCGGGTCTGGTACGGCGAGGCGACGGGATCCTGGTGGGCCATGGTGCCGCTGCGCGAGGGCCCGCGGCTGCTGGAGGCGCCGTCCTCGCAGCAGCTCCGCGAGGAGATCATGAGCATCCGGTCGCGGGGGTGAGCGCGCCCGGCCCGCCGTGCGCCGTCGCTCGCGCTCGGTGAACGCCCCGCGTTTCGTGACCGCTCGCGGCGGCCGAACTCCCCCGCGTCCCGCGCACGCCCGGCATTCCGCGAGCGCCGCGTCCGCTTCGCCGCCCGCCGGGAACGGGGCGCGATCCGTTCCCAGCGGGCGTCTCTGAGGAAACTAACCCGAAAAGTCTTCGGGCACAAGCGCTTGCTCGGTTTCACTCCCGGGGCGGCGCCGCGGCGCCGCCCTCCCGTACCGGTCCGCTAAAGCTCGTACTGGATGGACGCGCGCTCCGCCGTGATCGGCGTGATGTAGTCGTCGACCGCCGCGCGGTGGACCGGATGGTCGCGGTAGACGAGGTAGTCGTCCAGACCGGCGAAGTCCGCGACCACCGCGAAGTCGTACGCGCCGGGGTTCACCCCGGCGTTCACCCCCACGCCGTACTCCCGGATCTCCGGGATCGCGCCGGGCAGCTCGCGCAGCTTCGCCGCGACCTCGTCCTGCTGCCCGGTCGTCGTGCCTTCGATCCATCTGAACAGCGCTATGTGCCGGAAACCACTCATGGCGGCACGCTACAGCCGCCTCACCCGCCCCGGACGTCTCCGAGCTCCGCCGCGGCGATCGCGCCGAGTTCCCAGCACGCCTCCAGGTCGGCCTTGCCGGGCTCGCCCGTCACCACCACGGGCGGCTGGACGGCCTTCCACTTCAGTCCGGTGGTGATGGCGTCCAGGGCGCGCACGGCGCCGGTGGCGTCGTTGTTGCCGTGCAGGAAGGCCCCGAACGGGCGGCGGACCGTCTCCTCCAGGCACGGGTAGTAGATCTGGTCGAAGAAGTGCTTCAGCGCACCGGACAGGTAGCCGAGGTTGACCGGCGAGCCGAGGAGATAGCCGTCGGCCTCCAGGACGTCCACGGCGGTCGCGGACAGCGCCGCGCGGGACACGACCTCCACGCCCTGGACGTCGTCGGTCGACGCGCCGGCGCGCACCGCCTCGACCATCGCCTGGACGGACGGCGAGGGCGTGTGGTGGACGAGCAGCAGCCTCTTCATCACCACGAGGCTAGCGGTGTCCCGCCCCCGCGGCCGGGTATGCCCGGATCGAAGTGTCCGGCCCGCCGGTGCGGCCGTACGCTGGATCAAGGCCCCATAACAACGACCGATCCCGGGAATGAGTTCCGGAAGATCTTGGTTGGGGGCTCAGCGGAGGTGTGCTTCGTGCTATCGGACGAGTCTTTGCGGAGGGACGGCCTTTCCCGCCCTCCGGCCGCGGGCGGGCCGGCGACGGCGCCGCACGCGCGTCCCGTCTGGCCGCTCGCGCTGACCGCGACCCTGGTCGCCGCACTGATCGCGGTGCCCGCGTTCGCGGGTTCCCCGCACTGGCTCGGCCGGCTTTCCCAGGTCGTCACCGGCAGCCCGCTGAGGCCGGAGCACGCCGTCGTGCTGGCGCTGGCGCTCGCGCTCGTCGCCCGCGGCGCGCTGCTGCGCCGCCGCGCCGCCTGGTACGGGCTCGTCACGCTGGCGCTCCTCGGCCTGCTCGCCGTGGTGTCCGGCGACGACCCGCCGTGGCGGCTGCCGCTGCTCGCCGCCGCCCTCGGCGGGCTGTGGCTGGAGCGCGGCCGGTTCCCCGTGCGCCCGCACCCCGAGCGCGTCCGCACGGCCGTGAAGACCGGCGCGGTGCTGCTCGCCGCCGCGACCCTCCTCTCGCTGGTCCTCGGCGGGGTGTCGGTCCGGTCGGTCGGCGACGTCGCGAGCGGCCTCGGCGCCACCGGCGCGCCCATGGACGGGGCGTCCTGGCTGCCGGGCGTGCTCGGCCTCGCCGGGGCCGCGGGCCTGCTCGTCCTGGTCATCACCCTTCTCGCGCCCGATCCGGCGCCCCCGCCCGGCGACGAGGCGGAGCGCGCCCGCGTCGCGGGCCTCGTCCTGCACCCCGGCTCCGACACCCTCGCCCCGTTCGCGCTGCGCCGCGACAAGGCGTACGTGTTCAGCGCGGACGGCCGCGCCGCGATCGGCTACCGGGTCCTGTTCGGCATGGCGGTGGCGGGCGGCGACCCGGTCGGCGACCCCGCCTCGCACGCCGACGCCGTGCGGGCGTTCCTCGCGATGTGCCGGACGACGGGCTGGCGCCCGGCCGTCCTCGGTGCGAGCGGGGCCCTGCTCCCCGCCTGGGGGCCGTGCCGCTCGATCGGCTTCGGCGACGAGGTCGTCATCCGTCCCGCCGAGTTCACGCTGTCCGGCCGGAAGATGCGCAACGTCCGGCAGGCCGTCAAGCGCACCGAGAACTTCGGCGTCTCGTCCGAGATCCTCCCCGAGCGGGAGCTCACGCCCGCGCTGCGCGGCAAGCTGCTGGACGTCGCGTCCCGCTCCCTCGGCGGCGCGGCCGAGCGCGGCTTCTCCATGAACCTGGACGAGCTGCTCACCGGGTACCACCCGGGGGCGATCGTCGCCATCGCCTACGGCGACGACAAGGAGCCCATCGCGTTCCAGCGTTACGTCACCGCGGGCGAGGGCATCAGCCTGGACGCGATGCGCCGCGACCCCGGCGGGCCGAACGGCGTCAACGAGCGCCTCATCGTCGAGATGGTCGACTACGCCGCCGAGCGCGGGCACGGGCTCGTCTCGCTGAACTTCGCAGCCTTCCGCGAACTGCTGGACGCCGACGAGCGCGGCCTGCTGGAGAAGGCCGGCTACCGGGCGCTGCACCTTCTCGACCCGTGGATCGCGGTTGAGTCGCTCTACTTGTTCGACAAGAAGTTCAGGCCGTCCTACAAGCCGCGCAGCGTGGTCTTCCGGTCCTGGTTCGACATCGCGTGGCTGGCGGCGGCGCTGCTCACGCTGGAGTTCGGCCGGACGCGTCCCGCCCAGCGCGCCGCCGGTCCGGTCACCGAGCCCGTCCACCACCTGGGCCGCTCCTGAGACGGTCCCGGCTCGGCGGCACGTCCTAGAACGTGATTCTATGGAGGTCCCCGCCTGAGAGGACCGCGCATGAGCAGCACGGTGCAGGGCCACTGCGACCCGGCGTTCGCCCGCGTCCGCGCGGTGTTCGAGGAGCACTTCGCCGAGGGACGCGAACTGGGCGCCGCCGTCGCCGTCTACGCGGGCGACCGCAAGGTCGTCGACCTGTGGGGCGGCGTCGCCGACCGCCGCACCGGGCGCGCGTGGCAGCCCGACACGCCCTGCTTCGGGTTCTCCTGCACCAAGGCGGTGACGGCCGCGGCGGCGTTGCTGCTCGCCGAGCGCGGCGCCTACGACGTCGACGGCCCGGTCACGGACTGGTGGCCGGAGTTCGGCGCCGCGGGCAAGGACGGCGCGACCGCCGAGCACCTGCTGTCGCACCAGGTGGGCCTGCCCGCGTTCGCGCGTCCCGTCTCGGCCGAGGAGGCGGCGGACGCCCCGGCCCGCGCGGCGGAACTGGCCGCGCAGGAACCCGAGTGGACGCCCGGCGAGGGCCACGGCTACCACGCGCTGACCTACGGCTGGCTGGCCGGTGAGATCGTCCGGCGCCATTCCGGCGGCCGGACGGTCGGCGCGTTCGTGAAGGACGAGTTCGCCCGCGACCTGGACCTGTGGGTCGGCGCCCCGGACGAGGTGATCGAGCGGGCCGCGAAGCTGTCGGCGGGCCGGCGCACCGGCGGCGGGACCGACGCGCCCAGGACCACCGAGCACGACGTCCTGACCAGGCTCGCCGAGGCCTACACCGACCCGCGGAGCATGATGAACCGGTCGCTGAACAACCCGCACCCGGGCAAGGGCGGCTACAACAACCCGGTCGTCCTGCGCGCGGGGTGGCCCGCCGCCGGGATGACGACCACCGCCCCCGCGCTCGCCGGCTTCTACCGCGACCTCACGGCGGGCCGGATCCTGCGCCCGGACACGCTGCGCGAGGCCGTCCGCCCGCGCGTCAGCGGCCCCGACCGCACGCTGCTCGTCCGGAGCTCCTTCGGCCTCGGCTTCATGCGCCCCTCGCAGACCTTCTTCACCCCGAGGGCGGGACGGGAGTCGGCGTTCGGCCACACCGGCGCGGGCGGCTCGGTCGGGCTCGGCGACCCCGAGGCCGGGCTCGCGCTCGCCTACCTGCCGAACCTGATGGGAGACCAGGCGTCCGGCGACCTGCGCGCCTACCGGCTGACGCAGGCGGCGTACGCGTCGCTGTCGTGAGGACCGCGTCGAGCGGGCGGTAGCGTCCTGTCCATGGACGTACGCGATCTGCATCCCTGGCCGTCCACACCGCGGGAAGCCGAGGAGATCCAGGACCGGTTGCGTCCGATGCTCGAACTCGATGTCCCGGGCCCGGCCGCGCCGCGCACCGTCGCGGGCCTCGACGTCTCCTACGCGGGCGACGGCGGCGGCGCGGGCGACCGGCTGGCCGCCGCCGTGGTCGTTCTGGACGCGGCGACGCTGGAGGTCGTGGAGGAGTCGGTCGCCGTGGGGACGGCGGCGTTCCCCTATGTCCCGGGCCTGTTCGCGTTCCGGGAGCTGCCCACGTTGCTCGACGCCCTCCGCGCCCTGGAGACCACGCCCGACCTGCTCGTCTGCGACGGCTTCGGCATCGCGCACCCGCGCCGCTTCGGGCTCGCGTGCCACCTCGGCGTGCTGACCGGACTGCCGTCCATCGGCGTCGGCAAGACCGCGTTCGTCGGGACGTACGAGCAGCCGGGCCCTCGGCGCGGCGACGCGAGCCCGCTGCTGGACGGCGGCGAGACCGTCGGACGGGTCCTGCGGACCAGGGACGGCGTGAAGCCGGTGTTCGTGTCCGTCGGCCATCGCACCGGCCTCGACGCCGCCTGCCGCGCCGTCCTCGCCCTGACGCCCGAGTACCGGCTGCCGGAGACGACGCGCAGGTCCGACCGGCTGTCGCGGGACGCACTCGCCGCGCGCTCCGGGTAGCGCGCCCGCCCCGGAAGATGGCAGGCTCGTCCGAAGAAGCAGGCCGGGGGCCGCATCAGGCCACCCGCGACCGCTGGACGGTGCCCATGGAGACCCGGCCGATGCGGGCCGACGCCCGCCGCAACTACGAGCGACTCGTCACGACGGCTCGCACCGCCTTCACCGAGCACGGCACGGGCGCGTCCCTCGACGAGATCGCCAAACGGGCGGGCGTCGGATCGGGAACGCTCTACCGGCACTTCCCCACCCGGGACGCGCTGCTGCACGCCGTCCTGCGCGAGCGGATCGACGGCCTGCTCGGGCACGCCGACGCGCTGCTGGCCGAACCGGACGCCGAGGCCGCGCTCGACCGCTGGCTGCGCACCTACCTGGCCGGCGCGTCGAGCCCGCGCGGCACCTGCACCGTGATCATCGAGGCGATGGGGCCGGAGTGGGCGGCCACCGGGCTCGGCGCCGCGGCCGGCGCCATCCGCGCCGCGCTCGGCCGGCTGCTGGAGCGGGCGCAGCGGACCGGCGCGGTCCGCGCCGAGATCGACCCCGGCGACCTGCTGCGGCTCGCGAACGCGATCGGCGTGGCGTCCGAGCGCACCGCCGACCCCGGCGCGTACGCCGACCGGATGCTCACGCTGCTGTTCGGCGGGCTCCGCGCGGGCTAGGGGCCGCCTTGTTCAGTTGACCAAGCGTTCGCTAGGTTGACCGGGAGGCAACGGGCGACGAGGAGCGTTGATGGGGCAGCTTGACGGCAAGGTGGCGCTGATCACCGGCGGCGCGCGCGGCATGGGCAAGGCGCACGTCCGCCGGTTCCTGGACGAGGGCGCCAGAGTGGTCTTCGGCGACGTCCTGGAGGAGGAGGGCGCCAAGCTGGCCGCCGACCTCGGGGACGGTGCCCGCTTCGTCCGGATGGACGTGTCGCGGGAGGAGGACTGGCAGCGGGCCGTCCAGACCGCGACGGAGACGTTCGGGGCGCTGAACGTCCTGGTCAACAATGCCGGGATCCTCCGGCACAAGACCATCGAGGAGATGGCCGTCGAGGAGTTCCGCCAGATCCTGGAGGTGAACCTCGTCGGCCAGTGGCTCGGCGTGAAGACGGTCACCGCCCCGATGCGCGCGGCCGGCGGCGGCTCGATCGTCAACGTGTCCTCGACCGAGGGCTTCATCGGCGCGGCCGGCCTGGCCGCCTACAGCGCCAGCAAGTTCGGCGTCCGCGGGCTGACCAAGTCCGCCGCCCGCGAGCTCGGCCAGTACGGCATCCGCGTGAACTCCATCCACCCCGGCGGGGTGCTGACGCCCCTGACCATGCAGGACGACATCGTCTCGGCCACGGCCGCCAGCGCCGACGCGTTCATGAAGGCGCTCCCCCTCGGCCGCATGGGCAGGACGCAGGAGATCACCGGGCTGGTCGTCTTCCTCGCCTCGGACGACTCGACCTACTGCACCGGCAGCGAGGTCCTCGTCGACGGCGGCATGCTCACGGGCGCCGGCTACTGAACGCGATGGGCCGCCGGTACCGGCTGGACCCCGCACCGGCGGCCCGTCACGCGTCTAGGGGCGCCGTTCATGCCATCGTTCGACCGACTCCAGTTGCGCCGCGAGCGAGATGAGCGTCGCCTCGTCGGAGTCGTGACCGAGCAACTGCGCGCCGATGGGCAGCCCGTCCCTGGTGAACCCCGCCGGGACGTTCACTCCGGGCCATCCCAGCACGTTCCACGTCCACGCGTAAGGGCACGCGGCCGCGACCCCCGACTGCGTCCGGTGGTAGCCCGCCCCGTCGAAGGCCCCGACCCGCAACGGCGGCTGCGCCGTCGTCGGCGTCATCACCACGTCCGCGATCTGGAAGATGCGCCCGACCCGCCTCCGCAGATACGGGTCGAGCCGCTTGGCCAAAGGCAGCAGCCGCCTGCCGAGGACCCTCCCCAGCCGCGCTTCGGCCTCCGTCCGGGGATCGGGCCGCGGGTTCGGCAGGGAGTCCAGCCAGTCGGCGACCCCGGCCGTGCCGCGCGGGACGAGCCCGAGCGCCGCCGGCCCGTAGTCGGGGTCCGCGGGGAACACCTTGTGCCCGAGGTCGGTCAGCCTCCGCGCGAGCCGCTCGACCGCCCCCCGGATCTGCGGGTCGAGCCTCCCGCTGACCCCGAGGGCCGTCCGGTAGGAGACGGCGATCCGCAGCCTGCCGGGCTCCCGCCTCGCGGCCTCGGCGAACGGGGTGATCGGCGGATCGAGCCGGTGGACGTCCTCGCCATGGCTGCCGGTCAGCACGTCGAGCAGCAGGGCCGCGTCCCCCACCGTGCGCGCGAGCGGCCCCCACACCGTGATCCCGTTGAACGGATCGGTGTGCGGATACCCGGAGACCCGTCCGCGCTGGGGCTTGATGCCCACCAGGCCCGTCCACGCCGCCGGGATGCGGATCGACCCGGCCCCGTCCGAACCGACCGCCGCCGCGACCATGCCCGCCGCCACGGCCGCCGCCGACCCGCCCGACGACCCGCCCGGCGAGTACTCGGGATTCCACGGGTTCCTCGCGATCCCGTACTCGCGCGACTCGCTGAACGGCCACAACCCGAGCTCGCACGTCGTCGTCTTCCCCACGATGACGGCCCCGGCCGCCCGCAGCTTGCGCACGACCTCCCCGTCCCGCCTCGCCGGCCGGTGGTCCCCCGCCACCGCGAAGGGCGTGGTCTCCCCCACGATGTCCGTGTCGTCCTTGATGGCGACGGGCACCCCGAGCAGCGGCAGCCGCTCCCCCTCCGCCAGCCGCTTGTCGGCCTCCAGCGCCTCCTGCGCGGCCGCCTCGGCCCGCACTACCCGGAACGCCCCCAGCGACTCCCGCCGGCCGATGGCCTCCAGGCTCTCCTCCACCAGATCACTCGAGGAGATCTCTCCCCTCGCCAGCGCCTCCGCCTGCCCGGCCAGCCCCAGCTCCACGCCGCCTCCCGCTATCGTTCGTTCGAACGAACGATACTGAAGGCCCGCGTTCTGGGGAAGACTGTGCATCGATGAGCGCCCGCGAGCAGATCCTCCACGCCACCCTCCGCCTGATCGGCGAGCAGGGCATCGGCGCCGTGACGAACCGGGCCGTCGCCCGCTCCGCCGGCGTCTCCCTCGGCTCCCTGACCTACCACTTCCCCAGCCAGGAGGATCTGCTGCGCGAGGCGCTGCACGCCTTCGTGGAGCAGGAGATCGCCCGCATCACGGCCTACGTCACGTCCCTGGCCGAGTCCGGTATCGCCCCCGTCCAGGCCGCCGACCAGGTGGAGAAGGCCGTCGTCGAGTTCGCCTACGGCCCCGAGCAGATCGCGAACCTCGAACTGCACCTGCACGCCGCCCGCGACCCGGCCCTCCGCGAGACGTCTACGCGCTCCATCGAGGCCTACGACCGCCTCGCCACCGCCATCCTGAAGGCCCTCGACATCCCGGACGCCGAAACCCACGCCCCGGCGATCGTCGCGATGCTCTACGGCCTGGCCCTCCGCCGCCTCGCCACCGGCGACACCACCGCCACCGGCACCGCCGACGCCTTCCGCCTGCTCCTCCTCGGCGCCCTCCCCCGCCCCTGAAAAGACTTCTGGCCCGCACGGCCCCAGAGCGGGGTTAGGGGGCCGTGCAGGCCAGAAACCTGTCTCAATCAGGAACCTCAGTCGGAACCTCAGCCGACGATCGCTCTGCTCTCCGCCTGTGCACCTCCGCCGTGTCTCCGATCTGACACCCCAAACGCTAAGCCGCCCCACCCCCCAACAGAACGCCCTTAAGCCTCACTTAGGGAACCCCTGAGTCAGCCTTATTCGCGCCCCGTCCGGCACAGTCCGGGGAAGTCGGCCAGAGAGCCGCTCACCTGCAAAAACAAGGGAAGGAGCCCACGGGGCCAGTCCGGGCCCATCCAGCACCGTCGAACCAAACCGACTGACGCTGGCTCCCGAGATTGGCTCCCGTGGCTCCCCCCTCTCAGCAGGGAGGAGGCCACACCCATGGCCCTCGAAATCACCGCAACCACGATGACCGCCACGGCAGCCGGCAAGGTCGTCGCCCCCACCCGCACCGACTGCGGATGGCACGTCACCACCTGCTCACGTCCCGTCGACCGCAACACCGCAATCACGGCCCTGATGCTCGCCGAACGCCTCATCACCCATGGCGAGGACGACCCGTGCGCACGGGAGTGGCGACGGGAGCTGGGCCGTGACTGACCGCCTCATCCGCATCACAACCGCACTCGCCGTGGTGGCAGTAGCCACCGTGGCAGCGGTCATCTCGTACCGCCACGCCTACGAACTCGTCCACTCCCACGGCGAGACCGGCCCCACCGCACGCCTCGTCCCGTTCACGGTGGACGGCCTCATCTGGGCCGCATCCATGGTGATCCTGGACGCCAGCCGCCGAAAGCACCCCGCACCACCCTTGGCCAAGTGGAGCCTCGCCGTAGGCATCGTGGCCACGGTAGGAGCCAACGTGGCGCACGGCACGACCCCCGACCTCGTAGACACCGGCTTCCATCCTCTGGATGGCGCCCGCTATCTGCGAGATACCCACCTCGTCGACAACCACCTATTCCGTCTGGTCGCTCACCACTCCTGCGCGCTCGTCGAAGCCCGCGAACGCGGTGTGGACCGAACCCTGACCGCAGAATTCAGCGCGATCGCTCCCCAGTTGAGCGATTCATTGCTCTTCTGTGCCATGACGACGAGCCCTGATGGAACTCAACTCACAGCCAAGGAACGACTCAAAGAAATATTGGATCGCTACGGAACCGGACACTTAGTTTCACGCGCGATCCGCATATCTTCAACTCATATCATCAATACAGTTGAGCAGATCGAAGAGACACTGCACGGGAAATCGCCCAGGTGAATCGCGCTCAGCTCATGGTCCAAACATAAACATCCTCCTCCTCCATTGCGCATGGCTCATATGGAGGGTGGCGATATATTTCAGGATCGAATTCATGTTCTTCGGTGATTATTTCACTACAGAGTTCGACACACTCATCGCAAATATATACACCGGGGCCCGCTATAAGTTTGCGGACTTGCGTTTGACTCTTCCCACAGAATGTGCAGTTTAAAAGTGCAACATTCTGTCCCTTGAGTTGCTCTTGCTTAGTACTCATGGCATTCGCGGGCGCGATCCAGCCTCTCTGTTTAGAGTTGACTGAGATCGCGCTTTGCCCTCTCAGTGTGTGGGTGGTGTGCGCCTAGAGTATGTTCTCGCCACTCGACAACTTCTCGCAACAGCGCCTCGGCTTCGTCTACTTCTCCGATAGCCATAAGGTTTCTTGCAAGGAGGTGACATGTACGCAACGTCGCGGGGGCGTGAGCCCCCAAAACGCGACGACGCATCGGCAATAGGATGCGCAGAATCTTTATTGCGTCAGTGCGATAACCAGCTTCCCCCATGTTGAGCGCAAGGTACTGGCGTGTCTGCAGCACATCTACGTGCTCGTCGCCAAGAATTCCTACTTGTCTGGCGAGCAGATTGTGAAGTTCTACGGCCGCCTCTCTGGGATCACCTAGTGCCCCGATGCTGTGCGCGAGAAGTTGAGAACTCCTCAAGAAATCTGGATGGTTCTCCCCAAGTAGATCCGCTTGGGCGACACACACATCTTCAAGAAGGCTGTTTACGCGGAGCCAATCCCCGCGTTGACTAGACTCAACTGCTATAAGATAGCGACTTTCCAAAGCAGACGCGGTGCGGCTCACGACAGCGCGATTCCTGGCAAGGGCTATCAGATCAGCTGTACGCGTGCCACGCTTCTGCGGTTGTGGAAGCCCCTGAGCTTGCATAACTGCCAGGAGGTGGCGGTAGATGTCCTCTATGGAGAGAAGCTGAGGGCCTTCAGGAATGCCTTCCTGCAGGAGCTTCATCAACCTCCCGGTAAAGGCAGTGTGCTCTTCACCAGGAAGAACCAGCGCGACCTGATCACGCTGCGCGGAAGTAAGTACATACGTGCCGTCGACCTCAAGTTGACCAACGACGGAGGCGATCGGATCAGCCATCGTGTCTGAAACAACTCGGCCCGAGAAGCAGCAGTCGAGTATGATTACCTTGGTCGTCGCACGACTATTGAGTACTGCACTACGAAGTTTTTCAAACTCCAATGAACTGAATTCCGGATGATTCCATTCACTATCAGGCAGACCAAGATAGAGCTCGTGACGCTTACCGCCAATCAAGCCATGACCGGCAAAATATACCAGAAGTAGATCTTCTGCTTCCAGAATGGCTGAACGCAGCCTTCTTCCTAAAAGACGAATATCACCTTCGTTGAGAAGTGAAATGCAGTTTTGCTCGGGGACTATTCCAAACGTAGGATCTGATAGCAAAATATAGAGATCACGCAGCGAGGCTTCAGCCGCCGGCAAGTCCGGAATTGCTTCGTCGTGATACTCGCTTGTGCCCATCAGAACCACGCGCGATCGCTCAGGGTCCGGCAAACGCATACTATTCAGACTCTCGGTGAAGCACTTCGTCGACTAGTGCATCGATTCGCTTTTCTCGAATATTCTTGGCGTCAATTTCAATTTCAGTTCCATCCTTGCCTACCACCTTAATCTTTACGCTTGAGCGCCGCGGCAGGGAGAGCCAGCCTTTTAGAGTGGTCACCAGAACCGAGACGGCCCCTCCGGACCCCAGTGCCACGACTAGAGCCTGCGGGACCGTCCCCAAATGACCATCTTCAGGGACTTTCGAAGAAACTGTAACTCTACCACGAAACTCTGATTCACCTTGGAGCCAATCCGCAAGCGACTCAAGATCCGCGATGGGATCGGCAGATACCAAAGATAGGCGAGCTTCCACCAGAAACCTCCTTAAGATTTGACTTTGATCACGACCGCAACCATAAGTCAGCTTAGAACCATATTCTCGCCAGAGAGGTAATCGAATACCCTTCGCCTCATTGGCCGATCCATATTCAATTGAAGCACGCTTTCGCGATCCGCCCACATTACCTTGCTAGATTCAGAGCTTGGCGTCGGAACTCCTTTTCCTGGTTTCGCAGTTAGCGCAATCGAAAACTCTTGGCGAATCTCACCATCACTAATGTAGTGAATCACATGCTTTGGATCGCTATAGATTCCTATCACTTTTTCCTGCCTCAACCTCAACTCCGGTTTCTTCTTTAGTTTCCCGCATTGCGGCTTGAGGCACCGACTCTCCTATATCAATGGCTCCGCCTGGGAGCGGTCAATTGTCGTTGTCAGTGCGGCGAATCACAAGGATCTCACCTTTTCGTTCTCTACGACGACGTCGACGGACGGGACAAGGCTGTTCGCTTTCGGGGCGTTCGGATCATCGTGGTAGTCAATTCTGCGGCCCATGGGTCAGTCCCCCGGTATAGGTGTGGCGCCGTCCCAGACGCGTTCGAAGCTCTCCAGGTAGGTGTTGACCAGGTCTCCGCCGGCTATGCGGCGGAGGTGCCAGACGGGGGCGTGGGGGCCGGTGACGCCGTAGACGTGGGTGTTGACGAGGAGCTGGTCATCGGCGCGGTAGATGTAGAGGACCGTGCGGTGGAAGCGGAACTCGACGCCGTCTTGTCTGCGCAGGTTCTTGTAGGGGACTAGGGCATTGCCAATCTTTGCGGCTTGGGCGTCGCCTGCGCCCTCGTCGTCGCCTCGTTCGGCTACCTGTGGGCTGTCCGGGTCGCCGAGGAGGATGCGGACGCGGGCTCCGGCTTTCTCGGCGAACGTGCGTTGGATGCCGGAATCTTCGGACAGGAAGAGGCCGGAGTAGACCAGGACGCCGATCTCTTCTTTGGCGGTGGCGAAGAGACGTCCCCATGCGTCCCTCGGGACGGATGTCCGGTGCGGGTAGATCGTCACTAGTTCGCTGCTGGACGCTGCAGTTACCTGCTCATTGGAGAGGGCGCCCGGCCACAGGAAAGTCTCGTCTACGCCCAATCGCGAAGCTAATGCGTAGCGATGCCGCCGGTAAGGGGTGCGGTCCTTGGTGATCCACCGTTCTACCGTTTTCGGGTCCACGTCGAGCGACTCGGCGAGCGTGGCGATAGTCAGGCCCTGCTCTAGTAGGGCGGCGCGTAGGCGTTCGTTCGGCATGCACCCGTCCGGATTCCGGGACGTCCTAGGACCCGGTCAAGCCTAGGAGGACGTCATGAACACGTCCAGTCATGTAGTGATCTCGTTCCGCAGGTCAGGCACACTCTCTTTCTCGTAGACACCGACCGCCCGGACCGTTCCCGCCGGATACGGGCCTTACGAGAGGAGTGGTCACAGATGATCCTTGTTCTGGCAGCGATCCTCGCCGTCTTCCTCGCTGGCTCCACCTGCGGAATCTTCGCGATGCTCGTCATCGGCATCCACGCCGAAGAGCGCCGGACCGCGCGAAGGCTCGCCGAGACGTCCCGCGTCGGTACCGCGTCCAGGCGTGTGCTCAGCACCCGCACGTGCGACGACGTGCCGGCCCGCGTCCCGGCGGGGCGGTGAACATGCACATGCCTCGCGCCATCACGGTCACACGTGCCCCTGCGGCGCACGCGTCGAGGCCCCCTCCCCCACCTGGATCAACGCAGAATCCAACTCTGGGCCTCACTTAGGGAACCCCCGAGCCACCCCTATTCGCGCTCCGTCCGGGCACGTCCGGCAATGTCGGCGAGGGAGGCGCTCATCTGTGAAACACGGGGAGGAGCTTGTGGGCGTCGGGCGGGGCGGGGTGGTGTTGTCGAACTTGAACGGCTGGCATTGGCTGTCTTGAAGTGGCTGGGCGCGTGACCGGGGTGCGGCTTTGTCGCGCCCTGAGCTCGGAGCTTGGGTGTGGGGGATCTGGCGCGACGGCGAGCGTGTCGAGCGGCGTGGTGTGCCGACGCATCGGCTCGGGTTTTCAGGGTGCTGTGAGGATGTGAAGGACTTGGTCTAGGTAGAGGCGGCGCTCTTCTTTGTTGCTCGGAAGCAGCTCCGGGGTGGAGTGGGCGATCTGCGTGTGGCCGAGGTAGGCGCTGTAGGCGAGGAGCGCTCTTGCTCTCGCCTCGTCGGCGGGGAAGCCCAGTTCTGTGAAGAGGGCTATGACGGCGTCCAGGCGCGTACGTGTGACGTCTTGGAGGACGGGTGCGACGGCGGGGTGTGTGGCCGTTGCCAGCAGTGCCGGTCCGACCGGGTCCTCCTCGGCCATGGCCACCACCCGGGTGATCAGTAGCTTGAGCTGGCCCCGCGGGTCGTAGGAGGCGCTCTTCACCTCACGCAGGATCGCGGTCGTCGTTCGCTCCGCCCAGTGCGCGAGGGCCGCCTCCAGGAGCGCTCCGCGGTTGGGGAAGTGCCAGTAGAAGCTGCCCTTGGTGGTCCCGAGCCGTGCGGCGAGCGGCTCGACGGCGACCGCCGCGACGCCGCCCTCCGCGATCGCCGTCAGGGCCACGTCCACCCAGTCCTGCCGGGTCTTCCTTCGCTGGGGTCTTGCCGCGCGCTCGGACATGACCGTACTGTACCGTACGGAGAACATACGGTTGCGTATGGCTTGAGGAGATGCGATGGACTACGACGTGATCGTGGTGGGTGCGCGCGTGGCCGGTGCGACGACGGCGATGCTGCTGGCGCGACGCGGTCTGCGCGTTCTGGTGGTCGACAGGGTGGCCTTCCCGAGCGACACGATCTCCTCCCACCAGATCCAGGTGCCCGGGGTCGCCAGGCTGCGGCGATGGGGCCTGCTGGAGGCGATGCGCGCCGCGGGCACTCCGCCGACCCGCCGGCTCCGGTTCGATGCGGGCGAGGTCGTGCTCGACGGCTCGTTCCCTCCGTTCGAAGGTGCGGACGCGCTCTACAGTCCCCGCCGGACCCTGCTGGACGCCGTCCTGGTCGATGCCGCCCGGTCGGCAGGCGCCGACGTCCGCGAGAACTTCCGGGTGGAGGAACTGGTGTGGAGCGAGGGGCGGGTGGTCGGAGTTCGCGGGAGGGAGCGGCTTGGCGCCTCGGTCGCACTCCGAGCCCGGATCGTCGTGGGTGCAGACGGGAAGAACTCCTTCGTCGCCTCGGCCGTGGGAGCGCGTACCTATCGGCAGCGGCCGGTGCGGGCATTCGCCTGCTACACCTACTTTTCCGGGCTCCCCGTCACCGCGGGCGAGGTCTACCGGCGGCGGGGCCGATTGGTAGCGGTCTTTCCGACCAACGACGACCTGACCATGGTGTACCTGTCCGAACCGCTCTCCGGGTTCGAGGTCTTCCGCCGCGACATCGAGAAGCACTACCTCGCCGCCCTGGACGGCTGCGGGGACCTCGGCGGGCGGGCGCGGGAGGCGCGGCGTGAAGAGCGGCTGCGCACCACCCCCGACCAGCCGAACCGGTTCCGCCGGCCCTACGGCCCCGGCTGGGCGCTGGTCGGGGACGCGGGCGTCGTGATGGACTCCGTGTCGGCCCAGGGGATCACCAACGCGCTGCGGGACGCCGACCTCCTCGCCGAAGCGCTCTCCGCCGAACTGGACGGCGTTCCGTCCCTCGCCGCCTACCACCGCCGGCGCGACCGCGCCGTCCGGCCGATGTACGACCACACCGTCGGGCTGGCCGGGCACTCGCCCGGCATCGCCGAACGGCTGCTTTACGCCGCCGTCGCCGACCGTCCAGCCGAGGTCACGCGCTTCCTCGGTGTCTTCTCGGGCGCGCTCCCGCCCGACTCCTATCTGAACCCCGCGACCATGCTGCGAGTCTTCGGCGGCGTCACGCGGACAAGAGGCGCTCGCCGGCGCCGGACCCGCGCGGCGTAGGCGGCAGGGTGGTGACCGGCCGCCGCGACCAATGATCCGTTCGGGTGGACGTCATTCGGGACGGCAGTGAAGGGAAGTGGAACTCGCCCATTTCTGCGCCACAAAGATATGTCTGCGCAACTCTCTGCACTCGTACGATAACTATGAGTAACATGAGGTTGTGAGTCCGCCGCCTCAGTCGGGAGGTACAGATGCAGATAGGCACGAAGCTCGGCGTCGTTCTGGTCACCACGACGCTGGCCGGCAGCGCACTCGGTGCGGGCGCGGTCGCCGGGGCCGCACCGCCGCCGGGCCCGGACGGGTCGGCCGCGGTCCAGCCCAGCCCTCCGGAGGAGGAAGGGCACGGGCCGGGCGCCATCGAGGTCGGGCCGGAGGGCGCCGCCGCGGCGATGAACCGGCTCCTCGTCCGCGACGAGCAGCGCGTTCGCCTGTGCGACGGGGTCGTCCTGCCGGCGGACGGGCTCAACGTCCGCACGGGGCCGGGCACCGGCTACGCGAAGGTCGGCGTCCTGGCGAAGGGCTCCAAGGTCCGGACGGACTGGGACTCCGTCCAGCGCAGGAACGGGTACCTGTGGGTCCGGCTGAACTCCACCCAGTGGATCGCCGACTACATGCTCGGCGCTGACGACGGGGCCATCCGCGGCAAGTGGTACGTCAACTACTCCAACTGCTGAGCGGGCTTCCCGCCGGGTCGGCGCCCTCGGGCGTCGACCCGGTTCCGTCGTGTTGCTAACGTCCTCGCATGGAAGAAGTGCCGTACACCGGCGGTGAGAAGGAAAGTCTGCAGGCCGCCCTCGACCGGCATCGGGACGTCGTCCTGTGGAAGCTGAACGGGCTGGACGAGGAGCAGGCGCGGCGTCCCATGACGCCGTCCGGGACGAGCCTCCTCGGCCTCACCAAGCACCTGGCCTCCGTCGAGTACAACTGGTTCTGCGAGACGTTCGGACGCGAGACCGAGCCGCTTCCGTTCAGTGACGACGACCCGGAGGCCGACCTCAGGGTCGAGCCCGGCGAGACCATCGAGGGCATCGTCGCGTTCTACGGGCGGGCGCGCGCCGCGTCCGACAAGGTCATCAGGGAGCTGGCCCTCACGGACACCGGCACCGCCTGGCACGGCGCGACCGTGAGCCTGCGGTGGGTGCTGATCCACATGGTCGAGGAGACGGCGCGGCACGCCGGGCACATGGACATCATCCGCGAAATGCTCGACGGCGCGACCGGCGACCACGTCCGCGACGACGGCTAGGGACTGTCTCGAAGTGTCCTCGGCCGTGCGCACGAACGCGTGACCTGCCCGGTGAAGCGAAGCCGGAGGCGAGCGACGCCGGGCAGATCGCGAAGCGATGCCGTGTTCGCCCAGGTCCGGTCACCTAGGGAGCCGCCAGGCGAGCCAAGTGGGCCGGGACTCTGAGCCACAGCCACAGCCACAGCCGCGGATGCGGCAGGGGCCGGTCGTCGCGTTCATGCCGGTCTCAGTGGAGCGGCGGCGTCCGTAGCCGCGAGGCCCAGGACCTTGTACGAGGTGGGCGCCGTGGGGAGGTTGCCACTGGCGGCCAGGCCGGCGATGGCGATGAGGGCGGCGACCACGAGGCCGACGACGCCGATGAGGCCGGCGGCGACGTACTGGGGGCGGGGGCGTCTCACGAGATCACGTTAGGGCGGTGCCGCGCCCGGCGGCAGCGTGGTTAAGGCGGATTTAAGGCGGAGCTATACCGGGCGTTTGCTGCGGGAGTGGCGGCGGCGGACGAGGCGGCGGGAGCGGCGGGCCGGGGGCAGCCATCTCGTGCGGAACCACATCTGCACCTGGGCCCCGCCGAGGACGCTGCGGTGGATGCGCAGGTAGCCGCCGGTCGACTCGGCGGCGCGGCGGGCGATGTCCAGGCCGAGGCCGGTGGAGCCGCCGCCGCTGCTGCCCCGCTTCAGCGCCGCGTCCGGGTCGGCGATGCCGGGGCCGCCGTCGGCGACGAGGATGCCGGTGACGCCCTGCCCCTGGTGGAGGGTGACGACGAAGCCGGTGCCCTCGGCCGTGTGCCGGAAGATGTTGCCGAGCAGCGCGTCCACGGCGGCGGCCAGTTCGGTGCCGGGGATCGGCAGCGGCGCGGGGCCCTCGGCGCCGATCAGCTCGCAGGAGCGTCCCTCGTCCTCGGCGAGGACGGACCAGAACGCGACCCGGTCGCGCAGCACCTTGGACGCGTCGCAGTTGCCCCGGCCGGTGGGCCGCCGGACCGTCCGGATGATCTGGTCGACCTCGCGCTCGATCCGGTCGACGGCCTCGCGGGTCTGGTCGGCGACGTGCCCGCCCCCGAGCGCCTCGACGTTGAGGCGGAGCGCGGCGAGGGGGGTGCGGAGCCGGTGCGACAGGTCGGCCGCCATCTCCCGCTCGGCCGACAGCAGCTGGACGACGTGGTCGGCCATCGCGTTGAACGCCAGCCCCGCCTCGACCAGCTCGGGCGGCCCGTCCGGCTCGATCCGCACCGACAGCTCCCCGTCGCCGAACGCGCCCGCGGCCTCGGCCAGGCGGCGGGTGGAGCGGATCATGCGGGCGCCCAGCCGGTCGGCGACGGCGACGGACCCGGCGACGAGCGCGGCGGCGACCGTGGTCATGACGAGCCACGCCTTCCACACCCCGCGCGACAGGTCCTCGTCGGGCAGGAACACCTCGACGACGGCGGTGCGGCCCGCGTCCAGCGACACCGGCTGGAGCAGCGCGTACCCGCCGTCGACGCGGGCGGTGTAGGAGCGGCCGCGGCGCCCCGCCTCGGTGAGCTGCTCGGGACGGGCACCGTCGTCCTCGCGGGGGTTCTTCGGGACGAGGCCGCCGTCCGGCATGTGCACGGTCATCCTCCCGGCGGCGCCCGCCTGGGTGCTGGCGACGGCGCGTTCGAGGGCGGCCGGGTCCTCGGTGACGACGAGGACGGGGCCGAGCGCGCTGGCCTGCCGCTCGGCGGTGGTCAGGGCGCGGTCGCGGGCGATCTCCCGGACGGTGAGGGCGAGCGGGATCAGGAACGCCAGCGCGACCATCGAGGTGACCGCCAGCGACACCAGGACGAGGGTCCGCCTCATGCGCGCGGGTCGGCCAGGCGGACCCCGACGCCGCGGACCGTGTGCAGGTAGCGGGGGGCGGCGGCGGTCTCGCCGAGCTTGCGCCGCAGCCAGGACAGGTGGACGTCGATGGTCTGGTCGTCGCCGTAGGCCTGCCGCCACACCTCGGCGAGCAGCTCGCGCCGCGCGACGACCCGGCCGGGGCGGGCGGCGAGGTAGGCCAGCAGGTCGAACTCGCGGCGGGTCAGCTCCAGCGGCTTGCCGTCGAGCAGCGCCTCCCGGCGGTCGAGGTCGATGTGCAGGCCGCCCACGCTGAGCTCCGCGGTGGGCCCGGACCGTGCCGACCTGCGCAGCACCGCGGCGAGCCGGGCGCTGAGGTGCTCGATGGAGAACGGCTTGATGAGGTAGTCGTCGGCGCCGGCGTTCAGTAACCGGACGATCTCGGGCTCGTCGTCGCGCGCGGTCGCGATGATGACGGGCACGTCGGAGATGCCGCGCAGCATCTTCAGCACCTCGGCGCCGTCGAGGTCGGGCAGCCCGAGGTCGAGCACGACGACGTCGGGCGGGGATTGCGTGACCTCGCGCAACGCGTCCATCGCGGTCGGGGCGCTGCGCACGACGTGCGATCGGACGCTCAGCTCCCTGATCAAGGCGGTCCGGACGTTCGCGTCGTCCTCGACCACCAACACACTCGCCATGGCGGAACCGTATGCCACCATGTGCCCATGCGTCGCGCGATGTCGTATGTTGCCCCGTGGGCCGGGGTGACCGCGCTCGCGGTGGCGCTCTCCTGGCTCGGCGTGCGGGGCGTCGTGCGCAGCGCGGTGTCGGACCGGTCGGCGCCGCCGCCGATCGCCGGACCGGTGATCCATTCCAGCCCGTCAACGCCACCGGGGCCGACGACCGTGAAGTCGCCCACCGTGCGGTCGAGCCCGCCGACCGGCCAGGACGAGGCACCCGCGCCGTCCAGGACCCCGAAGGCGACGCACGGCGGACCGGGCGGCGGCAGCCCGTCCGCCAGGCCGACGAACCACGTGCGCAGCTACGCGACGCGCGGCGGGAGCGCCGCGATGTCCATCGAGGAGAACCGGGTGCGGCTGGTGTCGGCGACACCGAACCCCGGCTACGAGACGCGCGTGACGCAGACCGAGGGCTGGCTGCGGGTCGACTTCCTCTCCGACGAGCACACCTCGTCGGTCGTCGCGTCCTGGTACGGGCACGCCCCGGCGGTCAAGGTCTACGAGTACTGAGCGGGCGACCACCCGATTGTCGACCGTTTCGCGCCACCACGGTTTCGGCGGTCAACCCAGCGGGAAACAGTGGGTCAAATCGCTGGGACCGGCGGGGGCGGTCGGAAAGGCAACGGCTCCCATGGTTCTGGATCCCGGAGAGGCCGGCCGCGCCGGCGCCGCGGACGCCGAGGAGCGCCGCGCGCAGGTCCGCAAGGCCGCCGCCGCGAGCGTGATCGGCACCTCGATCGAGTGGTACGACTTCTTCCTCTACAACACCGCCGCGGCGATCGTCTTCAAGGACGTCTTCTTCCCCGAGTCGAGCGACTACGCGGGCACGCTGTCGGCGTTCGCGACGTACGCGGTGGGCTTCGCGGCCCGCCCGGTGGGCGCGGCGATCTTCGGGCACTGGGGCGACCGGCTCGGCCGGAAGGCGACGCTGATCGTCACGCTGGTGCTGATGGGCGTGTCGAGCGCGCTGATCGGTGTGCTGCCGGGCACCGAGACGATCGGCTGGGCCGCGCCCGTGCTGCTCGTGCTGCTGAGGATCCTGCAGGGCGTCGCGGTCGGCGGTGAGTGGAGCGGCTCGGTGCTGCTGTCGATGGAGTGGGGCGACCGGAACCGGCGCGGGCTGATGGCAAGCCTGCCGCAGCTCGGCGTGCCGATCGGGCTCATCCTCGGCACCGGCATGATGACCGCCATCGCGCTGTCGGCGGACGAGGCGTTCAGGAGCTGGGCGTGGCGCGTCCCGTTCCTGTTCAGCCTCGTCCTCGTCGGCATCGGGCTGTGGGTGCGGATCCGGGTGATGGAGACGCCGCTGTTCGCCGAGGTCGTCAAGCGGGACGAGGTCGCCCGGGTGCCGGTCGTCGAGGTCGTCAGGCGGCACCCCAAGGAGATCATCCTGAGCGCGCTGCTGCGCTGCTCGGAGCAGATGCCGTTCTACCTGTTCACCTCGTTCGCGCTCACCTACGTGCACAAGCATCTCGGCATGGCGCAGGGGCTCGCGCTGAGCGCGGTGACGGTGGCGGCCGCGCTGGAGCTGGTCACGATCCCCGCCGCCGGGCATCTCGGGGACCGCATCGGCCCGCGGCGGGTGTACGCGGCCGGCTCGATCTGCGTGGCGCTGTTCGCGTTCCCGTACTTCGCGCTGCTCAACACCGAGGTCGCGGCGCTGGTCGTCGTCGCGGTGGTGGTAGCGCAGATCCCGCACGCCGTGCAGTACGGGCCGCAGGCGTCACTGATCGCCTCGACGTTCCCGACGCGGCTGCGCTACGGCGGGGCGGGCATCGGCTACCAGCTCGCGTCGGTGTTCGCCGGCGGCCCCGCGCCGTTGCTGGCGACATGGCTGCTGCACGACTACGGCTGGCAGGCGATCTCGATCAGCATGATCGTGGCCTCGGTGCTGACGCTGGGCGCGCTCGCGCTGCTGCCCGCCCCGGCGGAGGAGCGCGCGGCGGTCAGTACTCCGACGTGACGAACCGCTGCGGCATGATGAACATCGCGGTCGCCTCGACCGTGACCCGCCCGTCCGGGGCGCTGATCGTCCCGGACGCGTAGACCTTGCGCCCCTCCACCCGGCTCGCCTTCGCCTCCACCTTGAGCGGGACGCCGAGCGGGGTGGGACGCCGGTAGCGCGTCTCCAGGGTCGCGGTCATGCCGGGCGTGCCGGTGGCGGCCGCCGCCATGCCGAGCGCCTGGTCGAGCACCATCGCGGAGACGCCGCCGTGCACGTAGGACGGCGGGCCCTCATAGACGGCGCCGAGCGTGAACTCGCCGCGGACGACGCCGTCCGAGGTCACGTCCAGGCCGATCGGCGGCGCGAAGGGGTTGAGCGGCCCGCTGACGGGATTGGCGATCTGGCGGTCCATGCGGCGCTCGCCGGGCGTGACGAACGGCGGGGCGCCGCGGCGCTCGGCGGTGAGCCGGGCCGTCAGCGCCGCGATCTCGTCCGCCACCGCGGCGGCCTCGGCGGCGTCGGCGCCGGTGAGGACGGTGGCCTCGGCCAGTTCGCGCACGCGGGCCGCCAGGCCCGTCAGCGCCGCCGCCTCGTCGTCCCCCAGCACGGGCCGCTCCATCGGGATCGCGCTCAAGTCCAGCCTCCTCGCGGGGCATGCCCCCATCGCCCCATTGGCCGAACGAAATTCTAAAATATGTCGGAGAGCGGTCCGGACGCAGGTCCCGCTCAGCGGTCGCCCAGGGGTCGCTCGAAAGCGCGCTGGTGAGCCCGATTCCTATAGATTCCTGCAGTATCCCGCAGAGGGACGCCCGAAGAGGACATGAGGACGACACCGTGACGGACCAGCCCCCGCCACCCTCCGACCAGCCGCCGCCCGACCAGCCGCCTCCTCCACATCAGCCGCCGCCGTATCACGGTGCCTACGGCCAGCCGCCGGGCCAGCCGCCGAGCCCGCCGCCGGGCCAGCCGCCGGGTCAGCCCCCGGGCTCGCCGCCGCCCGGCCAGCCGTTCGGTCCGCCCGGCGCCGGTCCGTACGACCCGCGCTACGGGTACGGCCCTCCCGGCGTCCCGTACGGCCCGGGCGCGCACCCGGGCGAGGAGACCACCTGGGCGATCTTCGCCTATGTCGGGAACGTCCTGATCGGCTTCCTGCCGCCGCTGGTCATCTACCTGGTGAAGAAGAACACCTCGCCGTTCACCCGCTTCCACGCGGCGCAGTCGATGAACTACCAGCTCACCATGCTGATCCACCTCGTGGCCGTGGCGGCGGTCTGCGTCCCGCCGGCCATCCTGCTCGACGCGCCCGCCTTCCTCGCGCTTTTCGCCCTCCCGTACCTGGAGCTCCTGATCGGCGGGTGGGTGTTCCTCATCCTCGGCGCGGTGAAGGCCGGCAAGGGCCAGTACTACCGGTTCCCGACCTTCTTCTGCTTCCGCATGATCCGCTAGCTCACAGGTGGGAGCGGGCGTAGCCGTCCAGCACCGGAAGGACCGCGTCGCGGTCGCCCGCCGGCACGCGCAGCACGACCTCCTCGATGCCGAGCGAGGCGTAGTGGTCGAGCTTGCCGGGGGTGGGCAGCGTTCCGAAGGGGATCACGGGCACCGTGGCGCGCCCGGCGTCCTCGCAGGCGCGGCGCAGGGCGGGCAGAGCCTCGCGGACGCCCGCGCCGCCGATCGGCAGCCACCCGTCCCCGTACTCGGCGATGTGCGCGAACAGCGTCGGGCCGGGGGCGCCGCCGAGCAGCACGGGGACGCGGCGGGACGGCTTGGGCCACGCCCGGCTCGGCGCGAAGCCCGCGAACTCCCCTTCGAAGGAGGCCTCCTCGTCCGTCCAGAGGGCCCGCATGGCGAGGACGTGCTCGCGCGCCACGGCCCGCCGCCGCTTCCACGGGACGCCGTGGTCGGCGCCCTCCTCGGCGTTCCACCCGTAGCCGATGCCGAGCGCGACCCGTCCGGGCGCCAGCCGGTCGAGGGTGGCGACGGCCTTGGCGGTGACGATCGGTTCGCGCTGGGCGGGCAGCAGGACGCCGGTGCCGAGGACGATCCGCTCGGTCGTCACGGCCGCCGCGGCGAGCGACATGAGCGGGTCGAGCGTGCGGGAGTACTCCTCGGGCAGGGACGCGGCGCCCGTCGGCGGCGGGGTGGCGCGGGAGACGGGGATGTGGGTGTGCTCGGGGAGGTAGAGCGAGGCGAACCCGCGCGCCTCCGCCTCCCGGGCCAGCTCGTGCGGCGCCATGGTCAGGTCGGTCGCGAACATCGTGATGCCGAGGCGCATGCCGCCTCTCCTCTCCGCCGTCAGCACCCTACCGACGCGACCAAGCGATTGCTTGACCGGGTGGGTCAGCCGCCGAGATGGCAGACGGCCGCGGTCGCGTCGTCGTGGACCTTGTTGCGCGGCCACCGGACGGCCCCCGGGTCGGTGCGCTCGGCCTCCCGCGTCCGCTCGATCAGCCCCGCGGGGCCCCGGTCCACGGTCAGCGCCGCCAGCCCGTCCCAGCCGGTGACGCCGAACAGGTCGGCGAGGCGCGTCGCGCCGTCGGTCAGCAGGAACGCGCGCCGCAGGTCGGCGGCCGGCACCGTGCCGGTGATCGCGGCGTCGGCCACCGCCGGGTCCGCGGCCGCGTAGTACCGGCCGCCGGTGATCTCGCGCAGGCCGTCGCGGCCGTCCAGCAGGACGGTCGAGTCGGCCAGCACCAGGTAGTCGACCAGCTCGCCCCGCAGCCGCAGGGCGAGCACGGTCGCCGCCGGCGTCGTCGGAATCCGCAGGTCGCAGGTCGCCCGGTGGGCGGCCGCGACGTCCGCGATCGCGCCGGCGAGCCGGGCGACCAGCGGCCGCGCCCCCGGCCGGTGCGCGCCCTCGGGCGGCCCGACGGGCGGACCGGCCTGCGGGCCGAGCCCCTCCAGCAGCCGCGCCAGCAGCCGGGTGCCGAGCGAGCGGGAGTACCAGGCGGTCCCGTGCGCGCATCCGAGGTCGGTGCCGAGCGGCAGCCCGCACCCGTCGAGCACCACGACCGCTCCGGCGGCGGCCGCCACGAAGTCCTCGTTGGGCCGCTCGGGGCTGCCCTGGTCCGTCGCCCACTCCACCCGCATCCGTCCACGTCCTCCCGTCGACCGGCCCCCAGTATGGGCCGGACGGCACGCGGTCCGCGTTCAGACGAGGACCGCGCGGTCGTCCACGCGCGCGACGGCGCGGACGGGGGCGCCGTCCGCTCCCGCCAGGGCCAGCGGAAAGAGGGAGACCTCGATCGCGCAGCCCGCCGCCTGGGCCTCGGCGAGGCGGCCGAGGCCGGTCAGGTTCTCGGCGATCACCGCCTCGGCGCCGCAGAGGACGCGGTGGGCCGCGAGCGAGAAGTCGTCCGACCCTGGCGGCGGGGTCCGGTCGACGCTCAGCGCGTCGATGCCCACCGTCCTGACGCCCGCGGCGACGATGGCCTCCGCGGTCTCCGGCGCCGGATACGGATGGGCCAGGTAGGCGTCCGTCCCCCAGTGCCCCGACCAGCCCGTCGCGATGAGCAGGACGTCGCCCGGCGCGAGACCCGGCGGGACGGCGTCCGGCGGTATCGGCGCGCGGGGCGGCAGGCCCCGCACGTCCATCACCACGGCCGGGCCGGTGAAGCGTGCCAGCGGCAGCTCGTCCAGCCTCGGCAGCGCGTCGTCGATGTGGAACGGGGCGTCCACGTGCGTGCCGGTCTGCGACCCCAGATGCAGCCGCAGCACGTTCACCCTGGCCTCGGCGACCGTGAGGGCCGGGACGGCCTCCACCTCGGGGTCGCCCGGATAGACCGGCATGCCCGTGACGATCGGCACGGACAGGTCGAGCAGCTCAACGCCCATGTAATCGATTATCCCGGCCGCCGCCCCAGCCGATAGCGTTGCGACGTGTTGCCACATGTGACCGCCATCCGCTACGTGACGCCGCTCCGCGAGGGCGGATCGCTCCCGGGCGTCGTCGAGGCCGACGACCTCGGTACCTACGTCATGAAGTTCCACGGCGCCGGGCAGGGCCGCAAGGCGCTGATCGCCGAGGTGATCGCCGGTGAGCTGGCCCGCCGGCTCGGCCTGCGGGTGCCCGAGCAGGTGCTCATCGACCTGGACCCGGCGATCGGACGGCACGAGCCCGACCCCGACGTGCAGGACCTGCTGAAGGCCAGCCCCGGCTGGAACCTCGGCGTCGACTTCCTGCCCGGGTCGCTCGGCTTCGACCCGCTCGGCTGGAGCCCCGACCCCGGCTTCGCCTCGCGGGTGCTGTGGTTCGACGCGTTCATCGGCAACGTCGACCGCAGCTGGCGCAACCCCAACATGCTCGTGTGGCACGGCGACGTGTGGCTCATCGACCACGGCGCGAGCCTGATCTTCCACCACGCGTGGTCGAACGCGGCCCGGCTGTTCTCCGGCCCCTACGACGTGGACGACCACGTGCTGACCCCGTACGCGACGCGGCTGGAGGAGGCCGAGGCCGAGCTCGCCCCGAAGATCACCGAGGGGCTGCTGCGCGAGGTCGCCGGCCTCGTCCCGGACCGCTGGCTGGAGGGCGAGCCCGGCTTCACCGGCCCGCAGGCCGTCCGCGACGCCTACCTCGACATCCTGCTGCCGCGTGCCGGGAAGCCGCGCGAGTGGCTGCCCGGCCTCGACCTCAGCGGCCACCGCCCCGACACCTCCGCGCGGCGTGGCCAGAACCGTCCCGGCTGGCTCGGGGGCGCGTCGTGACCGCCGGCAGGACGACCAACATCAGGACGGCGGCCGAGCCGACGGTGTTCGAGTACGCCGCGCTGCGCGTCGTCCCGCGCGTCGAGCGCGGCGAGTCCATGAACGTCGGCGTGGTCGTGTACTGCCGCGCCCTCGACTACCTCGGATGCCGCACGCATCTGGACGAGCGGCGCCTGCTCGCCCTGGACCCCTCGCTCGACCTGGCGGGCGTCCGGTCCGCCCTCACCGCGGTGGACGCGGTGTGCTGCGGCGGCGAGCGCGCGGGCCAGGCCGCGCGAGAGGCCCCGGGCGCGCGCTTCCGGTGGCTGACCGCGCCGCGCAGCACGATCGTGCAGCCGGGCCCGGTGCACGCCGGGCTCACCGGGGACCCGGCCGCCGAGCTCGACCGCCTCCTCGACCTGCTCGTGCGGTAGCGGTGGGCGTCCGGCTCAGGTCCACTCCCAGCGGATGCCGTGGTAGCCGGCGGCCATCCCG
Organism: Actinomadura sp. NPDC048955; assembly: GCF_040649435.1. Classification (NCBI taxonomy): domain Bacteria; kingdom Bacillati; phylum Actinomycetota; class Actinomycetes; order Streptosporangiales; family Thermomonosporaceae; genus Actinomadura; species Actinomadura sp. NPDC048955. The sequence continues at coordinate 44,509 of NZ_JBEZJI010000027.1, forward strand.
AACTCGATGAAGTGGACGCTCTGGTAGCTGGACAACCGCAGGTCGGCGGAGTCCTTGAGCGCGGTGTGCCCGTCGGGCCGCCACGTCCGGTAGCAGCGGGCGGGCAGCGCCGCCGGATGGAACCGGACCTCGATGAGGTACTCGTGCTGAGGGGTCCGGAAGCCGCGCCCCTCCTCGGTGACGGGCGGGCCGGTCTCCTCGAACCCGAAGCCGTACTCCAGCAGGTAGGTCTCGCCGCGCCCGAGCGCCCGGTCGAACAGCAGCTCCGCGGCGATGAGGCCGCTCGTCTCGTCCATCCGGACGCGGCCGAACCGGCAGCCGCGCACGGTCCGGGACGAGGGCAGCACGCCCTGCGGATGGTGGTAGACGGCGATCCAGCGGTCCACGCCGCGCTGCTGCGCCTGGAACACCGCGCGGACGCGGACCTCCCGCAGCTCCCGGCGCCGCCCGATGAGGTACTGGTCGTGCAGGCTGAGCCCGGTGAGCTGCCGCTCGCCGCGGTCGCCGATCTCGTCCAGCAGGTCGCGGACGCCGGGTTCGGGGCACAGCTCCTCGACCGGCAGCCAGGGTCCGGCGGGACGGTCGGTGGTCGGCCTGAGCAGCGTCAGCAGGGAGTGCCGCGGCAGTTCGAGGATGGTCTCCAGGCCGCGGACGGCGCGCAGCGAGTCGGCGCGCTCGGGCCGGGTCCGGCCGCGCTGCCAGTAGCTCAGCGTGGACAGGCTGACCGCGATGCCCTGCTCCTCCAGGCGGCGCCGCAGGGAGTCCAGGCTCAGGCCGCGCGCCTGGATGGCCGCGTGCAGGGCGACGTTGAACGGCCCGTACTGGAGGACCTGAAGAAGATCGTCCTCTGCGACACTCTGCATGCTCGGCCTCCGGATCGGCTCCGGCCGGCCCCCGCAAAACGGCCTTGACTACCGCAATTGCAACTTCCGCGCTCACTGTAAGGCTCCGCGGCCCCGATGCCAACAGGCAAAGTGTCACAACCGTCGGGCCCGGCCTTCGCCGAATCGGGTACCAATTCACGGCCGCGCCGCGGCCCGCGGTTCCGGGCCCGCCGGCGCGGGGCGGGCCCGGAGGCCGGGTCAGAGGCCGCGCTTGTCGAGCAGGCGGTTCGGCGTGCCGGCGGGGTTGCCGCTGATCACGCCGCTGACGGCGTTGGAGACGAGCCAGCTGCGGACGGTGCCGAAGGAGGCGTCGCCGTTGGCTGCCTTGTAGAGGGCGGCGACTCCGGTGACGTGCGGGGTGGCCATCGAGGTGCCGCTGATGGTGTTCGTCCCGCCGTTCAGCCAGGTCGAGGTGATGGACGACCCCGGGGCGTACAGGTCCACGCAGGACCCGTAGTTGCTGTAGGAGGCCCTGGCGTCGGTGATCGTGCTCGCCGCGACCGTGGTGGTGTTCGCCGCGCTCCCCGGCGAGTAGTCGCAGGCGTTGCGGCCGTCGTTGCCCGCGGCGACGGCGAGGAACACGCCGGAGCTCGCGAGGTTGTCGGCGGCGGAGTTCATCGAGGACGAGTAGCCGCCGCCGAGCGACATGTTGGCCACCGCCGGCCGGGAGCGGTGGCCCGCCACCCAGTTCATGCCCGCGATGACGCCGGAGCTGGTGCCGCTCCCCTGGCAGTTCAGCACGCGGACACCGCGCAGGTAGACGTTCTTGGCGACGCCGTAGGAAGTGGAGCCGACCGTCCCCGCGACGTGCGTCCCGTGGCCGTTGCAGTCGGCGCCGTTGCCGCCGAGGGCGTCGTACACGTTGGACGCGCGCCCGCCGAACTGCGGATGTGCGGCATGGATGCCGGTGTCGATGATGTAGGCGTACACGCCCGCGCCGGTCGCGTTGTAGGTGTAGCTGTGCGACAGCGGGAGTGCGGTCTGGTCGATGCGATCCAGGCCCCACGAGGGCGGGTTCTGCTGGGTGCCGTCAGCGCGGACGACCGCGTCCTGCTCGATGCGGACGACGCCGGGGGCGCCGCGCAGCTTCGCGAGTTTCCGGGAGTCGAGCTTCGCGGCGAATCCGTTCAGCACCCGGCCGTAGCGGTACATGGTCTTGATGCCGTGCTCGGAAACGGTCGCGACGATCGACACACCTGGCTTCAGCGTCACGATGTACTGGCCGGCGATCCCCTGCCCCGAGGCGGCGAGGGTCAGCGGCGCGCGAAAGGTCACGGCTGGGGCGGGGGCGGCGGAAACTACGATCAGGCACGCCGCCGCGACGGCCGTGAACAGGGGTTTCTTCATCGGAATTCCGTCCGTGGAGTTACCCCGACCCCCGCTTTCCGATGTTAATGCCATTCCCACTCGATGCCCACTATCCCGCGGCGCACGGTTCCGACCGCGAGGTTCGCACTTCCCGAAGTGCCGATCCACAATTCGCCGAGCCGCCGGCGCGGGGACGCGGAGCTCTCGGCCGTGAAGCCGTAGCAGCGGGCGGGCAGCCGGTCGCCGTCGAACTGGACGAGCGCCACGTAGTCGTGGACGGGATGGGAGAAGCGCCGGTCGTAGCCGTCGGGCGCGGGCAGCCCGATCGGCCCCAGCTCGTACTCGATGACCGCGGTGTCGCCCGTCGCCAGCACCCTGTCGAAGACCAGCTCGAACGCCACCAGCCCGCCCTCGGCGCGGATCCGGCCGGGGCGGCAGTACCGCACGTCCAGCAGCCCGGCCACGCCGCCGGCGCCACCGGCGCCACCGTCCGCGACGCCGGCGAGGTCTCCGTCGCCCGTCTGGTGGACGCAGACCACGCGGTCGATGTCGTCGCCGGCCGCACGCAGGACGGTGCGCACCGAGAGCGTCCAGGACCGGCGTGCCTCGTCCAGCCGGTAGACGTCGTGGACGCTGAGCCGTTCGAGCCGGTGGTCGCCCGAGCGGTCGAGCTGCCCGACGAGGCAGGCGTAGCGCTCGGGGTCGGGCCACAGGTCGCGGACGCCGCGCCCCCGCTCCGCCCCGTTCGGCGGGCCGGCGGCCCCGCGCACGACCGCGCCCCGGACGGGCACGGCGTTCGGCGCGGGGTCCTCCAGCAGCTCGATGAGGGTGCCGGACGGCACCTGCAGGATCTCCTCCAGCGCGACGACCACGGTGCGCGAGCGCGGCCGGCTGCGGCCGCGCTGCCAGTAGCTGAGGGTGGCCACGCTGACTGCGAGCCCGCGCCGGCCGAGCCGGTGGCGGATCCGCTCCAGGGTCAGCCCGCTCGCCTGGATCGCCTGCCGCAGTGCCCCGGCGAACTCCACGGCGGGATGGTACCCGGCCCTGAAGATCGATTCAGGTACCGGGGCAGATCAGGCACGCAATAACAATCAGAAAAGAACCGACATAAAGGAGCCCAGTTCGGTGAACCCGACCCGGCGGTAGGCCGCCCGGGCCCGGGTGTTGTAGTCGTTGACGTACAACGACACGGTCGGCGCGATGCCGTGCAGCGCCTCCCGCACCACCGCGGCCATCCCCGTCTCCGACCGGCCCTGCCCCCGCAGGTCGGGGGGCACCCACACGCCCTGCACCTGGCAGGCCCGCGGGGTGACGGCGCCGACCTCGGCCTTGAACATGACGCGGCCGTCCTCGATGCGCGCGAAGGCGCGGCCGTCGCGGATCAGCTCGGCGACGCGGGCCCGGTAGAGCACGCCCCCGTCACCGGCGTTGGGCGACACCCCGACCTCTTCGGTGAACATCGCCACGCAGGCCGGGTAGACGATGTCGAACTCCTCCATCCGGACCCGGCGCACACCGGGGTCGGCGGGCACGTCGGGGACGGTCGAGGTCGCCATCACCGGCTGGGCGGCGCGGACGGCCCGGGGCGGCCCCCAGTACGGCGCGAGGATCTCCCACAGCTCCCCGACCGCGCCGACGGGCCCGACGATGGACGAGCAGCGCCGCCCCTGCGCCTGGGCCCGCTCGGCGAACGCCCGGACGGCCTCCGGCCCGGCCGCGACCGGGATGAGGTTGGCGCCCGAGTAGCACAGCGAGACGAGCCTGCCGTCGCGCAGGTAGCCCCACATCTGGGCGCCGAGGCGGCGCGGGTCGAGCCCCGCGGCGTGCACGCGGGAACTCACGAACACGTTGGACACCGGGTCGGCGTCCAGGATCGCGAGGGCCTCCGCACGGTACCGGTCGTCCAGCACGCGCACCGGCATCGAGCCCAGCATCCGCACGGCTACCGGCCCCCGGCCCTCACCACTGAAAGCTCCACGTGGCCAAGACTATGCCGTCCGGGCGCCGCGCACCTCTGCGGCCTCCGTCACGGCCCCGTCCGGGCGGGATTCACCGGTGCGCGGCCGCCTGCTCCGCCCTGCCCGCCTTGGCCGCGACCGGTTCGGGCCCGGCCGCGCACTTCTGGTCGGGCCCCGGCCGGTTCGCGGGCAGCCTCCCGTCGCCGAGATAGGCGGCCACGGACCCGTCGACGCACCGGTCACCGGACAGCGAAACGCCGTGGTTGCGCCCGCCGGCCTGGACGAGCAGCCTGGACGTCGGGAACCTGCGGTGCATCTCCAGCACGCCCCGATACGGGGTCGCCGCGTCCTCGGTGGCCTGAACCATCAGGATCGGCGGCAGCGCGGAGCCACCCCCCACCCGTGGCGGCGGGCCTCCCGGCACGCCCCAGAAGGCGCAGGGCGCGTTGTACCAGGTGTTGCTCCAGGTCTCGAAACGATAGCCCCGGCGGTAGAGGCGCTCGCTGTCGGCGTGCCAGCGTCCCCAGTCGCGCGGCCAGGCCGCGTCCCGGCACTGGACCGCGTTGTAGACCGTGTAGTTGTTCTGGTCGAGCCGTGACGGCGGCTGCCACACCTTCCGCAGCGGACCCGGGTCGCGCCGGACGGCGTAGGCCGACAGCGCCCTCGCGTGCGCGGCCCAGGTGTAGTCGCCGTAGCCGTCGGCGAGGAACCCCTCGTCGAGTTCGGTGGGACCGACGCGCCCGTCGATCGGCTTGGCCTTGAGCGCGGCGCGCACCCTGGCGTAGGCGGCGGCCACCTTCCGGCCGGAGTCGCCGAGCCGGTAGGTCTTGTGGTGGCGGGCGATCCAGGCGAAGTACGCGCGGATGCGCTTCTCGAAGGCGACGTTCTGGTCGAGGTTGTCGCCGTACCAGACCCCGCTCGGCCTGACGACGCTGTCGAGCACCATGCGGCGGACCCGCTGCGGGTACATCGTGGCGTACACCGCGCCGAGGTACGTCCCGTACGAGTACCCGAAGTAGCTGATCTTCTGCTGGCCGAGGGCGGCGCGCACGGCGTCCATGTCGCGGGCCGAGTCGGCGGTGCCCATGTGCGGGAGGATCGCGCCGTACCGGCGGGCGCAGTCGCCCGCGTAGTGCCGCGCCCTGGCCTTCCACGCCTCCTCCTCCGCCGCGCTCGCGGGGACGGAGTCGGGGCGGGCGCGGCCGGGGCTCTGGTAGGCGGGGTCGCAGACGAGTTCGGGCCTGCTGGCGCCGACGCCGCGGGGGTCGAAGCCGATCCAGTCGTAGGACGCGGCGACCCGCTTGGGCAGTGACTCGGCGAAGAAGCCGGACAGGTCGCGCCCGTGCGCGCCCGGCCCGCCCCGGTTGAGCAGCACCACGCCCTTGGACCTGGGCGCGGTGTGGCGGGCGCGGCTGAGTTCGAGGGTGATCTGCCTGCCGGCCGGGTCGGCGTAGTCGAGCGGCACCCGGAGGGACGCGCACTGCAGGCCCTTGAGCCGGGCGCCCTCCACCGGGTCCTTGGCGGGGCAGGACCTCCAGGCGAGGCCGGCGGGCCTCGGCTCGGGGCGGAGGGCGGGGGCGGCGTCCGCGGGCGTCCCCAGCGCGGCGGCCCCGGCGACGGCGAGCGTGATCGCGGCGGCCGCCGTCCCGGCGGCGGCCCTCTTTCCAGCGTCGTTCAGCACGTTCGCTTTCTACCGGCGGGACGGCCGGGAACCGCGTACCCCAGAGGATCGCGCGATTCCGCCCCCAAACGGGAGCACCACCGAAAACCAACCGCCCGTAAAGCGAAACGCGGTGTGCCAGACCCGCCCCGCGAGGGGGCGGGCCCGGCACACCGCGAAACGGCGTGCGGTACCGACCGGCTGCCGTACTACCCCCGTATCAGGGGCGCCCGACCGGCAGGTCCTTGCCCGCGGAGGCGCGCGCGGCCTTCGCGGTCATGGCCGTCGGGTCGGGGTCGTTCAGCGCCGGGACGGCCTTGCAGTAGGCGTCCGGGCCGCGGTGGCTCTGCGGCAGGGCCCCGCTGTCGAGGTATGCCGCGACCTTGTCGTCCAGGCACACGTTGCCGTTGAGCGTGTTGGCGTGGGTCTTGCCGCCGACCTCGAACACCAGGCGCGAGGACGGGAAGAGCTTGTGCATCTCCAGGCCGCCCGCGACCGGGGTCGCCGCGTCCTGGGTGGACTGCACGAGCAGCATGCCCGCCAGGCCCTTGGCGCCCTTCAGCTTGAACTCCGGCCCGCCCTGGAACGGCCAGAAGGCGATCGGGGCGTTGAACCAGACGTTGCTCCAGGTGTTGAACCTGTAGCCCTGCCGGTAGAGCTTCGCGGCGTCGTGGTGCCACTTGCTCCAGTTGCGCGGCCAGCGGGCGTCGGCGGCCTGGACGGCGTTGTAGACGGCGAAGCCGTTGTCGTCACCGCCGGGGCTCATCCAGTCGAGGAGCCCGGAGGCGTCCTTGTCGTTGACCCACGCCGAGAGCGCCTGGGCGAACGGGATGTAGTAGCCGGTGTTGTAGCCGGCGGACAGCACGGTGTCGTCCAGCTCGTCCGGCCCCATCTTGCCGCCGATCGGCGCCTTCTTCGCGGCGGCGCGGACGGCGTAGTACTTGGCCTCGACGGCCTTCTCGCTCTTGCCGAGGTGGTAGAGCGAGTCGTACTTGGCGATCCAGGCCCACCAGGCCTTCATGTTGTGCTCGAAGGCCTTGTCCTGCTCCAGCTGCGCGTCGTACCAGACCGTCTTCGGGTTGACGTTGCCGTCGAGCACCATCCGGTTCACGCGCTTGGGGAAGAGCGTGGCGTAGGTGGCGCCGAAGTAGGTGCCGTACGAGAAGCCGTACCAGCTGATCTTGTCCTGGCCGAGGGCGGCGCGGATCGCGTCGACATCGCGCGCGGCGTCGGTGGTCCGCATGTGCGGCAGCAGCCAGCCGAACTTCTTCGCGCAGTCCTGCGCGTACTTCCTCGACTTGGCGATCCAGGCCTTCTCCTCCTTGGCGGAGGAGGGGACGTAGTCCGGCCGGATCGGGTCGGAGAAGTTCGGGTCGCAGGTCAGCGCGGGCTTGCTGGAGCCGACGCCGCGCGGGTCGAAGCCGATGATGTCGTACTTGGCGGCGACGTCGGCGTGCCCGGTGCCGCCGATCCAGCGGGCGAGGGCGGGCGCGTACTGGAGGCCGCTGCCGCCCGGGCCGCCCGGGTTCACGAACAGGGTGCCCTGGTAGTTCTTCTCGTCGGTGTGCCGGAAGCGCGACACCGCGATGGAGATCTTGCGGCCGTTGGGCCGGGCGTAGTCGAGCGGCACCTCGACCTGGGCGCACTGCGCCTTGTTCATCGGGTCGCTGGGGCCGCTGACCTCGCAGGCGCCCCAGTTGATGCCCTTGGCCGCGACCGTCGCACCGGAGTGCCCGGTGTCAGCGCTCGCGGAGACGGCGACGCCTGCGCCGCCCGCCGCCACGACCGCCGCGGTCGCGACGAGAACGATCCTTTTCACTTGACCCCCTCAGATCGGCGACTCCGGGCCGGCGCCGTGCCGGAGGGGGGTGTCGCCGATGCGTGGCTGATGCGTACCTACTGCGTGTCGCCGGGTGTGCCGGCGGGTGCCGGACCCCGGGGACGGGTCCCCGGGGTCCGGCACGCATGTGCTGCTACCGGCGTCAGCGGATGACGTCGGCCTTGAGCTGCGCGGCCTTCTGCGAGCCGCCGCTCAGCGTCCTGGCGGTCGCCGTCGACGGCGGCTTCGGGTCACCGAGCTGCGGGACGTGGACGGTGCTCTGCTCCGGACGCTCTCCCCGCAGGAAGTAGGCGTCGAAGTAGGCGTCCACCTGGGCGGAGCCGCGGTGCACGATGCAGTGCGTGCGGTCGCCGTCCTGGACGACCAGGCGCGAGCCCTTGAGCCTGCGGTGCATCTCCAGCGCGCCCGCGTACGGCGTGGCCGCGTCCGCGGTCGACTGGAACATGAGGATGTTGCGCGGCAGGTCGCGGGTGTGGCCGATGTTCACCGGCTTGCCGGCCTTGGCGGGCCAGTACAGGCACGGGGCGTTGTACCAGGCGTTGGCCCAGGTCTCGAACGGGTGCTTCCTGTTGACCCGCTCGTTGTCGCGCTGCCACTTGTTCCAGCTCAGCGGCCACTGGACGTCGGTGCACTGCACGCCGAGGTAGACGGCGTAGCCGTTGTCGTCGGAGCCGCCGGTGGTCGGCGCGCCGTACGTCCCCGCGAACGTGGCGGTGTCGCCCGACTTGTACGCCGACAGGGCGGACGCGTACCCATGCCAGATGGCCTGGCTGCGCCGGTACCCGGCGTTGAGGATCACGTCGGTCAGCTCGTCCGGCCCGACGGCGAGGGTCTGCCCGCTGTCAGGGTCGGTGTAGTAGACCGGCTTGTTCTTGAGCTTCGCGCGCAGGTCGTAGAAGAAGCTCCGGACCTGCTTCTGCGTGGTGCCGAGGTGGTACACCGAGTCGTACTTGGCGACCCAGCCGAAGTAGTAGTCGATGTTGATGTCGAACTGGGCGTCCTGGTTGAGGTTGGCCTCGTACCAGGCGTCGGAGGGGCCGACGTTGCCGTCCAGCACCATCTTCCCGACGTTCTTGGGGTAGACGGTGGCGTAGGTGGAGCCGAGGTAGGTGCCGTAGGAGGCGCCGTAGTAGTCGAGCTTTTTGTTGCCGAGCGCCCGGCGGATCGACTCCACGTCGTTGACCGAGTCGATCGTCTTGATGTGGTTGAGCAGCCCGGTCGTGTCGGCCTTGCCGCACGCCTCGGCGTAGCCCTTGGACAGCTTCAGCCAGGTGGCGACCGACTTGCGGTCACCGGTGCCGTAGTCCGGGCGCGGGGCGTTGGTGTAGTTCGGGTCGCAGCTCAGGGCCGGGACGCTCATACCGACACCGCGCGGGTCGAAGCCGATGACGTTGTAGGCCTCGCGCATCGGGGCGGAGTTCTGCGCGAACACCCGCGGCCCGAAGAGCGCGCCGCCACCGCCCGGTCCGCCGGGGTTGACCACGATGTCGCCCTTGGCCGCACCGGAGCCGGTGTGCGGCGTCCTGGTGAGCTGGATCGTGATCTTCTTGCCCTGCGGCTTGGCGTAGTCCATCGGCACCGACAGCTCGGCGCACTGGACGATCTTGGAGACGGGGTACAGCCCGTCGTACAGGTCGTGCACCGTCTGGACGAAGTCCGCGGGGCAGGCGTGCCACTGGGCCGCCGAGGGGTTGAATCCTCCGGCCGTTCCGGCGGAGGGGCTCGCGGCCTGTGCGCTTGTGGCGCCGAGACCGGTGAGACCGAGCCCGGCCACCGCGGCCACGACAACAGTCCTCTTCACATATCCCCCTATCGTGCCGACTCCGGTTGAGTCAGACATACGGGTAAATGAGTGAAGATTGTGGCGGTTCTGGCATAGCGCCCGACAGGGGGCCATCAGAGTGGATGCGGAATCGTGACAAGATCAGCGGAACTCTGTGACAACTCCGGACGTTCCGGTCGCGGATGCCCAGCTCCGGGAGGGGTTCCGGGCACACGAAAAGGCCCCGGGTCGCGGGACCCGGGGCCTTGAAGGCGCGCTACGGCGCCGGCCGGAGCACCGGCCGGAGCGCGGGCGTCAGCCGACCACCACGTCGGCGCCCGGTCCGGAGACCGTGCCGTCCTCGGCGATCTCGATGCCCATCTCGTCGGCGATGCGCATCGCCTCCTCGATCAGGGTCTCGACGATCTGCGCCTCGGGGACGGTCTTGACGACCTCGCCCTTGACGAAGATCTGGCCCTTGCCGTTGCCCGACGCGACGCCGAGGTCGGCCTCGCGGGCCTCGCCGGGCCCGTTCACCACGCAGCCCATCACGGCGACGCGCAGCGGCACCGGGAAGTCCTTCAGCCCGGCGGTGACCTGCTCGGCCAGCGTGTACACGTCCACCTGCGCGCGGCCGCAGGAGGGACAGGAGACGATCTCCAGGCCGCGCTTGCGCAGCCCGAGCGACTCCAGGATCGCCGTGCCGACCTTGACCTCCTCGACCGGCGGCGCGGACAGCGACACCCGGATCGTGTCGCCGATGCCCTCCGCCAGCAGCGCACCGAACGCGACCGCCGACTTGATCGTGCCCTGGAACGCCGGCCCCGCCTCGGTGACGCCGAGGTGCAGCGGGTACTCGCAGGCCGCCGCCAGCTTCCGGTACGCCTCGATCATCACGACCGGGTCGTTGTGCTTGACCGAGATCTTGATGTCGCGGAAGTCGTGCTCCTCGAACAGCGAGCACTCCCACAGCGCCGACTCCACCAGCGCGTCGGGGGTGGCCTTGCCGTACTTCTCCAGCAGGCGCTTGTCGAGGGAGCCGGCGTTGACCCCGATGCGGATCGGCACGCCCGCGTCCTTGGCGGCGCGGGCGATCTCGCCGATACGGTCGTCGAACTTCTTGATGTTGCCCGGGTTGACGCGGACGGCCGCGCACCCGGCGTCGATCGCCGCGAACACGTACTTGGGCTGGAAGTGGATGTCGGCGATGACGGGGATCGGCGACTTGCGCGCGATCGCCGGCAGCGCCTCGGCGTCGTCCTGCGACGGCACGGCGACGCGGACGATCTGGCAGCCCGACGCGGTCAGTTCCGCGATCTGCTGGAGCGTGGCGTTCACGTCGGCGGTGAGGGTCGTGGTCATCGACTGCACCGACACGGGGGCGTCGCCGCCCACCGGGACGCCGCCGACCATGATCTGCCGGGATCTGCGGCGGGGCGCGATCGGACCCGGCGCCCCCTGCCCGTCGCCTTCGCCGCGGACGCTCGGTATACCCAGTGAAACGCTCATCCCTCTCCTCAATTTTCGGCCCCGTACAAAGCCTAGGTGCCCCGCGCGGCTGACTTGACGGCACCCGGCTTCCACCAGTGTGACCATTTGAGCACACTCGGTAAACGTTTCACGTCATTACGGTAGTCGGAGGGGGTTGAGCACGTCGGCGAGGATCAGCAGCACCCCGAAACCCACCAGCAACAGGACGGCCAGGTATGTCAAGGGCAGGAGCCGGGTCATGTCCACGGTGCCCGGATCCGGCCGCCCCCTGATCCGGTTGACGCCGGCCCGAGCCCGCTCGTAGGCGACGACCGCGAGGTGCCCGCCGTCCAGCGGGAGCAGGGGCAGCACGTTGAGCGCGCCGAGGAAGACGTTCACCGAGACGACCAGCGAGAGGTAGAGGGCGATCTTGTCGCGGGCGGAGGCCCGGGCGGCGAAGATCTGCCCGGACACCTCGGTGGCGCCGACCACGCTGCCGACCTGGCCGCCGGGCGTGCTCCCCCGCTCGGGCGAGAACAGCTTCGGGAGCGCGGAGGGCAGGTCGGCCGCGGCGTGCCCGATGCCGGCGACGATGCGGCCGATGCCCTGCCCCGCGAACACGGCCGCGTTGAGCGGCCCGGTCCGCTCGTACCCGGCCCCGACGACCTTCGGCGAGATGCCGACGAACGGCCGCCCGTCCACGTCCGCGAGCGTGATCGGCAGTGTCACCGGCCGCGGCGCTCCCGGCCGCGCGACCACCGCCGTCACCGTCTGTCCGGGCTTCGCCGCGTCGATCGCGCTGGTGAGCGCCGCCCAGTCGGAGACCGAAGCGCCGTCGAACGAGACGACGCGGTCGCCCGCGCGCAGCCCGGCCCGGGCGGCGGGGGACGGCGGCCGGCCCCCGCCGCAGCCGCCTGACAGCGAGGCGGGCACGCAGGTCGTGATCTGGTCGACGGTGCTGGTCACCGTGCCGGCCTCGCGCACGCCGATCGTCATGGCCATCACCATGAGCAGCAGGAACGCGAACACGAAGTTGGCGGCGACCCCGGCGGAGATGACGACCGCGCGGCGGCCGGCGGGCTGCCGGTAGAACGCGCGCGGGCGGTCGGCCGCGGGGATCTCCTCCAGCGGCGTGTACCCGACGATCTTGACGAAGCCGCCCAGCGGGACCGCCTTCACGCCGTACTCGGTCTCGCCCCGGCGGGTGGACCACAGGGTCGGACCGAAACCCACGAAGTACTGCGTGGCCTTCATCCCGTAGCGCTTGGCAATGAGCAGGTGCCCGCCCTCGTGGAGCATCACCGAGACCAGCAGTGCCACCACGAACGCCGCCGCGCCGAGGAAGAAGGCCATCGGGTCCCCTCCGAGGTTCCTCCCGAGGCGGGTCCCCGGGTCAGGCGGTCGCGGTCAGCTCCCTGGCCCTGGTCCGCGCCCAGGCGTCCGCGGCGAGGACGTCGTCGAGCGTCAGGCCTCCGGTGGTGCCCGAACCGTGCTCCTCCATTACCCGCGCGACAGTGTCGACTATCCCGAGGAACGGGAGCCGTTCCGCGCGGAAGGCGTCCACGCACTCCTCGTTGGCGGCGTTGTAGACGGCGGGGACCGTCCCGCCCAGCTCACCGGCGCGGCGCGCCAGCGCGACGGCGGGGAACGCCTCGTCGTCGAGGGGGAACAGCTCCCAGGTGTGCGCCCTGGTCCAGTCGACGCCGGGCGCGGCGTCCGGCACCCGGTCGGGCCAGTCGAGGCCGAGCGCGATCGGCAGCCGCATGTCGGGCGGGCTCGCCTGCGCCAGCGTGGAGCCGTCGGTGAACTCGACCATCGAGTGGATGACCGACTGCGGGTGCACCATGACCTCGATGCGGTCCATCGGGACGTCGAAGAGCAGGTGCGCCTCGATGACCTCCAGGCCCTTGTTGACCAGGGTCGCGGAGTTGATCGTGACGACCGGGCCCATGTCCCAGGTCGGGTGGTTCAGCGCCTGCTCGGGGGTGACGTCCCCCAGCTCGTCGCGGGCGCGCCCCCGGAAGGGCCCGCCGCTCGCGGTCAGCACGAGCCGCCGCACCTCCTCGGCCCGCCCGCCGCGCAGGCACTGGGCGAGCGCCGAGTGCTCGGAGTCGACGGGGACGATCTGCCCCGGGCGCGCCCGCTCCTTGACGAGGGGCCCGCCGACGATGAGCGACTCCTTGTTGGCGAGGGCGAGCGTGCGCCCCGCGTCCAGCGCGGCCAGCGTCGAGGCGAGGCCGAGGGCGCCGGTCACGCCGTTCAGCACCACCTCGCACGGCCAGGCGGCGACCTCGGCGACCGCGTCGGGGCCTGCCACGATCTTGGGGATGGGGTAGTCCCCGGAGGCGTAGCCGCGCTTCTTGGCCTCGGCGTAGAAGGCGAGCTGGAGCTCCTGCGCGGCGGACGCCCTGGCCACCGCGACGACCTCGGGCCGGAACTCCAGCGCCTGCTCGGCCAGCAGGTCCACCCGCCCGCCGCCGGCCGCGAGCCCCGTCACCCGGAACCGGCCGGGGTTGCGGCGGACCACGTCCAGCGCCTGGGTGCCGATCGAACCGGTGGAGCCGAGGACGACCAGCTCGCGGGCGGCCGCGTCGGGCCTTGAAGGAGTCATCACGCGTCCATTGTCGGGCATCGGCCGCCCCGGGATGGCGCGGACGCCGCTCCGCCACCCCGTCGCGGCCGCGGTCTCAGCCCTCGCCCTCGTCGTAGGCGCTCCGCGCCCGCTCGACCTTCTCCAGGTTCTCGGCGGACCACTCCGTGAGGGCCGCGAAGAGCGGCGCGAGGCTGCCGCCCAGCTCGCTGATCTCGTACTCGACGCGCGGCGGCACCTCCGGGTGGTAGGTGCGGACGACGAGCCCGTCACGTTCCATCTGCCGCAGGCGCTGGGTCAGCACCTTCGGCGTGATCGTGGCGATGCGGCGCTGGAGCTCCACGAACCGCTGCCGGCCGTACTCGTGCAGCGTCCAGAGGATCGGCGTCGTCCAGCGGCTGAAGACGATGTCGACCACCGGAGCGATCGGGCAGGCCAGCTCGGCGTCGAGCGCCTCCCCCGTCTTGGCGTTCATCCTCGCGACCTCCCGGGTAGTCACTTTCTTCTAGGTACCTACTATACCGAGGATGCTAGCTTCACCGGGTCGCACCGCGACGGCACCGCCCTCGGGCGGTGTCAGTGCAGCTCAGAGGGAGAAAACAATGATCGTTGTCATGGGTGCCACGGGGAACGTCGGGCGGCCGCTCGTGCGGGCGCTGGCCGAGGCGGGCGAGCGGGTGACGGCGGTGTCGCGCACCGATCCCGGCGACCTGCCCGAGGGCGTCGCGCACCGCGCGGCCGACCTCGCCGAGCCGGAGACCCTCCGGCCCGTCCTCGACGGGGCGGACGCGCTCTTCCTGCTCATCGCCGGGCCCCTGCTCGGCTCGCCCGAGGACCTGGACCCGCGTGCCGTCCTGGACGTGGTGAAGTCCGCCGGTGTGGAGCGGGTCGTGCTGATGTCGTCCCAGGGCGCCGGAACGCGCCCGACGGCGCACGGCCACAGCCACCTCCGGGCGTTCGAGGACGCCGTCCGGGAGTCGGGGGTCGCCTGGACGATCCTGCGGCCCGGCGGCTTCGACAGCAACGCGTTCGCGTGGGCGGAGCCGATCCGCGCCCACCGGGCGGCCGCGGCGCCGTTCGCCGACGTCGCACTGCCGTTCGTCCACCCGTCCGACATCGCCGAGGTCGCGGCCGCGGTCCTGCGGGAGGGCGGGCACGAGGAGCGCGTCTACGAGCTGACCGGGCCCGCCCCGGTCACGCCGCGGGAGCGGGCGCGGACGATCGGCGACGCGCTCGGCGAGCCGGTGGCGTTCACCGAGCAGACCCGCGAGGAGGCCCGGGCGCAGATGACGGCGTTCATGCCCGCGCCGGTCGTCGACGGCACCCTCGACATCCTCGGCGAGCCGACCGAGGCCGAGCGTCGCGTCAGCCCCGACGTGCGGAAGGTGCTCGGGCGCCCGGCCCGGTCCTTCGCGCGGTGGGCCGAGGAGAACCTCGCGGCGTTCCGCTGAGTCAGCGGGCGAGCGGGAGCCGGAGCACGAGCCGGGCGCCGTAGGCGCCGTCGGCGACCCGCACCGTCCCGCCGTGGGCGACGGCGATCTCCCGCGCGATCGGAAGGCCGAGGCCGCTGCCGCCCTTGTCGCGGCTCCGGGCCGGGTCCAGGCGGGCGAAGCGCTCGAAGACGCGGTCCCGGTCGGCGAACGGGATGCCCGGGCCGTCGTCGTGCACCTCGACGACGGCCCCGTCGCCGTCCGCGCGCGCCTCGACCTCGATCTGAGCGGCGGCGTAGCGCTCGGCGTTGGCGAGCAGGTTGCGCACCGCGCGGCCGAGCCGCTGCCGGTTGCCCCCGACGATGAGGCCCGGCTCGACCTTCACCACCATCGGGACGGGCGGGCTGCGCAGCCCGGCCTCCGCCTCCACCAGCGCCCCGAGGTCGATGGCCTCCTGGACGGGGATGTCGCCGGAGTCGATGCGGGCGAGGACGAGGAGGTCCTCGACGATCCGGTGCAGCCGGTCGATGTCGGCCAGGGAGCGGCGCAGGGTGTCCACGGCGTCGCCGTCGTCGGGGGCGGCGAGGGCCAGCTCGATGCGGGTGCGCAGCCCGGTGATCGGCGTGCGCAGCTCGTGCGAGGCGTCGGAGATGAACGCGCGCCGCTGCTCGACCGCGTCCTCCAGCCGGGCGAGCAGCTCGTTGACGCGCTCGGCCAGCCGCTCCGCCTCGTCTCCCGTGGCGGGGACGGCGACGCGCCCGGACCCGCCGTCCCCGGCGAGCCTCTCCAGCTCCCGTCGAAGCCGTTTCACCGGCCGGAGCGCCCCCCGCGCGGAGTGCGCCACCCCCCAGCGGGCCGACGCGACGGCCACCGCCGCCAGCGCGGCCATGACGGCCGCGAGCACCCCGGGGCGGCCCACACCGGCGAGCGCGTAGAGGACGGCGGCCGCCACCGCCACCGCGGCCACCATGAGTGAGCCGAGTGCGGCGACCGTCGCCGACGTCACACGCGCCCGCAGGGGGCGGGGCCTGGGCGGCCGGACTCGCCGATCATCGACGTTCCTGGCCGACATGCTTCCTTTGTACGTACGCACCACCCAAAAGAGGGCAAAGCGCCTGGCCGGTGACCGCATAACCTGCCGAAAGGCGGTCATGGACCGGCGTCCCCGCAGCACCGGCGCCGCGCATACCCCGAGGATCCGTGACCCGCCGGGCGACACGTGAGGCTTTGCCGCCCTTTTCACCTTCCGTAGCGGCGACAACACGCTTGCCCGCCTATAAAGGAGGCTGTGAAGGCGACTCCCACCGGGGGGATGGAGACATGGGCCAGACGGGCGAGCCGGTCGTCGACCCGCGAGGGTTGAGCACGGCTCAGCGCCTGGGCGACGCGTGCGTCGTCTGCCGCAAGAGGTGGCCCCGGCCGCGCGTCCGCGTCGGCCGCCTGCCGGACTCGTCAGGGGTGTTCGCGTGCGACGACTGCGCACCCGCCCCGCCGGTACCCCGCGCACGGCGGGGCCCCCGGGAGCCGCTCACGGGCGCCGGACCGGCGGTGGGGGAGCCGCCACCGGCGCGGACGGCGGCGGGCGCCGCCGTCATGGAGGTCTCTCCAGGGAGAGGGTGACCTGGGCGTTTCGGGGGGAAGCCCGGGACCACCCGTCAGGCGCGCCCGGCTGGGGGCGGTCGGGCGCGCCGGAGAGACTCCCGCGCGGACCTCAGGCCTTGGTGGCCTGGATCCAGGTCCGCGTCCACTCCGCGTAGTCGGTGCAGTCCTTCTTGCCCGACTCGCCGCCGCACGCCTTCGACGGCGCGTGCGCGAAGACGATCTTGTTGAGGTAGTCGCGGTCGCCGACGTGGTAGGCGGCGCAGAACCCGGACTTGAGGCGGTCGCCCGAGCACGCCTGCGGGTTGGCGGGCGCCACCCCCGTCCACTCGGCGACCTGCTGCTGGACGTCCGGCGAGGCCGTCCACTGGAGCCACTGGTACATGCAGTTGGGGTGCTGGACCCTGGCGCCGATCATCCACGCGTCCATCCACCCGGTCGCGCCCTCCGAAGGGATGACGCCCTGGACGGGCCGCGACGCGCGGTTCAGCACGTCCACGTGGTAGGGCCACCCCTGGCCGAGCACCGCCCGGCCCCCGGCGAACGCGCTGACGGCGTCGGCCGGAAGGTCCCAGTACTCCCCCACGTACGGACGCTGCCGGGCCAGGACCCGCCCGGCCGCGGCGAGCTGCGCCGGCGTCAGCGCGTAGGGGTCGCGGATCTTGAGCTTGCGCTGCCGGCCCTTGAGGTAGAGCGCGGCCTCGGCGATCGCGAGCGGGCTGTCCCGCATGACGATCTTCCCGGCGTAGCGGCGGGCCTGGCCGGGTTCGAACAGCGCGGCCCAGCTCGCCGGCGGCGGCACGGTCCGGGCGTCGTACATCAGCAGGTTGGAGCCCCACACGTACGGCAGGCCGTAGTGCTTGCCGTCGCGCTCCAGGAGCTTGCGCAGCTTCGGTTCGAGCTTCTTGTACCCGTCCACGAGGTCGGGGTTGATCGGGACGACCTGGTTCTCCTCGACCAGCCGCCCGGCGACCTCCGGCGGCGCGGCGACGCCGTCGTAGCGGCGGTCCCTGTCGCGCATGAGGTCGGCCATCTCCTCGGCCGTCTTGACGACCTTCATACCGATCTTGCAGCCGGTGCGCTCCTGGAAGGGCGTGACCCAGTCCACGCGCGGGTCGGTGCCGCCGCTCTCCACCCAGCCGGGCAGCGTGAGGAGGTTCAGCGTCCCCTCGCCGGGGCCGAGGGTGCTCACCACCTTGGCGACGCCGACGGGCTTGTCGTCCCCGCCGCTGCACGCGCCGAGCAGGGCGGCGCCGAGCGCCGCGGCCGCCGCCAGGGCCGTCGTCGTCTTGACCCGTGCCGTGGCCCTGCGCCGCATGTCGCTCCCGATCCGTGCCAGGGCCCTCCCCCTCACGAACGGGCCCGTCGGCGCAGCGTAGCGTCTCCGTGGCCGCCGGGCGCACGGACCCCGCTCGCGGACGGCGGCACCGGAGGCCTCCGGCCGCCGATGCGCGGGTCGCGGCGGACGCGGACGATGTGATCGCCGGTTTCGCGGAATTTTCCCGCCGTCCCATCGCCAGCGCGGCCGGAATTACCGAAGATCGCGACTCAGCCGTTTCCCCGCGGCCTTTCCCACGGGTGACAGTGCCATGACCATTGCCGCGCGCTTTGTTGCGAATTTCCGGCCCGGTCACGGAGAGGGAGTCCGCCGGGCCCCGGAAGGACGGTGGGTGCTGGCGTCCGCGCCATACACGGAGGTTGCTGGAGAGGATATGGCGCGGGCCTGCGTCCTGCCCGGGGCCGCGGCGGCACCGGTGCGCGTGGTGGGGGTGGGGAACAGCGGATCACCGTGCGGTGCCGCCCGGCCACGCGATCACCGGTACCCGGCCGGACGGCGGCGGTGTGACGCCCTCGAGACGGAGGAGGTTCGAGGGACGCCGCACGTCCTGCCGGGTGTCATGGAACGGCCGGGGACGGCCGCCGGGGGGCGGGGGCCCGCCGGCCGCCCGCCGCGCCGGAGCGGCGCCCGAGACCACCTCGATCCGCGCGATGAGCCGCTGCGGAGTCTCGGCCTCGAGGAAGTCGCCGACGTCGCGGTCCCTGGGCGGCAGCGCCCACCAATGGCCGGTGAACAGGCCGAACCAAATGGTCCAGCCCGGGAATCGCCTTCCGAGCGCGTCCACTTCGGCGGCGTGGTCGCCTGCGGTCATAGCGCGGCTCCTGCACATCCGGCTCCACCGGCCCGCGGCCCGGGGACCACGGGTTTCTGACTGCCGACCCTGACTTTTGAATTCGCATCAATTAAGGGAGACAGTCAGATTGTGTCGCCGGACACAGAGCCAGTCAATGGGGTGGAGCCATTATTCGCCCGACCGTGCCGGACGAAAATTGACAACGGAAAAACGCGCTCGGTAGGTAATTCCCGCGGGTCCTCAGCCGCCGGTGGGGAAGCCCAGGTTCACCCCGCCGTGGGAGGGGTCGGGCCAGCGCGCCGTGACGGCCTTCGTCCGGGTGTAGAAGTGGACGCCCTCCATGCCGTGGACGTGGCTGTCGCCGAACAGCGAGTCCTTCCAGCCGCCGAACGAGTAGTAGGCCATCGGCACCGGGATCGGCACGTTCACGCCGACCATGCCGACCTCCACCTCGTTCTGGAAGCGCCGCGCCGCCCCGCCGTCGTCGGTGAAGATCGCGGTCCCGTTGCCGTACGGGTTGGCGGAGATCAGTTCCATGGCCGCGTCGTAGGAACCGGCCCGCACGACCGACAGCACCGGGCCGAAGATCTCGTCCCGGTAGGCGTCCATGTCCGGGGTGACGTGGTCGAGGACGGCCGGGCCGAGCCAGAACCCGTCGCCGGCGCCGCCCAGCACGTCCGGGTCGCGCCCGTCGACGGCGAGCGTGGCGCCCTGCGCGACGGCGCCGTCCAGGTAGGAGGCCACCCTGTCCCGGTGCGCCTTCGTGACGAGCGGCCCCATCTGCGACTCGGGGTGGTCGCCCGGACCGACCCTCAGCCCGGCGACGCGCTCCTTGATCTTGGCCGTCAGCTCGTCCCCGACCGGGTCCACGGCGACGACGACGGAGATCGCCATGCACCGCTCCCCCGCCGACCCGAAGCCGGCCGACACCGCGGCGTCCGCCGCGAGGTCGAGGTCGGCGTCCGGCAGCACGAGCATGTGGTTCTTGGCCCCGCCGAGCGCCTGCACCCGCTTGCCGTTCGCCGCCGCCGTCTCGTAGACGTGGCGCGCGATCGGGGTGGAGCCGACGAAGCTGACCGCCTTGACGTCCGGATGGCGCAGCAGGCCGTCCACCGCCTCCCTGTCGCCGTGCAGGACGTTGAACACGCCGTCCGGCAGCCCCGCCTCTGCCCACAGCTCGGCGAGCCGGACCGACGCCGACGGGTCCTTCTCGGACGGCTTGAGCACGAACGTGTTCCCGCACGCGATCGCGACCGGGAACATCCACATCGGCACCATCGCCGGGAAGTTGAACGGGGTGATCCCGGCGGCCACGCCGACCGGCTGGAGGATCGAGTAGGCGTCCACCCGCGAGGAGACGTTCTCGGAGAACCCTCCCTTGAGCAGGTGCGGGATGCCGCAGGCGAACTCGGCGACCTCCAGCCCGCGGGCGACCTCGCCCGCCGCGTCGGCGACCACCTTGCCGTGCTCGGACGAGATCAGCCGGGCCAGTTCCCCGGAGTGCGCGTCCACAAGTTCGCGGAAGCGGAAGAGCACCTTCGCGCGCCGGGAGAGCGAGGCGTCCCGCCAACCGGGGAACGCGGCCTTCGCGGCGGCCACGGCGGCGCCGACCTCCCGCGGCCCGGCGAAGTCGACGGTCCCGGCCACGCGCCCGGACGCGGGTTCGAAGATGTCGCCCCGCCGGCCGCTCTCCCCGCCGAAAGGCTTCCCGCCGATCCAGTGCGTCACGTGCTTGGTCATGCTTCCTCCCGGCGAGCAGTCGGCCCGCGCCCTCCGGCGACGGCGGTCTCGTTCACGGCCTCCAGTGAGGCGATCAGGATGCCGAGGCCCTCCGCGGCCTCGTCGTCGCTGAGGGTCAGCGGCGGCGCCATGCGCACCACGTTGCCGTACAGGCCGCCCTTGCCGACCAGCAGCCCCCGCTCGCGCGCCGCCTCCGTCAGCGCGGCGGCGAGCGGCGGGCTCGGCTCGCCGGTCCGCGGGTCGGCCAGCTCGACCGCGAACATCAGCCCCTTGCCCCGCACGTCCGAAACGATCGGGAACCTGCCCGCCGCCGCCGACAGCCCCCCGATGATCGTCCGGCCCTGCCTGGCCGCGTTGGCCTGCAGGTCGTGGTCGAGGACGTAGTCGAGCGTGGCGTTGGCGGCCGCCATCGACACCGGGTTGCCGCCGAACGTGGAGATGCCGACCGCGTGGAGGCCGTCCATGAGGTCGCCGCGCGCGACGACCCCGCCGACCGCGAAGCCGTTGCCGAGGCCCTTCGCGAAGGTGATCACGTCCGGGGTGACGCCGTGGGCGTCGATCCCCCAGAACCCCTGGCCTGTCCGCCCCCAGCCGGTCTGCACCTCGTCGGAGATGAACAGGATCCCGAACTCGTCGAGGACGCGCTTGTAGGCGGCGAACAGGCCGTCGGGCGGCATCGTGAAGCCGCCGACGCCCTGGATCGGCTCGGCGATGAGCGCGGCGACGTCGCCGCCGGTCGCGGTGGCGAGCACGTGCCGCAGGTCCTGCGCGCACACGTCGATGTACCGCTCGTCCGACATCCCGGCGAACTGCGGGAGCCGGCGGTCGGCGCCGTGCAGGAAGTGGACGTCCAGCGGGGAGTACGACAGGTTCGTCCAGCCGCGGTTCCCGGTGACGCCCGTCGCGGCGAACGAACGGCCGTGGTAGCTCTGCCGCATCGCGAGGACCTGGTCGCTGCGCCGCGCGTACGCGGCCAGCAGCAGCGCCGTCTCGTTGGCCTCCGTCCCGGAGTTGGTGAAGAACACCTTCGCGTCGGGGATGCCCGACAGCCGGGCGATCTTCTCGGCCAGCTCCACCTGCCCGCGCAGCAGGTACGCGGTGGAGGTGTGGACGACGCCGGTGGCGAGCTGGCGTTCCACCGCGTCGCGGACCTCGGGCACGTCGTACCCGAGCATGTTCGTCAGGATGCCGATGAAGAAGTCGAGGTAGGAGTTGCCCTCGGCGTCGGTCACGCGGTTGCCCTCGCCGCCGACGATCTCGATGGGGTCCCGGTAGTTGAGCGCCATCCAGGACGGCATGACCGCCCGGTGGCGGCGGAGCAGGTTCGCGTGTTCCGGCATGCTCCAAGTCTCGTTTCCGCCGGCGGCCCCGGCCACCCGCAGAGTGTCAGCACCGGGCGCCTCCGGTTAACGGTCTGCTGGCGGCTGACAACCTGTAACGACCGGATCATCACCGCTGACACCCTGTCCGGTTATCATCGCCGGTGATGCTGCCCACTGTCGACGACGTCCTCCAGCTCGACGCGGTACGCCGCGGCCAGCCGCACGTCGTCGCGGGCGCGGACCGCACCGGCAACCGGGTCCGCTGGGTGCACGTCGCCGAGGTCACCGACATCGCGCACCTGCTGCACGGCGGCGAACTCGTCCTCACCACCGGCATCGCGCTGCCCGACGAGCCCGAGCGGCTGCGCGCCTACATCGCCGACCTCGCCGAGGTCGGCGTCAGCGGCCTGATGATCGAGCTCGGCCGCCGCTACGCCACCGTGCTGCCGCCCGCGCTGATCGCCGCGGCCGAGGAGTTCGGCCTGCCGGTGATCGTGCTGGCGCACGAGCCCGCGTTCGTCGACATCACCGAGTCGGTGCACGCCCGGATCGTGCAGGAGCAGTTCGCCGAGCTGCGCGCCTCCGAGCAGCTGCACGAGATCTTCACGCGGCTCTCGGTCGAGGGCGCCTCCACCGACGAGGTCGTCCGGCAGGTGGCGGCGCTCGGCGGGCACCCGGTGGTGCTGGAGAACCTCGCCCACCAGGTCCTCGCCGCGGACGCCGGCGGCGCCGACCCGGCCGAGCTGCTGTCGGCGTGGGAGACCCGCTCGCGGGCCGTCCGGCCCGGCCGCCGCACCGGCTACGACGAGGCGTCCGGCTGGCTGGTCACGATGGTCGGCGCGCGGGGGGAGGACTGGGGCCGGCTCATCGTCGACCTCGGCTCGCCGCCGTCCCCGCGCGAGACCGTGCTGATCGAGCGGGCCGCCACCACCCTCGCGCTCGGCCGGCTCCTCGACCGGCACGCCGAGAGCGTCGAGCGGCAGGCGCACGGGACGATCATCGCCCGGATCCTCGCGCACGCCTACTCCGACCCGCAGGAGGCGGCGGCCCGCGCCCGCGCGCTCGGCGTCCCGCTGTCCGGCCGCCGGCTGCTCGGCGCCGTGCTCCGGCACCGCGGCCCCGCCCTGTCCCGGTCCGCCCCGCCCGTCGGCGAGCTGTCGCAGCTCGCCGAGACGGCCGCGGCCGCCTGCAAGGACGCGCGCCTCGCCGCGCTCGTCGGCGTCCTGGACGAGGGCGGCCCGCACGCCCGCGTCGGCGTCCTGGCGTCCCTGCCCGCCCGCGCCGACGTGGAGACCGCGCTCACCGAGGTCGCGACCCGGATCCGCAAGCAGTCCGGCGACACCGTGATGGCGGCCGGGTCGGTGGTGGAGACGATCAGCGACGTCCGCCGCTCCTTCCTGGAGGCCGAGCAGGTCGCCGACGTCGCGGCGCGCGGCTCCGGGGCCCGCCTCTACTACCGGCTGCCCGACCTGCGCCTGCGCGGGCTCCTGCACCTCCTCCGCGACGACGCCCGCGTGCAGACCTTCGTCGAACGCGAACTCGGCCCGCTGCTGGAGTACGACGCGCAGCGCGGCAGCGACCTCACCCGCATCCTGGAGCTGTACCTCGAATCCGGCCGGAACAAGGCCGTCGCCGCCCAGCACGCGCACCTGTCGCGCCCCGCCTTCTACGAGCGGCTCCGCCGCATCGAACGGGTCCTGGACGCCGACCTCGACGACGTGGAGTCGTGCGTGTCCTTCCACGTGGCGCTGCTGGCCCTGTCGTCCGTCCGCTGGGAACGTTCCTGACCTGACCGGTGACCGGTGAAGGCCGTTCGCGGCGGGGCCCGCGCGCATACGCTTTACCCATGGCGGACGCGGTACTGCATGTTCATCGGTACGGGGACCCGGGCGGAGCACCGGTGGTCATGCTCCACGGGGTCTGCGGGCACGGGGCCCGCTGGCGCCGGACCGCCGAGCGGTACCTGGCGGACCGCTCCGTCCTCGCGCCGGATCTGCGCGGGCACGGGCGCTCGACGCACGAGCCGCCGTGGACCGTCGAACGGCACGTGGCCGACGTCCTGGCGATGATGGACGCCGAGGGCGTCGAGCGGGCCGACCTCGTCGGGCACTCCTACGGCGGGATGATCGCGCTGCATCTGGCGCGGACCGCGCCGAGGCGGGTCCGGCGGCTCCTCCTGCTCGACCCGGCCATCGGCCTCGACCCGGCGACGGCGGCCCGGGAGGCGCGCGGCCACCTGGCGCCGGTGTCGTTCGGCGACGTCGCCGAGGCGCGCGCCGACCGGGCTGCGCGCTGGTCGGCGGCTCCGCCCGATGCCGTGGACGATGAGGTCGCCGAGCACCTGGAGCACGGCCCGGACGGGCGGCTGCGGTGGCGGTTCGAGCCCGCCGCCGCGGTGACCGCGTACTCGGAGATGGCGCGCCCGCACCTGGCGCCGCCCGCGGACCTGCCCACCCACCTGGTCATCGCCACGGAGGCCGACTTCGTCCGCCCCGAGTTCGTGGTGGAACTGCGCGCCGCGCTCGGGCCCGGCCTCGTGATCAGCGAGGTCGACGCGGGGCACATGCTCTACGTCGACCGGCCGGAGGAGACCGGGACGCTGCTCTCCGCGTGGCTCAGCGCAGGCGGCGCCGACCGGTGAACGGCGGCAGGGTCAGCGGAGTGTGCAGGCCCGGCGGCGCCTCGGCGACGGCGGGGACGGCGCTGACCATGCGCAGCGCGGTCGCCGCGGCCGGGTCGGCCGCGGCGGGATCCGCAAGGTCCATCCGCCAGGGCGGCTCGCCGTCGATCTCGACGCGGTGGCCGCCGGTCCCGCCCGGCGGGGGCGCGGGCCAGTGGGGGGCGATGTCGGCGCGCAGCCGGGCGACGTGCTCGACGGTGATCACTGGACGGCCGCGCAGCACTCCCGACACCTGGAACCTCAGGCCTGCGAGGGTCCCCTTGGCGACGCTCCCGATGTCCTCGGGCGCCGGGCACAGTTCGTAGGTCTCGGCCACCTCGTCCAGCGGCACGGCCAGATGCTCGGCGAGCAGGCGCACGACCGGTCCCCACGCACGCGCCGGCCCGCCCGGCCGGACGATCCGCGGGCGGTGCCCGAGGGGGCCGCCGAAGCCGAGCCGGGCGGCGGCCTCGGGGTCGTCCCGGCAGGTGAACCGGGTGACCTTGACGCCGTGCACGCGCAGGCAGCCGCCGCTCAGCAGCAGCGGGAGCACGTCGTTCGCCGGGCTGGGCCCGAGGGTGAGGCAGGCGGCGCCGCCGGTCGCGCACGCGGACCGGAGCCGGCGGACGAGGGCCCGGTCGGCGGAGGGCGGGTGGACCAGCGCGGGCAGGACGTCCGACACCACGCCGGTGCCCGATTCCAGGATGTGGCAGATCTCCCCTGCCACGTCCCGGGAGCGGGAGGCGGTGTGGCAGACGACGTGGGGCCGCCGTGCCAGGAGCGGCGCCGGGTCCTCGGTGGCGCGGATCCGGGTCGGGCGGCCGCTTCCGGCCAGTTCGGCGGCGTCGACGCCGGCGTGCCGGGGGTCGACGGTGACCACCCCCGCGAGTTCGAGGTCGGGGTGCCCGAGCAGAGCCGCGAGCGACGACCTGCCGGCGGGTCCGGTTCCCCACTGGCCGACGAGATAGGACATACCACCACCTTTTGACCAAGCGCTCGGTCAACGCGGGCGCATTCTAGGCATGCCCGCGCGGCCAGAACGATCCCCTCGCGGGACGTACATCCGTGCTGGCCGGGAAGGATTGTCTGGTGACACTTCGCGCGGGTGCGCGCACGTTCGGCGTGGAGGAGGAGCTGCTCCTGGTCGACCCGGAGTCGGGTGTGCCCCAGGCCCTCTCCGGCTCCGTGATCCACTACGCCCGGCGGCACGACGAGCTGTTCCTGACCGGCGGGCGGCGCTCCAACGCGCTGGAGACCGAGCTCCAGCGGGAGCAGTTGGAGACGGCCACCCCGGTCTGCGGCTCGCTGGGCGAGCTGTCCGACCACGTCCGGTCGGCGCGGGTGGCGGCGGGCCAGTCGGCGGCCGGGGTCGGCGCCGCCGTCGCCGCGCTGGCGACCTCGCCGGTCAGCGTCCGCCCGTCGCTCACTCCGTCGCACCGCTACCTGCGGATGGCCGACGCCTTCGGGCCCACCGCCGACGAGCAGCTCACCTGCGGCTGCCACGTGCACGTCGGCATCGAGTCCCCGGAGGAGGGCGTCGCCGTCCTCGACCGGATCCGGCCGTGGCTGCCCCCGCTGCTCGCGCTCAGCGCGAACTCCCCGTTCTGGCAGGGCACCGACACGGGCTCCGACAGCTGGCGGCACCAGGTCTGGGGCCGCTGGCCCTCCAGCGGCCCGACCGAGCTGTTCGGCTCGGCGAGGGCCTACCGGACGACGGTGGAGGCGCTGCTCGCGACCGGCGTCCTGGTGGACGAGGGCATGATCTACTTCGACGCCCGGCTGTCGCGGCACTACCCGACGGTCGAGATCCGCGTCGCGGACGTGTGCCTGGACGCCGACGACGCCGTGCTGCTGGGCGCGCTCGTGCGGGCGCTGGTCGACACCGCCGCGGACGCGTGGCGGCGGAGCGAGCCGCCCGACCCGGTGCGCGCGGACCTGGTGCGGCTGGCCATGTGGCGGGCCGGGCGCTCGGGCCTGCGCGGCGACCTCGTCCACCCGCGCACCCACACCGCCGCCCCCGCCAGCGAGGTCGTCGCCGCGCTCGTCGAGCACCTGGCGCCCGCGCTCGACCGCGCCGGCGACCTGGACACCGTGATCAAGCTTCTCGGCGGCGTGCTGGAACGCGGGAACGGAGCCCGGTTCCAGCGCGCCGCCTACGCCCGGGCCGGAGACCTGAGGACCGTGGTCACGGCCGCCGTCCGCCGCACGATGGCGGTCTGACCGGGGCCGCGTCGCCGCGGCCCCGGCGGGGCGGTCAGTCCGTGCTGCGCCGCTGGAAGGGGAGGTAGCGGTCGGCGCGCCGGTGCCGGGCGAGCAGGCCGGTGGACTCGACGGCGAGGATGCGGTCGAAGCGGAAGGCGCGCACGCCGCGGCGCATGCGGCACCAGCCGACGAGGTACCAGTGGTCGCGGTGCACGAGGCAGGTCACCGGCTCGACCTCGCGGATCGTGACGTTGGCGCCGGCGTCGCCGTAGCAGAGCCGGACGACGCGGTGCTCGGTGATGGCGGCGGCGACCACGCGGGCGCGGTCGGAGGTGGAGACGTCCAGGGGCGTGGTGAGGGTGGCGAGCGTGGTGGTGACCACGTCGTCGTGCGGGGTGGCGTCGAGGAGGGTGTGCAGGGCGCGGCGCGCGGTGGTGGCCTGCGGGCCGGTGCCGAGGTGCGCGAGCGAGAGCGCGAGGGCGGCGATCTCCGCCGCCGTGAGCGCGGCCGGCGCGGTGGGCGCGGTCTGGGGGTGCGTCGCAACGTTCGCCATGGTTCGATCATACGTTCGAACACTGACATTTTGGAGGGCCCTGCGGGGGCGGACGGGCATCGCGGCGCGGCCGGGATCCGTCCGGGCGGTGATCGGCTCCGCGCTTGAGAAGGCGGCCTCGCATGGTGAAAACTGAGCCCCGGACAACGTGCTCTATTCGGGGGAATCAGGGGCGAACATGGGTCAAGTCGTGGACCGGCGTTGAGTGAGCCACGCCTGGACCGGCCTCCGATGAGCCGAGACGAGGCGGACAGAACGCTCGCGCGCCTCCAGGACGAGAGGGAGCGCATCGGCGCGGCCCTGCTGGAACTGGAGGCCCACCAGGGCTACCAGCTGCTGGAGGGCGCGGCCCTGCGCGGCGCGACGCTGCGCGTGCAGTCCGACGTGCGGTCGCGGACCGCGTCCCTGTGGCTGCTGTTCGACCTGCACGGGCGCGTCCTGTCCGCCGCCGAGGAACTGCGGGCCCGCCACGGCAGGCCCGGCCAGGCGCAGCTCGCCGAACTCACCCGGCTGCTGGACGGACCGTCGGTGGAGCTGCCCGCGGCGCAGGTGCCGCTGGAGCGGCGGACGCTGCTGGCCGTCCCGTCCGGCGAGCGGCTGACGCTGCGGGCGGCCGTCGAACGGATGACGCCGCTCTACGAGGAGGTCGCGCGGGCGGTCGCCGCGCTCGACGCGGTCTGGTCGACGCTGCTGTCGCGGCTCGCCGAGGTCGAGGCTGAACGGCGGGCGGCCGAGGAGCTGCTGGAGTCCGCCGGCGGCGCGGACCCGGACCTCGAACGGCTCCGCGACGAGCTGGCGTCCGTCGCCGCGACCGTGCGCGCCGACCCGCTCGCGCTGGCGCGGGACGGCCTCGCCGACACCGCGCGACTGGACGCGATCCGCTCCGGCCTCGCCGACGTGCGCCGCGGCCTGGAGGAGGCGGAGCGGCTGCGCGAGGGGTTCGCCGCCCGGATCCGCGGCGTCGCCGCCGTCCTCGACCAGCTGCGCGAGGCCGAGGCGGAGGCCCGCGCCGTCCGCGACGAGGTCCTCGTCAAGATCACCGCGGCGGCGGTGCCGGACCCGCCCGACTCCTCCGCCGCCCTCGCCGACCGGCTCGCCGCCGTCACCCGGCCCCGGCCGGGCGCCGCCGCGCGGGGCGGCGGCTGGCACGAGACCGCGCGGCGGGTCGCCGACCTGGAGCGCGCCGCCGACGCGGCGGTGGCGCGGGCACACGAGACCACCGGCCTGATCCGAGGCCTGCTGGACCGGCGCGAGGAGCTGCGCGGCCGCCTGCGGGCCTACCGGGTGAAGGCCTCGCGGCTCGGCCACGCCGAGGACGCCGAACTGGCCCGGTCCTACGAGCAGGCACGCGAGCTGCTGTGGACCTCCCCCTGCGATCTGCGGAAGGCCACCGTGGCCCTGACCGCGTACCAGCGGGCCGTCACCTCGCGGGCGAAGGGAGCGGATCGATGAGCCAATGCGCGCAGCCGGGGTGCGGCGGGACGATCGCGGACGGCTACTGCGACGTGTGCGGCAATCCCCCCGCGGCCGCCGCGCCCGCGCCGAGCGCCGCCCAGAGCGCCGCGCCGAGCGTCCCGGCCCCGCGCCCGCCCGCCGAGCAGCCCGACCGGTGCCACCAGGCCGGGTGCTCCGGCACGATCATGGACGGCTACTGCGACGTGTGCGGCTCGCCGCCCGCCTACACCGCCCGCGTCCAGGCGGCCGCGGGCAGGTCCGGGAGCGGGGGCGGGCCGGCGAGCACCGGCGGCACGGCGACCTCGGGGAGCACGGCGACCGGCAGCACCCGGACGGGCAGCACCCGCACCGGGTCGGCCCGCTCGTCCGGCCGCCGCGGCATGCTCGGCGCCGGCCTCGTCGAGGTGCCGCGCGTCCCCTACCGGAACCCGTCCAGCGCGGTGATGAGCGACCCGCAGGTCGCGGAGGCCAAGCGGTACTGCAGCGGCTGCGGCGAGCCCGTCGGACGCGGGCGCGGCGACCAGCCGGGACGCACGGAGGGCTTCTGCCCCAAGTGCGGCGCCCGGTTCTCCTTCACCCCGAAGCTCGGCCCGGGCGACCTCGTCGGCGGCCAGTACAGCGTGCTGGGCTGCATCGCCCACGGCGGACTCGGCTGGATCTACCTGGCGCAGGACAAGAACGTCAGCGACCGCTGGGTGGTCCTGAAAGGCCTGCTCGACAGCGGCGACGCCGACGCGATGGCCGCGGCGGCGGCCGAGCGCGCGTTCCTCGCGGAGGTCGAGCACCCCAACATCGTCAAGATCTACAACTTCGTCCAGCACGGCGGCGACGGTTACATCGTCATGGAGTACGTGGGCGGGGAGTCGCTCAAGGACATCCTGCTCCGGCAGCCGCTGCCGGCCGGCCAGAAGCACCTGCCGGTCGCGCAGGCCATCGCCTACGGGCTGGAGGTGCTGCGGGCGTTCGAGTACCTGCACGCGCAGGGCCTCGTCTACTGCGACTTCAAGCCGGACAACGTGATCCAGTCCGAGGAGCAGCTCCGGCTGATCGACCTCGGCGGGGTGCGGCGGCTGGACGACCCGGACGGCGCGATCTACGGCACGGTCGGCTACCAGGCCCCCGAGATCGCCGACGCCGGCCCCTCGGTGACCTCCGACCTCTACACGGTCGGCCGGGCGCTGGCCGTGCTGAGCTTCCCGTTCAAGGGCTACACCCGCGGGTTCGCCGACTCGCTGCCGCCGCGCGAGGACGTCCCGGTGCTCCAGCGGTTCGAGTCCTACGACCGGTTGCTGCGCCGCGCGACGCACAGGGAGCCGACCGCCCGCTTCCAGGACGCGGCGGAGATGGCCGAGCAGCTCACCGGCGTGCTGCGCGAGGTGCTGGCGGCCGAGGACGGCATCCCGCGTCCCGCGCCGTCCGGGCTGTTCGGGCCGGAGCGGTTCACGACGCGGATGGCGGGCGAGGCACGGGAGGAGGCGGCGCTGCCGCCCGTCCCGCCGCCGGTCGCCGCGGCGTCGCTGCCGGTCCCGCTGGTGGACGGCGCCGACCAGGCGGCCGCGTTCGTGTCGGGGCTCGGCGCGCTGGAGCCCGCGCAGGCGGCCGAGGCGGCGGCGAACGCGCCCGACCGCACGCCCGAGGTCAGGCTGGCGCTCGCCCGCGCCAAGATCGAACTGGGCGAGGCGGGCGAGGCCGACGAGCTGCTCGACGCGCTGGCCACGGAGCGCCCCTCCGACTGGCGGATCGGCTGGTACCGCGCGGTCGGGCTGCTCGCCCGGGGCCGCGTGGACGAGGCCGCGCCGCTGTTCGACCGGCTGTACGCTCTGCTGCCCGGCGAGGCGGCCCCCAAGTTGGCCCTCGCCTACTGCCGCGAGCGGTCCGCGCCGCACGACGCCGTCCGCCTGTACGACACGGTCTGGCGCACCGACCAGAGCTACATCAACGCCGCCTTCGGCCTCGCCCGCGTGCATCTGGCGGCGGGCGACCGCCGCGCCGCCGTCGCCGCGCTCGACTCCGTACCGAAGATCTCGATCCGGTACGTGCCCGCGCAGGTCGCGGCCGTCGTGACGGCGGTGCGCGGCCGTCCCCCCGCCGAACTGACGGCGGGCGAGCTGGTCGCCGCGGGCCACCGGCTCACCGCCCTCGACCTGGACGCCGAGCGCCGCGACAGGCTCGCCGCCGAGGTGCTGGAGGCCGCGCTCGGCTGGATGACGGCGGGCTCCGGCACGGCGGCCGGGACGCAGGGCGGCTCCCTCTTCGGCGCCCCGCTCGCCGAGGCCCCGCTGCGCCGCCTCCTGGAAGGGACATACCGGGAGCTGGCACGCCGCACCCGTGACAGGGACGAGTGCCGCCGGCTCGTCGACTCCGCCAACGCCGTACGCCCGAGGACGCTGCTGTGACCGACGACCGAACCGGAGCCGACGAGACCACCGGAACCGGCGCCCCCGGGGCCGACCAGGGGAAGGCGGCCGAGCTGGCCTGCCCCGCCTGCGGCGCCGTGGTGTTCGCCGAAGAGATCTTCTGCGAGGAGTGCGGGCACCGGCTCGCCGACGGACCGCCCGCCGAGGCCGCCGGGCGCGACGGCGCCACGATCCGGCAGGAGTCCGCGCCGTCCGCCCGCCGGACGGACGGCCCCGGCCCGTGCCCCGGGTGCGGCGGGACGGCGATCGACGCCGACGGCTACTGCGAGACGTGCGGCCTGCGCCAGCCTGCCGAGCGCGACCACGTCGAGATCGAGCTGCCGGCCGGGTCCGGCGGCAACGGCACCCGCCCGGTCGTCGCGGCGGGCGCGAGCGACCGCGGCCGCCGCTACAGCCGCAACGAGGACGCGCTGGCCCTCGCCGCGCACCTGTCCGGCATCGCGGCCGTCGTGTCCGACGGCGTCGGATCCTCGCAGCGTCCCGACGAGGCGTCCCGCGCCGCGGCCGACACCGGGCTGGCCGAGCTGGTCGCGCGGCTCGACGCCGGGGAGGACGCCGAGGATGCCACCCGGCACGCGGCGCTGCGCGCGGCCGCCGCCGTCGCCGGGCTCGCCACGTCGCCGTCCGACGCGCCGTCGTGCACCTACGTGTCCGCGGTGACGCGCGGCCCCGCGGTCACGGTCGGCTGGATCGGCGACAGCCGCGCCTACTGGCTCGCCGCGGACGGATCCGCCGGGCCCGGCGAGGACGCCGGGCCGGGGCCAGCGCCCGACGAGCTGGACGGGGCCGAGGTCAGCACCGGCGACATGGCCGAGCTCGGCGCGTCCCGCCGGCTCACCGAGGACGACTCGTGGGCCGCGTTCATGGTCGCCGAGGGATCGCTGACCGAGGCGGAGGCGGAGGCGCACCCGAACGCGCACGTCATCACCGCGTGGCTGGGCGCCGACGCCGGGCAGGTCAGCCCGCACGTGGCGACGTTCCGGCCGGACGGCCCAGGCACGCTGCTGGTGTGCAGCGACGGCCTGTGGAACTACTTCCCGGCCGCCGCCGACCTGGCGGCGCTGCTGGCCGGCGGCGAGGGGTCCCCGGGCCCGGCGGCCGACCCGCTCGGCGCCGCGCGGACGCTGGTGCGCCGGGCGCTGGAGGCCGGGGGCCGCGACAACATCACGGTCGCCGTGATCCCGGTCCCCTCCCCCGGCGGCTCCGGCGGCCGCGTCCAGGAAAGCATCCCCCAGAGCACGCAGGAGCCCCGATGAGCGAGCCGCAGTTCACCCTCTCCGTCGACCAGAACAAGTACCTGCCCGAGGGCGGCCGCGAGGTGCACGCCATCGTGTCCGTGGAGGCGAGCGCCGCCGAGGGCGCTCCCGCCCCGTCCTCGGCCCGGGCGTCCGAGGTCGTCATCATCGACACCTCCGGCTCGATGTCCTACCCCGAGACCAAGCTGCGCGCGGCGATCGCGGCCGCGCAGGTCGCGATCGACACGCTGCGCGACGGCGTGGAGTTCGCGGTCGTCTCCGGCTCCAACACGGCCAAGATGGTCTTCCCCCGGCACCAGGGGACGGTCCCGGCGACGCCGGAGACCCGCGCGGAGGCCAAGCACGCGCTGAGCCGGCTGACGGCGGCGGGCGGCACCGCGATCGGATCGTGGCTGCGGCTGGCCGACGACCTGTTCGGCGGCCGCGACGGCATCCGGCACGCGATCCTCCTGACCGACGGCAAGAACCAGCACGAGACGACGGAGGAGCTCGACGCGGCCCTGGCCCGCTGCGGCGGGCGGTTCGTCTGCGACTGCCGCGGCGTCGGCACCGACTGGGAGGTCGCCGAGCTGCGCAAGGTGGCGTCCGCGCTGCTCGGCAGCGTCGGCATGGTGGCCGACCCGGCCGGCCTCGTCGAGGACTTCCGCGCCATGACCGAGGCGGCGATGGGCAAGTCCGTCGCCGACGTCGCCCTGCGCGTGTGGACGCCGCAGACGGCGCGGCTGCGGTTCGTCAAGCAGGTCTCGCCGTCGGTGGAGGACCTCACCGGCAAGCGCGCGGAGTCGGCGCCGCAGGCCGGCGACTACCCGCTCGGAGCGTGGGGCGCCGAGAGCCGCGACTACCACCTCTGCGTGGAGGTGCCGCCGGGCGAGCTCGGCAAGGAGCTGCGCGCCGCGTGGGTGAAGCTCGTCGTGCCGGGCCCGCCGGGCGAGGAGGCACGGGTCGTCGCGACCGCGAACGTCCTCGCCCAGTGGACCGACGACGAGGCCGAGTCCACCCGGATCAACCCGCGGGTGGCGGGCTATACCGGCCAGGCGGAGCTCGCCGCGGCGATCCAGGAGGGCCTGCAGGCCCGCAAGGACGGCGACCTCGACACCGCGACGGCGCGGCTCGGCCGGGCCGTCGTGCTCGCGGGCGAGGCGGGCAACGACGAGATCACCGCGATGCTCCGCAAGGTGGTGGACGTCGTGGACGAGGCGACCGGTACCGTCCGGTTGAAGCGCGACGTCGCCAAGGCCGACGAGATGGAGCTCGACACGCGCTCCAGCAAGACGGTCCGGACCCGCAAGGACGAGACGGTGACCACCAGGAGGGGCGAGGGCTGAGCATGGCGAGTTGCCCTAGCGGACACACCTCGCAGGCGCAGGACTACTGCGACGTCTGCGGCGAGCGCATCGAGGGCGCCCCTTCCGGCGCGGCCCCCGGCGCGCCCGGCCCGCTGCCGGCGCCGGGCGGGTCTCCCTGCCCCGACTGCGGGACGCCCAGCACCGACCGCTTCTGCGAGGCGTGCGGCTACGACTTCGCCATCGGAGGCGGCAAGCCCACGCCGTCGCCGGAGCCCGCCCCGGCACCGGAGCCCGCGGTGCCCGTCCCGTCCGGGCCGGGCACGGTGCACCGGGGGCCGTCCGATCCGCGGCGCCCGCCCGCGCCTCCCGTCCCCGCGCCTCCCGTCCCGGCCCCGCCGGTGCCGGCGCCGCCCGTGCCCGCTCCCCCGGTCCCGGCGCCGCCCGTTCCGGCGCCGCCGGTGCCCGGGGCGGAGTGGACGGCGGTCGTGCGCGCCGACCGCGAGTACTACGACACGGTCGTCGCCGAGGAGGGGCCCGACTCGGCCTCGCTGGCGTTCCCCCCGTACGCGCCCGAGCGGCGGATCCCCCTCGCCGGGCAGCAGGTCCGCATCGGACGGCGCAGCTCCTCGCAGCCGGCCCCGCCCGAGATCGACCTGCGCGAGCCCCCCGAGGACCCCGGCGTCTCCCACGTCCACGCGGTGCTGCTGGCGAAGCCCGACGGCACCTGGACGCTGGTCGACCCAGGCTCGACCAACCGCACCTGCGTGAACGGCTCCACCGACCCCATCCCGTACAACGTGGAGGTCCCGGTCTCCGAAGGCGACCGGATCCACGTGGGCGCCTGGACCACCATCACGCTCACCCGAGGCGAGGCGACATGACGGCCGTCCAGCAGTCCCCGCCGGCGGGCCCGCCCGCCCCCGCCGCACAGGCGCCGCCACCCGCCCGGGGCGGCAGCGACGTGCGGACCCGGCCGGGCGGCGGGACGCCGTCCGGTCCCGCGCGGCTGCTCCCCCGCACCGTCGCGGCCCGCGTCAGGACGCTGACGGCGCTGTCGCTCGTGCTGCTGGTGGCGCTGCTCGGCGTCGCCTGGGCGGCGATCGGGAACGCCCGCGAGGGCGTGCGGGTCATCGGGCACGACGCGGGCCCGCAGGTCGTCGCCACCGGCGACCTGTACTTCCAGCTCTCCGACATGGACGCGCAGCTCGCCAACGCGCTGCTCATCGGCGACGCGGCGGGCGGCGGCCGCGAGCAGGCGCTCGCCCGCTACGACCAGAACCGGCGCAGGGCCGGCGACGCGCTGCTGAAGGCCGCGAAGCTCGCCGACGAGACGACCGAGAACAACACGGCCCGGGACCTGCTGGACGCGCTGGCCCGCTACGAGCGCCTCGCCGGGCAGGCCCTGCTGCTGGACCGGCAGTCCCCGCACGCGTCCGGGCCGCCGTCGCAGAAGGTCGTCGACCTGTACCGGCAGGCGACCGACCTGATGAAGCTGGACCTGCTGCCGAAGGCCTACAACCTGACGCTCGACAACGGCACCCTCGTCCGGCACACCTACGAGGACAAGCGCTCGGCGGTCCTCGTGGGCCGCACGGGCGTCCTCGTCACGGGCGCGGCGCTCCTGGCCGTCCTCCTCGGGTTCCAGCTCTTCCTGGCGCGGCGGTTCCGGCGGCTGCTGAACGTGCCGCTCGCGCTGGCGACGCTCGGCACGCTCGTACTGGTCGCGGCCGGATCCCTCATGCTCACCGGCCAGGCGAACCATCTGCGCCAGGCCAAGGAGGAGGGCTTCGACTCGATCCTGGGGCTCTCGCGGACGCGCGCCATCAGCAACAGCGCGAACGCCGACGAGACCCGGTTCCTGCTCGATCCCGGGCGGGCCGACGCCTACGAGCAGGTCTACCTGAGCAAGTCCCAGACCGTCCTCTATCTGAAGGCGGGCAATCTGACCCAGTACAACGCGGCCGTCCAGAAGGGCCTGTCCTTCGAGCCCGGCCGCGTGAGGTTCCTCGGTTTCCTCGGCACCGAGGCCGACAGGCCGGTCCAGTCGGCCCGGCAGAGGGCGCAGCTCACGGACGTCATGAACAGGGTGCTCGCCGACTACCAGAAGGTCCAGGCCAACGACCGCAGGATGCGCGACCTCGTCGACCGGGGGCGGCGCGACGAGGCGGTCGCCGCCCGCGGAGCGGCCGCCACCGACTTCACCGCCTACGACCGCTCCCTCCAGGCGCTGGTCGCCATCCACCAGAAGGCGTTCGACGAGGCGGTGAAGGACGGCGACGGCGGGACGAGCGGCTGGTACGCGGTGCTGCCCGCGGCGGGCGTCGTCATCGCCGCGCTCGTCCTGGCCGGCGTGCGCCCCCGTCTCGCCGAGTACCGGTGGTCGAAGTGAGGGCGCGGCGCCTCGCGGCGGCGGTCCTCGCGGCGGCGGCCGTCCTCGGCGCGGGAACGGCGTGCGGGATCGCCGACGCCGGTGAGGAATCCGTCGCCGGAAAGGACGCGCTCGTCATCGGCGTCAACGGCGACCAGCCGGGACTCGGCGAAAGCCGGGGCGACGGCTCGTTCACGGGATTCGACGTCGACATCGCGAAGGAGATCGCCCGGCGGATGGGCGTGCGTCCTGGCGATGTGACGTTCAAGCGCGTCACGTCGGCGACCCGCGAGAAAATGCTTCAAGACGGCGACGTCGACCTCGTGGTGGCCAGTTATTCCATCACCCCGGAACGCAAGGTGAAGGTGTCGTTCGCGGGTCCCTACTATGTGGCCCACCAGGACATTCTCGTCCGCAGGTCCGAAGCCCGCGACATCCGGAACATCGACGATCTGAAAGGGCGGCGGCTCTGCCGCGTCCCCGGGTCGGTGTCGTTCCCGCGCGTCCATGACGAGCAGGGCGTCGCCGCGCTGCCGGTCGAGGCGAGCGGATACGCCGGGTGCCTCACCGAGCTCACCGGGGAGCGGCTCGACGCCGTCTCGACCGACGACCTGATCCTCGCGGGCCTCGCGGCGAAGGCGTCCGGGGGCGCTCTCACGCTCGTCAACGCCCCGTTCACCGACGAGCCCTACGGCGTCGGCATCAGGAAGGGCGACGTCGACGGCTGCGAGGCGGTCAACAAGGCGATCACGGGGATGTACCAGGACGGCACCGCGCCGCGGCTGCTGGACAAGTGGTTCCGCCCCGCCGGACTCAAGGCCACCACCACCGTCCCGCAATTCGAGGGCTGCGTCTGAGAATTCGTCACCGAGCGCACGGAAGGCGTTACGCAATGGCACGGGAAGGGCAGGTGAGACCGGCCGGTCACGGAGATCAGTCGGTTACGTAAGTTCCGGTCGGCACGCGTGATCGTAAGTTATGGTCGCGATCAAAACCCGTTCCGGTAATCACCGTCACGCCCGAGGAGTGCAATGACGACGGTCATCCTGGTGGTGATGTGCGTCGTGGTGGGGGCGCTCGAACTGTACGCGGGCAAGCAGAGCCGGGACCAGGCCCATGCCTTCACCCGCCGGATCGACGAGCTGAACGACCAGGTCACCAAGCAGAACAACGTGCTGGTCACCGTCGGCGAGCAGCTCACCGCGGAGCTGTCGCGCGTCAAGCAGGACGTGCTGCCCGCGCTCGACACCCGGCTCCGGCAGAACACCGGGCAGGTCGAGGAGCTCGCGGGCCTCGTCCACCAGGCGGACGACTACCTGCGGACCCAGGCGGGACGGCTGCACGAGCTGGAGCAGCAGCGCATCACCCTCGCCGCGCTGCGCCGCAAGCTCGGCGAGGTCGAGACGTCGGTGCGGGCCGCCACCGGCGCGGGCGGCGGGGCCGTCGGGGGCAAGGTCGACGCGGCGCTCGGCCGGCTCGCGGACCTGGAGCGCGGCGGCGAGGAGATCCTGGAGCTGCAGCGCGCCCTCACCCGCACCCTGGAGGACGTCGAGGACGTCGTCGCCGAGCTGCTGCAGTTCACCGAGGGCGAGCTCGACGACACCGTCACGGCCGCGCTCACCGGACGTCCCCGCGCCCACGGCGACGCCGTCACCGCGACGGGGCGGCTGTGGACGCGCGACGAGCAGCTCGAGGACATCCTCAGCGACATGTACGAGCGGTGCGTGCGCGCCAGCCGGCTGGCGGTGCGCTTCCGCACGGCCGAGGGCGCGAACGGCACGCCCGGCTCACCGGAGCGCCGCCGCTACTTCCTGGGCGGGCACGCCAGTGAGGACCTGGCGGGCGTGTTCAGCGCCCTGCTCATCTCCGCGGGCGCCGGCGCCCGGCCCGGCAACGGCCTCTCCGGCGGCGAGGCCAAGCGGGGCCTGGCGCGGGTCGAGCCGGGTGTCCCGGCCGGAGTGGAGCCGGCGCGCGGCCCCGAGGACGAGGCGGCCCTCAAGTCGCTTCTGCGGACGCTGGCGGAGTGCTCGGGCGCCGTCGTGCAGATCGGCCCGCTCATGGCCGTCCGGACGCGCGACGAGCTGCTGTGCGCGGTGCTGACGGCCGCGCAGTCGCTGGAGCTGGAGAGCGACGAGGTTTTCTGGGACCCGGCCGACGCGAGCGTCCGGCTGCGGCGGCTGCCGTCCCATCAGCTGTGGGACCTCACCGGCTGGGCCACCGCCCCGTAGGCCCGCACGGACCGTTCCGCGGGGCCGCCGATGCGCACGTAGAGGGGGCAGCGCAGGGCTCCGGTCCGCGGGTCGGCCTCGACGCACAGGCCGATCCCGGCGGCGCGGTCGAGGAACACCGCGTTCTCCACCGCTCGCGCACCGCGCACCGCGTAAGGGACGGAGTCGGCGTCGCCGGTGTCGACGAGCTCCTCGAACGTCAGCCTCCGCGCGAACCGCATCAGCACCGCGGCGTCCACCACGCGGCTGCCGATCGCCGCCGACGGGCCCGCGACGACGATCCCGAAGCTCGGGTCCTCCCGGCCGCGCACGTAGATCTCCCGGTCCGGCTCCAGGCCCCGGCGGCGGTCGGGGACCTGGACGCCGAAGCCGGCGTCGCCGTTCAGGTAGGCGGGCGGGCCGAAACCCGCCGCCGGGGCCCCGTCCCGGACGCGCAGCGCGCCCGCGGGCATCTCCCAGCCGGGAAGGTACACGCCGAGGCCCCTCAGCAGCAGCCGCCAGATGGGACGTCCGGTCACATCGGGCGCGAACTCGCCGCGCGGCTCGCCGGGGTCCCGCGGTCTCTCGGCGTCGCCGTCCATGAAGACCATGATCGGCGAACGGATCCGCGTCCGACAAGGCCTCGCGGGGGGCCGGGGCCCTTACCGCGCGGGCCCCTGCACCGCCCGTGCCGCGTCGGCTACGGTTGACCCACCCGGATCATGACGAGGACACGCCGTGAATCTGCAGGACATGATGGTGCACCGCGACACCTCGTCGCGGACGGTCGACAAGTATCTGATGTCCTACGAGGGCCGGGTCATCGCGGTGCGGCGGCATCCCGCCGTCCTGCTGCTGCCGGTGGCGGTCGTCGTGGCCGGGCTCATCGCGTGCGGCGCGGCGAGCGCGGTCAGCGGGCAGATCTGGATCTGGTGGCTGTGGCTGGTCACCGTCTGCTACCTGGCCTGGAAGGTGATCGCCTGGTCGGTGGACTTCTTCCTGGTCACCGAGCACCGGGTGATGGTCGTCAACGGCGTCCTCAACCGCAACGTCGCGATGATGCCGCTCGCCAAGGTCACCGACATCGCGCTCAACCGCTCCGTGCTGGGGCGGGTCTTCGGCTACGGCGAGTTCGTGATGGAGTCCGCGGGCCAGAAGCAGGCGCTCCGCAACGTCGGTTTCATGCCGTACCCGGAGCAGCTGTACCTGGAGGTCTCGTCGGTCATCTTCGGCACGGTCGAAGAGTCCCCGGACTGACCCGCCTTCAGGAGTCGAAGCCGAGGCCGAAGCGGTCGAGGGTGCGGAGCCAGAGGCCGCGGCGTCCCGCGTTCCGGTCGGCGCGGGCGATCTCGCGCCGGGTCAGCTCGATGACGCCGTAGCGCAGCGGCTCGGGCGGGAACGGGACGGGCTTGGAGCGCACCACCGCCAGCCGTGTCCGCTCGGTCTCCTCGCCGGGCGCGAGCCCGACGCCCAGGAGGTCGAGCATGACGTCCGCGCCGAAGCGGGTGGCGCCGACACCGAGGCCGGTGTAGCCCGCCGCGTACGCGAGCCTCCCGTCGTAGGCGGTCCCGTAGAAGGCGCAGAAGCGGCTGCACGTGTCGATGACGCCGCCCCATGCGTTGGTGAAGCGCACGCCTTCCAGTTGCGGGAAAGTCGTGAAGAAGTGCCGGGCCAGGGTCGCGTACGTCGAAGGGCGCCGTTCCAGGCCGGGACGCATCCCGTTGCCGAAGTGGTAGACGGCGTCGTAGCCGCCCCACAGGATCCGGTCGTCGGCGGTGAGCCGGTAGTAGTGGAACTGGTTGGCGCTGTCGCCGAGCC
Organism: Actinomadura sp. NPDC048955; assembly: GCF_040649435.1. Classification (NCBI taxonomy): domain Bacteria; kingdom Bacillati; phylum Actinomycetota; class Actinomycetes; order Streptosporangiales; family Thermomonosporaceae; genus Actinomadura; species Actinomadura sp. NPDC048955. The sequence goes on from NZ_JBEZJI010000027.1 coordinate 84,425, forward strand.
CCTGCCGGTGCCGCCAGCCGATGGCCGCCCGCTGCGCGGGGGTGAGCGGCTCGGTGACGAGCGCGTAGTCGTACACCGGGACGACGTACTGGCGCAGGCGCCGCAGCAGCGGCGGGAAGGCACCGGTCCCCAGCGCGACGTTCCGGGCGGTGACCGTCCCGAGCGTCCGGGGTGCCCGGTCGCCTCGCCGTGGAGGCGCGGCGGCCGTCAGCCGGAGCCTGCGGGCGTCCGTGCGCAGCGCCGTGACGCGGGTGTTCTCGAAGACGCGGACGCCGAGGGCGCGGCACGCGTCCGCCAGGCCCCAGGCGAGCTTGGCCGGATGCACCATGGCGACCGCGTCGCGGTCCCACAGGCCCGCGAGGTAGGTGGGCGAGTCGACCTCGGCGCGGACCGCCTCCTGGCCGAGCACGATCGGTTCCCAGCCGTGCTCGAAGGCCTTCTCCGCCGCCTCGTGCAGCGCGGGCACCTGCCACTCCTCGGTGGCGACGCTCATCTCGCCGGTCGGCTCCCATTCGGCGTCGATGCCGTGGCGGGTCAGGGTCTGAGCGATGGCGCGCAGGTTGTCCCAGCCGAGGCGTTCGAGCGTGTGGACGTCCTCCGGCCAGCGCCCGAGGCCGTTCTCCAGACCGTGGGTGATGCTGGCGGCGCAGAACCCGCCGTTGCGTCCGGACGCGGCGGCGCCGATCCGGCCGGCCTCCAGCACGACCACGTCCAGCGACGGGTCGCGTTCCTTCGCGAGCAGTGCCGTCCACAGGCCGCTGTACCCGCCGCCGACGACGGCGAGGTCGCACGTGAGCGCCCCGGCCGCCGCCGGACCCGCGCCCGGGCGCGCCGGGTCCTGGAGCCAGAACGCCTCCGGTGCGGCGTCGGCGAGCGACTCGGCCACGTTCACGTTCGTCCCCCGATGGTCCTGGTCATGACGGTGCCCGGACGCCTCAGCGGCGGGCGCGGGCGCTGCGCCGCGCCGACACCACCGCGATCAGCACGCCGACCGCGAAGATGAGCGTCCCCATCACGTTGACCTGCGGCGGCGTCCCCGTCCTGGTGGACCCGTAGATCCACAGCGGGAACGTGACGGTGGCGCCGCTGGTGAAGTTGGTGATGACGAAGTCGTCGATGGACAGCACGAACGCCAGCAGCGCCCCCGCCAGCACCCCCGGCATGATCATCGGCAGGGTGACCAGGCGGAACCGCGTCCACGGGCCGGCGCCGAGGTCCTGCGCCGCCTCCTCCACCGCGGGGTCGAGCCCGACGACGCGGGCCCGCACCGTGACGGCCACGAACGCGATCGAGAACATCACGTGCGCGAGGAGGATCGTCAGGTAGCCGCGCGGCAGGTTGAACGTCACGAACATCGACAGCAGCGACGCGCCCATCACGATCTCCGGGCAGGAGATCGCCATGAACAGCACGAGGTTCGTCGAGCCCTTGCCGCGGAACCGGTACCGTCCGAGCGCGAGGCCCGCGAACGTCCCGATGACCGTCGTGATCAGCGTGCTGAGCAGCGCGATCGTCAGCGAGTTGACGACCGCCGCGGTGAGGTCGCCCTTGTCGAACAGGTGCCGGTACCAGCGGAGCGTGAAGCCCTGCCACTGGAAGTTCTGCTTGCTCCGGGTGTCGTTGAACCCGAACAGGATCATGATCGCGATCGGCAGGATCAGCCAGCCGATCAGCGCGAGGGTGTAGAGGTGCAGGCCGGAGATCCGGAAACGGCGGGGCGCGCGGCGCCGCCGCGGGGTCTTGGTGAGCGTCACCTGGGCCTTGGTCTGCGTCGTCATCGTCCCGCCGCCTCCAGGACGTCCTGCGTGCCGAGCGTGCGCGCGTAGGCGAAGATCCCGACGAGCAGGATCGCCATCAGCGCGAACGACAGCGCGGACGCCGTCGGGTAGGCGCTGTTGTTGAAGTACTCGGTCTGGATGACGTTGCCGATCATGGTGTTCTGCGGGCCGCCGAGCACCTCGGCGTTGACGTAGTCCGAGGACACCGGCACGAACGTCATGATCACGCCGGCGAACACGCCGGGCAGCGACAGCGGCAGGATGACCCGCAGGAACGCCTGCGCGCGGCTCGCGTACAGGTCGTAGGCCGCCTCCACCACGCGCGGGTCGATGCGTTCGAGCGCCACGTAGATCGGCAGGACCATGAACGGCAGGAAGTTGTAGGCGAGCCCGGACACGACCGCGACGCCGGTGTCGAGGACGTGGAAGCCCTCCGGCAGGACGCCGTGGTCGCGCAGCGGCCCGAGGACCGGCCCGTTGTCGGTGAGGACGAGCTTCCACGACACCGTCCGCAGGATGAACGAGACGAAGTACGGGAGCAGCAGCAGGAACAGGTACGTCGACTTGGCGCGCCCGCCCCGGAACGCGATCCAGTACGCGGCCGGGTAGGCGATCACGATGCACGCGACCGTCGCGACCAGCCCGTACCAGAGCGACCGGACGAACTTGTCGCCGTAGGTGCTGAGCCCGTCGGTGTAGTTCCGCCAGTGCAGCGTCTGCTGGAAGCCGTCGATGAGGTTCCCGGTCTGCAGCGACAGGGACACCATCAGCACGATCGGGACGAGGAAGAACGCCGCCAGCCACAGCCCGCCCGGCAGGATCATGAGGTACGGCGCGAGCCGCCCCCGCACCCCCGCCATCACGATCCCTTGGAGATCGGCTCGAAGATCTTCTGGTACTCGGTCTCCTCGGCCTGCGTGAGCCGCCGGTAGTGCCGCAGCCGCGCCAGATCCGCCTGCGACGGGAAGATCAGCGGGCTGGTGCTGAGCCGGGTCAGGTCCTTCTCGTCCGCGCCGCCGACCTGCTCCGCCTTCCGCGCGATGAGCTTCTGGGTCGCCGGGATCGGCGGCATGTAGTTGATGAACTCGGTCAGCGGCGCGTTGTTCTCCGGGACGAAGAGCCAGTTCATGAGGGTCAGCGCGTCCACCGGGTTCTCGGCGGTCTTCGGGACGCACAGGTTGTCGGTCCAGATCGTGCCGCCCTCCCTGGGCACCACGAACTTCACGTCCGGGCTCGTCAGGCTGTACACGTCCCCGGACCACGCCATCGTCATCCACACGTCGCCCTTGCTGACGGCGTCGACGTAGTCCTGGCTGTAGTACTTGCGGACGATGCCCTTGTCGCGCTGCTCGCGCAGCTTGGCGGCGGCCTTCTCCCAGTCCGCCTTCGTCGACTTCTCCGGGTCGATGCCGAGCAGGAACATCCCGAAGTTCCCGAGCTCCTGCGAGTCGCCCATCATGCCGACCTTGCCCTTGTACTTCGGGTCGAACAGCTGCGCGATGCTGGTGATCTCCTCCTTCACGTACTTGGTGTTGTACGCGATGCCGGTGACGCCCGACTCGTACGGGACCGTGAAGGCGTTGCCCGGGTCGTAGGAGGGGTTCTTGAAGGACGGGCCCGCGTTCGCCTGGAAGTTCGGCAGCTTCGACAGGTCGAGGGGCGCCAGGTAGCCGAGCTGGCGGCACTGCTCCAGCTGGATGCCGTTCGTCATCACCATCAGGTCGAAGCCGATGGACTGGCCGGCCGCCAGCGGCGCCTGGATCTTGCCGAACCACGGCCCCATCTCCTGGATGACCTCCTTGTAGGTCACCTTGACGCCCGTCTCCTTCTCGAACGCCTTGATGGTCTCCCGGTCGTCCTGCATGTAGCCCGGCCAGTTCGCCCAGTTGAGCCTGCCGTTCTTCGCCTTGCCCGCCCAGTACTTCTCGACGTCGCTCTGGCTGACCTTCTCCTTGCCGCCCTGCCCCTTCACCCCGCACGCCGACAGGGCGAGCCCGGCGCCCGCCGCGCCCATCAGCCTCAGGACGTCGCGGCGGGCCGGACCGCCCGTGCTGGAACGCGCCAGGCGCGGCCTTGTGAGTCCGCGGAGGAATGCGGGGTCGAACTGGCTCACTGCGGGGCTCCTATGGCGTACGAGTGGCGCGGATCCCACGACAACCAGACGCTGTCGCCGCGCACGGCGAGATCGTCGGCGGACGTCGCGTTCTGCACGAACACGACGACGTCGGCGCCGGCGGAGGTGGTGATGTTGTAGTTCGTCGACGTGCCGAGGTACACGACCTCGGTCACGGTGCCCCGGACGGCGCACTGCCCGTCCCCCGGCCTGTCCGGCCCGATGCCGATCTTCTCGGGGCGGACGGTCAGCTCCACCCGCTCCCCCGCGACGGCCTCCCGTCCGCGGAGCATCGGCACCTCGATCCGACCGTCCGGGCCATGGGAGAGCACCGCGCTGTTCGGCCCGGCCCCCGTGACCTCACCGTCCAGCAGGTTGGACGTCCCGATGAACCCGGCCACGAACCGCGTCGCGGGATGCTCGTAGATCTCCCGCGGCGTGCCGAGCTGCTCGATCACCCCGTCGTTCATGACGGCGATGCGGTCCGACATCGTCAGCGCCTCGCCCTGGTCGTGCGTCACGTACACGAACGTGACGCCGACCCCCCGCTGGATCCGCTTCAACTCGACCTGCATCGCCTGGCGCAGCTTCAGGTCGAGGGCGCCGAGCGGCTCGTCCAGCAGCAGCGCCCGCGGCTCGTTCACCAGCGCCCGCGCCAGCGCGACCCGCTGCTGCTGGCCGCCGGACAGCTCGGCGGGACGGCGCTTCTCCCGTCCCGCCAGATCGACGATCTCCAGCATCTCCCCCACCCGCCGGGTGAGCTGCGCCTTCGGAACGCCGCGCCGGCGCAGGCCGAACGCGACATTCTCGAAGACGCTCATGTGGGGGAAGAGCGCGTACGACTGGAACACCATGTTCACGTCGCGCCTGTTGGGAGGCACGTCCGTGACGTCCCGCCCATGGAGCCGGACCCGACCCGCCGTCGGCTCCTCGAAGCCGGCGATCATTCGCATGGTCGTCGTCTTGCCGCATCCGGACGGTCCGAGCAGGGAGAAGAACTCCCCCTCCGCGATCGACAGGTCGACGCCGCGGACGGCCGCCACGGTCTCACCGTAGGCGTGGTAGTCCTTCTCGACTCCCACGAGCTCGATCGCGGGGACCGTGCGGGCCGGATCGTCGCGCGCCGCGGCGGGCTGGGTCTCGGTCATGGGCGGGACTTCCTTCACGGGCTCCGGTCGGCGGCGCTCAGCCGCCGATGTAGTGCATGACGTGCTTGACGCGGGTGTAGTCCTCGATTCCGTACATCGACATGTCCTTGCCGTAGCCGGAGTGCTTGAAGCCGCCGTGCGGCATCTCCGACACCAGCGGGATGTGGGTGTTGACCCACACGGCACCGAAGTCCAGTGCCTTGCTCATGCGCATGGCACGGCCGTGGTTCTGCGTCCACACACTGGCGGCGAGACCGTACTTGACGCCGTTGGCCCACTCCAGCGCCTGAGCCTCGTCCGAGAAGCTCTGGACGGTGATGACAGGGCCGAAGACCTCGTTCTGCACCATCTCGTCGTCCTGCTTGAGGCCGTCCACAACGGTCGGCGCGAAGAAGTAACCGCGGTCCCCCACGCGCTCTCCGCCGGCGAGGACCTTCGCGTGGCTGGGCGCCCGCTCGATGAAGCCCTGAACGCGCTCCAGCTGGTTCGCGCTGTTCACCGGCCCGTAGAAGGCGTCGGCGTCGCTGGGAGGCCCGACGACCGTCCCCTTGGCGGCCTCGGCCAGCGCCTCGGTGAACTCCCCGTGCAGCCGCTCGGCGACCAGCACGCGGGTGGCCGCCGTGCAGTCCTGGCCCGCGTTGAAGTACCCGGCCTCGGCGATGCCCGTCGCCGCCGCCTCGACGTCGGCGTCGTCGAACACGACCACCGGCGCCTTGCCGCCGAGCTCCAGGTGCACCCGCTTGAGGTCCTTGGCCGCCGACGCGGCGACCTCCATGCCGGCCCGCACGCTCCCGGTGATCGACACCATCTGCGGCGTCGGGTGCTCCACCAGCGAGCGCCCGGTGCCGCGGTCGCCGCAGACCACGTTGAAGACGCCCGGGGGCAGGAACTCCGCCGCGATCTCCGCCAGCATCAGCGTGCTCGCCGGGGTCGTCTCGGACGGCTTGAGCACCACGGTGTTGCCCGTCGCCAGCGCCGGCCCGATCTTCCAGACCGCCATCATCATCGGGTAGTTCCAGGGCGTCACCTGCGCGCACACCCCGATCGGCTCCCGCCGGATCGAGGAGGTGTGGTCGGCCATGTACTCGGCGGACGCCTTGCCCTCCAGCACCCGGGACGCCCCGGCGAAGAACCGGAGGTTGTCCACCATCGGCGGCACCTCCTCGTCCAGGGTCATCTGGACCGGCTTGCCGGTGTCCCGGCTCTCCGCCCGGACGAGGTCCTCCGCCCGCTTCTCGACCGCGTCCGCGAAGCGCAGCATCGCCAGGCTCCGCTCACCCGGCGTGGCGTCGCGCCAGGCGGGGAACGCGTCGGACGCCGCACGGAACGCGGCGTCGACGTCCTCGGCGCCGGACACGGGCGCCTCCGCGTACGTCTCGCCGGTGCTGGGGTCGACCACCTCCAGCGTCCGCCCGTCCTTGGCGTCGACGTACTCTCCGCCGATAAAGTTGCGCAGCCTCTCGCCGCTCATCCTCAGGTCCCTCCTGGGCATCGTCGCCCGTTGTGTCCTGTTGGCCCGACCCTTACAGAGAGGTCCGTCCAACACAAGTGATTCCGTTGTTACGATCGAATTTCACGACTGATTCACTTGGCCCAGAGGCCTCACACCCTCGATGCCGCAGCTAGGAGATCCGGATGGAACGGGCACCCCGCGTCCAGCTCGACGAGACCGCCAAGCAGATCATCGAGCAGCTCCAGCAGGACGGCCGCCGCTCCTACGCCGCCATCGGCAAGGCCGTGGGCCTCTCCGAGGCCGCCGTGCGCCAGCGCGTGCAGAAGCTCCTCGACACCGGGGTCATGCAGATCGTCGGCGTCACCGACCCGCTCATGCTCGGATTCCATCGCCAAATGATGATCGGTGTCAGGTGCGAAGGCGACCTGGAGAAGACCGCCGACGAACTCGCGGCCCTGGACGAGATCGACTACGTCGTGATCACCGCGGGCTCGTTCGACATCCTCCTGGAACTCGTCTGCGAGGACGACGATCGTCTTCTGGAACTTCTCGGCCGTATCCGCGCCATCCCGGGCGTCGTCTCCACCGAGAGCTTCGTATACCTCAAACTTCGCAAACAGACCTACTCCTGGGGAACCCGCTGACTCCACCCGATACCCGACGATTCTCGTTCTCAGAGGGGATGTCCAGGCAACACCTCGCGGCGTACTTTGAAAGGCCGCAAGGAAGGAGACCGGCCATGCCCGAGTCGGTTCGCCAGAACCTTCCGGCCGATCCCGCCGACGATCACATCGCCTTCCGGACCACCGCGGAGCAGTTCCTCGTGATCCGCGCGGCGGCCGAGCTGATCGGCTGGTCGGTCACCGACTTCGTCCTGTCAGCCGCCCTGGACCGCGCCGAACGCGACCTCTACGAACACGCCGCCGCCCAAGAACCGGCGGAGTCCGCCCCAGACCCGATCCCTCCCTACACGGCCCTGCTACTGGCCATGCCCTGACCCGCCACACGAGACCCCTCACGCCCAACACGCGGCCCCGCCCCATCGGCCACCTCCACACGCGCTGACTCTGGCCTGCCGGTCACGCCCAGCCCTCCGCCCATCGGTGACGGGCCGAGATGGTGACAAGCGCACCTCCGGGGATGCTTGCGGTTGCCGACGGGTGGGGCTGAAGAATAGGGGGATGGGTGAACCTGTGACCAAGGCGTGCCTGTTCTGCGAAATCATCAAGGGAGAGCGGCCCGCGCACGTCGTGCTGGACACGCCGGACGCGATGGCTTTCCTCGACGCCCGGCCCCTGTTCAAGGGACACACACTGCTGGTCCCCCGGACGCACTACGAGACGCTTACGGATCTGCCCGAGGACCTTATCGGGCCGTTCTTCGCGCAAGCCCAACGCCTTGCGAAAGCGATGGAATCCGTCCTCGAAGCAGCGGGCTCGTTCGTAGCCATGAACAACCGGATCAGCCAGAGCGTCCCCCACCTGCACGTACACGTAGTTCCCCGCAATCCCAAGGACGGCCTCCGCGGCTTCTTCTGGCCACGCCAGAAATACACCTCCGACTCCGAAGCCGCCACCTACGCAACCCGCCTAACCAAAGCACTCCAGCCCTAACCCCACCACCACCCAGACCACCCCACCCCACAAGGCCACAAGGCCACCACCACCCGGCAAACCGCCACCCCCCACGCCCACCTCACGCACGCCATCGCCCACCGCCCGGCCAGCCACCCATGCACGCCACCACCCACCCCGCCGCGCTCAGGACCCGGCCAAGCCCATCACCGCCGAGCGGGCGGCACGACTACCGGCCACCCCACACCACGTCGGCTCAGCGCCCCAGCCCGCCGCCTTCCAGCGCCATCCAGCCTCCAGCGACGGGTACACGCCAGTGCCCGGTTCGCGGTCAACAAACACTTCACCAAGCACGCCCCCCAACCCCGACAAACTCGTCATAGTCGGCATCGACGATGACTCCCCAACCAGGTACTGCTCGGCGAGGAAGAACTAAGAATCAGACCCCACCGGGCCGCTTCACCCGCCGCCCCGCCCCGACGTCCGCAAGAGCGAATCCCGGCCCGCTTGAGATCACATCTCCTGATGACGAGCAGCGCTTGAGGCTGGCCTCGGGGCGCGGGCATTGAGGCCGACCTCGGGGCGACCGGGAGCATGTGTTGTGAGAGCGATTGGCTGTACTCGGCGGGCCCAAGGCTCCCGCCGCCGGTCTGCTTGTGGGGAGGCGCGGGTCGGGGCCGTGTGGGCTAACACCGTCCTTACGCGGGGGTCTCTACGGTTTGGGTTTCATGCGGCTGGAGCGTGTCGCCTTTCGTTATCGGCGCCGGGACCCCTGGGTGTTCCGGGACGTCACGGTGTCGCTTCCGGAGGGCAGCGTGACCGAGGTGACCGGTCACAACGGCGCGGGGAAGTCCACGCTTCTCCGTGTGATGGCCGGCCTGCGTAGACCACGAGCGGGCGCCGTCAAAGACCGTCCCGCACGAGTGGGGTATGCGCCGGAGCGGTTTCCGGTCGACCAGCCGTTCAGCGTCCGGGCCTACCTGGGCCACATGGCGGCCATACGGCGCGTCCCTGCGGCGACCTGCGACGTCTGGGCGGAGCGACTGAGCTTCGACCACCTCCTCGATGTCCGGCTGTCCGAGCTGTCGAAGGGCAGCGCTCAGAAGATCGGGCTCGCGCAGGCGCTGATGGCGGACCCTGAACTGCTGATCCTGGACGAACCCTTCGCGGGCCTGGACGCCGCCACGCGCGACTCGCTGCCCGAGCTGATCTCCGAGTTCGCCTCGCGCGGCTCCACGGTCGTCGTCAGCGACCATCAGCGTTGCATCGAGGCGATGCCCGCCGTCGACCGCCTGCACGTCGCCAACGGCACCGTTACTCCGCTTTCTTCTGAAGGCGCCGGTCACTGGACCGTCCTGGAGGTCGAGGTGCCCGAGGACGAGGCCGACACCCTGGAGACGAAGCTGAGGGCCGACGGCTACCGGGTGCGGAGGCGCGAACAATGATCGCGATCATCCGCTTCCAGGTGGCGGGTTACCTTCGCTCGCTGCGCGTCCTGCAGCCGCTGATCGTCGTGGCCCTGCTCGTGGCGCTGGTCCTCGCGCAGGGGCCGAGCGGCCCTGACGCCGGGGAGCTCGCCGTACGGACCTTCGCGGACGTGGCGGCGTTCATGTTCCCCGTGTGGGCCTGGGCGGCCCGCGCCCTCCTCGACACGCAACCCGACGAGCAGCGCTCTCTGACCGCCACTGCGGCCCGCCACCAGTCCGGGCCCACGTGGGCGGGCCTGCTCGCCGCGTACAGCGTGAACATCGCACTGGGCATCACGGCATTGGCCGTCCCTCTCATCCAGGCATTCCAGGTGGGCTCATCTGGGCGGGCGATTCTGACGGGCTGTGCGCTGAACCTCCTCGTCGCCGTCCCGGGCACGCTGCTCGGGGCTTGGACGAGCCGCGCCGTCATCCCCGATCCCGGCATCTCGCTGATGGCGCTCCTCGGCGGCGCGACCGCGCTCCTGCTCCTCGGCATGGGACGCCTCTCCTGGCTCTCCATCCCAATGATCGGATGGATGCGCGCAGCTCACGACGGCCCGAACGTCTTCGTCTCGCACTTCCCCACCACAGCCCTCCATCTCCTCGTCTGGTCCACAGTCGTAGGCACGGCCTACCTCCTCACCACCCGCCGCACCCCCTGACCACCCACCACCGTTGCGCGGCCTGCTCTGGTGGGGTGGGCGGCTGTCCGGGATATGCCCGGGCGTGCGTTACGCGGCCTGGACGGTTAGCCATGTCTGCTCCAAAGGTGTGTCGCGGCGGTTGCAGAAGTAGATGCGGCCCGGGTCGCCCCAGTACCAGCCGAGGCGGTCGTCGGAGTCGAGTTGGAGGAGGAGGTGCCACTCCTCGACCGCGCGTTGCTCGTCCGGCGTGAGGGCCGGTGGGTTGAGGGAATTCAGGGTGCGGCCGGTCGACGCGTAAAGGCAGTCGGGGCCGAGGGGGCGCTGGACGAGGGTCGGCCAGCCGCCCAGTTGGTGGGCGGGTGCATCGTCCGGGCAGGTGTGGCGCGTCCATGCGGCGTGCAATTGTTCGTACACGGGCACGATGCCGTCCCAAACCATCTCCAGCCGCTGGATGACGGCCTCCTGGGGAGAGGGCAGGGAGAGGAACGGCGCGGCGCCCAGCGTGGTCTGCGGGTAGGGCAGGGTGCCCGCCGGCGGGGTCACAGGGCGAAGGGCGCCGGTAAAGACGCGCCAGCCGTCGCGTTGGCCAGGTTCGTCGCCCCATGGACGGGGGATTTCGGTCGCGTAGTAGAACGCGGCGCGGCAGGCCGGCAGGCCGGAGGCCCGCGGCAGGCCGGCGAGGCCCGCGAAGTCGATCGCCCCTAAGAAGTCGAGTGGGCGGCCGTTCCACGTCGGCCATGGCTCGTCCGGCGGGAGCAGCGGGGCGCCGCCGAGGTGGACGGGCACCTCACCGCAGGTGGAGAGGCGCAGCCCGGGCTTGATCAAAGGCAGCAGGATCGCCGTGATCTCAGGCGTGAGGAAGGAGTCGAACAGGGCTCGGAGCCGTCGGTTCTGTGCGGCGAAGGGATCCATGCACGTAGCGTGGCGTGGGCCTCACACGGCGCGCAGCATCCCGCGAAATTGTGGATAACTTCGTCAGCGTTCGAGGGCGGCGGCGAGTTGCAGCAGGAAGCGGTCGACTTCCTGCTCGTCGTAGCCGGGTCCGAAGCGGACCGCCCGGAACGCGCTCTCCCGCACGTCGCGGGCCGTCACGGGCGGTGCCACGCCGCGCAGGCCGGCGATCACGCGCTCGAGAAAGGCGTCCACGTCCCGCACGTCGTAGCCGGGGCGCAGGCCGGCGCCGGAGAACCGCGCGTTCTGGATCCAGTTGATCAGCCAGGCCGGCTGGGCACGGGTGCGGCCGGGACGTTCCCCGATCGGCGCCCGGGCCTGGAGCTCCCTGATGCACTCGCGGAGCAGCTCGTCCACGGCGCGGTGGTCGTAGCCGCGCAGGACGGTGGTGAAGCGGACCTGGCGCACCTCGTCCGCGGACATCGGCGGTCCGCCGTTCAGTGCCTGCGAGATCCGTTTGAGCAGGACGTCGACCTGGGCCCGGTCATAGCCCCTCAAGACCACCGGCAGCCGTGTACCCGTCTTCACCGGCACCGCGCTCCTCAGCCGTGTCCCCGCGCACCGCGCGGCACCAGGAACGCGCCCGCGGCGCGCTCAGTCCTTGGTCGCCGCGGCCAGCTGCCCGCAGGCCCCGTCGATCTCCCTGCCCCGAGTGTCGCGCACCGTGACCGGGACCCCGTGGGCCTCCAGGCGCCGGACGAACTCGCGCTCGTCCTCGGGCCGGGAGGCGGTCCACTTGGAACCCGGCGTTGGGTTCAACGGGATCAGATTGACGTGTACGAGATGCCCGCGCAAGAGCCTTCCGAGAAGATCAGCCCGCCAGGCCTGGTCGTTGACGTCCTTGATGAGGGCGTACTCGATCGAGACGCGGCGCCCGCTGCGCTCGGCGTAGGCCCAGGCGGCGTCCAGCACCTCGGAGACCTTCCACCGGTTGTTGATGGGCACGAGGTCGTCGCGCAGCTCGTCGTCGGGCGCGTGCAGGGACACCGCGAGCCTGACCGACATGTCCTCGGCGGCGAGCTTCTCGATGGCGGGGACGAGCCCGACCGTGGAGACCGTGACCGAACGCTGAGAGATACCCAGCCCGGCGGGTGCCGGATCGGTGATGCGCCTGACCGCGCCTATCACGGCCTTGTAGTTGGCCAGGGGCTCGCCCATGCCCATGAAGACGATGTTGGAGACGCGCCCCTGACCCCCTGGGACGCGTCCGCTTGCGAGAGCGCGCGCGCCCGCGGCGACCTGCTCGACTATCTCGGCCGTGGAAAGGTTGCGGGTGAGCCCGGCCTGACCGGTCGCGCAGAAGGGGCAGTTCATGCCGCAGCCTGCCTGCGACGAGACGCACATCGTCGCCCGGTCCGGATAACGCATCAGGACCGACTCGAACAGGACGCCGTCGAAGGCCTTCCAGACCGTCTTGAGAGTCGTCCCGCCGTCGCAGTCCATCTCGCGTACTGGAATCAGCAGCGAGGGCAGCAACTCGGACACGAGGCGATCCCGGACGGTGGCCGGCAGGTCCGTCATCTTGGCGGGATCGTCGACCAGACGCGCGAAGTAGTGGCGCGACAGCTGGTCGGCGCGGAACGGCTTCTCCCCCAGCGCGGCGACCGCCTCGCGACGCTCGGCCGTGGTGAGGTCGGCGAGATGCCTCGGCGGCTTGCCGCGCCTCGGTGCGGCGAAGACGAGCTTCGCCGGGGTCTTCTTGGGCGCGGCACCGGTCGCGGAGGGCTGGGTGGTAGACATGGTCCTTCCAGTGTCGCAAACACCTGCGCGTGCCTCGTCCGTACCTGGCCGCCCGCCCATACGTGAACAGCGACATTCCTGCACACGGTCCTGTCTGCGGCTAAGGTCTCGATCATGTCGGTATTGCGTAGGGGCGCCGCCTCGCCCCAGGGGTCCGCGGCCACGGTCGTCCACGCGGCGGCCAGCCCGTACGGCAGCCGGCGGCTCACCGTCGAGACCGACGGCGAGGTCACCGCGGCCTACCTGAAGGACGCGCGAGACTCGGTGATCGGGGCGGTCTGGGTCGCGAACCACCGCGAAGCCCCACGGGATCTGGACCGGTCGCGGCTCGACGCGGGCCGCGCCCCTCTCCTGCCGGAGTCCCACGTGCGCCACCCCGCGGGACGCCCAGCGCTGGCACCGGAAACGCTGGAGGTCGTCTGGTTCGAGGAGGGCGACGGTGTGGCGCTCCTGGAGGAGGGCGGCCTGCTGGCGGTGATTCCCGGTTGGTCCGACATAGGGCGCGGCATCCCCGGCTACGCTCGCGACGCCACACTGCAGAGCCCGTTCGCCTTTCCTCTGGACGAGGAGATCGAGGACTTCGGACCGCGCGTCGACCAGGCGCGCGAGCACTGGAAAAGGTGCCGCGCGGACGGCTCCTGGGCGGAGTTCCAGCAGTCGATTCTCGGTCACCTCCTGCAACGCCTGGGTCCCAGTGGCCACTACTGGCACGATGTCGGACGCCAGTTGGCGAACGGCAGGCCGAGCATGGCCCCGACAGTAGGGGTATCGGAACGGCCCGCAAGGGGTGACCGGAAGTTCACCGTTCTGAGCACGGTCGGGATGAGCCGCCAGCGGATGCCCACGGTCGAACTCTACGAAGATGACGTCGCCCCATACGGACGCATCGAGTTGGCGGTTGCCAGTACGCTGCCCAGCCAGCGGTCGGGCAGCATCTTCCCGTGGCTGGCGCAGTATCCGTGGCGTTCGGTGACGTGGTTCGCTCCGGGGGACGTCGTCAAGTGGTACCACGAGGCGCGCACGTTCCCCCTCGGCAATGGCGAGTCGTCGTGGGAGGGAGTGCTTCTCCTAGACGACCCGAACCGTCTCGCAGGTCCTGAGGCGCCCGGCATGACCGGCCTGACACTCAGCGGCGACGCCGTCCGATGGCTCTGGCTCGTGCCCATCACGGCCGAGGAACACAGATTCGCCAAGAGCGAGGGATCCGACGCGCTCATCCGGCGACTGGCCCAGCAGGGCCGTTCGTGGGTCGTCTCTTAGAGACCCCCAGGGGCTGGGGCACGGGCAGGGCAAGGAACGCCCCGGGACGTCCTAACTGGGGACGAACAACTCCAGCAGCAGCCACACGACGGGGGCGGTCGCGACCAGGGAGTCGAGACGGTCCATCACTCCCCCGTGACCGGGCAGGAGCGTCCCCATGTCCTTGATCCCGAGATCGCGCTTGATCATCGATTCGACCAGGTCGCCGGCGGTCGCGGTGACCACGGCGGCGAGCCCGATGATCACGCCCTGCCAGATGTGGCCGCCGTCCAGGAGCCACCACACCAGCCACCCGCCGACGATCATGCAGGTGATGGCGGACCCGGTGACACCCTCCCACGTCTTCTTCGGGCTGATCGTGGGCGCGAGCTTGTGCTTGCCCAGGAAGGAACCGGCGAAATAGCCGCCGATGTCACTGGCGACGGTGGTGGCGATGAAGATGACGATCCGGTGGTCGCCGTCGGCGGGGCGCATGAGCAGCGCGACGATCCCGCCCATCAGCACCAGGTAGCCGGCCACGAGCGATCCGGCGGTGACGTCCCGCACGTATCCGGAGGCGCCCTCCGTCATGCGTGTCATCAGCAACGCCAGGACCGTCAGCGAGACCGCCGCGACGGTTGCGGTGGACCCCCACACGTAGGCGACGACGGGCGTGCCGACCATTCCCGTCGCGACAGGGATGAACGGGACGCGGATGTCACGGCTCTTGAGGGCCTCGGTCAGTTCCCGCATACCGAGGAACAGGAACACGACCATCACGCCAAGGAAGATCTCCTTGACCGTGTACAGCGAAAGCAACACGAGAGCGCCGAGCGCGACGCCCACGCCAATCGCGAGCGGGAGGTTGCGCCCCGTCTTGCCTTGCGGCTTCCCAGCGGGGGTCGCGCCACCGGAAGGCGAGGGTTCACCGGGGGTGGGGGGATCGCCGGAGCCGTCCGACCCCTGCCCGGGGGGCGAGTCCAGTGCTTCTCCGGGGGGTGGGCCGGCCATGTCGACCTCCGGCTCGTCCGGGGAGCCCGAGGGCTCCCCGGCGTCATCGAGTCTCATCACACTTCGAGCAGTTCGGCCTTCTTGTGCTCAAGTAGCTCGTCGATCTGCGCCACGTAGCGGTGCGTCGTGTCGTCGAGTTCCTTCTCGGCACGCCTGACCTCGTCCTCGCCGGCCTCGCCGTCCTTGGCCAGCTTGTCGAGGGCGTCCTTGGCGCGGCGCCGGATGTTGCGGATCGAGACCCGGCTGTCCTCCGCCTTGGTGCCGGCGACCTTGATGAACTCCTTGCGACGCTCCTCCGACAGGTCCGGGAAGACGACCCGGATGACGTTGCCGTCGTTGGTGGGGTTCACGCCGAGGTCGCTGTCGCGGATGGCCCGCTCGACCGCCTGCATGGACGACTTGTCGAAGACCTGGACGACGACCATCCGCGGCTCGGGGAGCGTGAAGGACGCGAGCTGGTTGATCGGCGTCGGCGTCCCGTAGTACTCAGCCGTGATCTTGTTGAACATCGCGGGCGTGACCCGGCCGGTGCGGATGGCCTGGAAGTCCTCCTTGGCGACCGCGACCGCCTTCTCCATCTTCTCCTCGGCTTCGAGGAGGGTCTCGTCGATCACTGTGACTCCCGTGTCATCTGGTCGGCCCTGGTCCTGCGGTTCCGCGCCGCGTCCGGCGCGGCCGTGGGCTGCGGTCAGCCCTCCGCCGGGCTGACCAGCGTGCCGATCTTCTCACCCCGGACGGCCCGGACGATGTTGCCCTGCCCCATGAGGTCGAAGACCACGATGGGGAGCGCGTTGTCCATGCAGAGGCTGATGGCCGTGGCGTCCATGACCTTCAGGCTCCGCTGTAGAACTTCACCGTATTCCAAACGGTCGAACTTGACCGCGTCTGGATTCTTTCGGGGGTCGGCATCGTAGACACCGTCCACTTGCGTGGCCTTCAGTACCGCCTCCGCGCCGATCTCCAGCGCGCGCTGGGCGGCGGTCGTGTCGGTGGAGAAGAACGGCTGGCCGAGCCCGGCGCCGAAGATGACCACGCGGCCCTTCTCCAGGTGCCGGATGGCGCGGCGCGGGATGTAGGGCTCGGCGACCTGGCTCATGGTGATGGCGGTCTGCACGCGCGTGTCGAGCCCGAGCTTCTCCAGGAAGTCCTGCAGGGCCAGGCAGTTGATGACGGTGCCGATCATCCCCATGTAGTCGGCGCGCCCGCGGTCCATGCCCCGCTCGGCCATGACGGCGCCGCGGAACATGTTGCCGCCGCCGCACACGACCGCCACCTGCACGCCGTCCCGGACGGCTTCGGCGATCGCCTCGGCGACATGCTGGACGACCTCGGGGTCGATGCCGAGCGGGTCGCGTCCGGCGAAGGCCTCGCCCGAGAGCTTCAGCAACACCCTCTTCCAGCCCGCGCGCGGCGCGTGCTGGCCGGACGACGAGGCCGCCGTCGCGCTACTGGTCGTCTTGTCCGGCACGTCGGCGGCCTCCTCGTTGCGTTCGCTATGTCTCGGGTACTCGTTTCCAGAGTGCCCTTAAGCCTGCCCGACCTTGAACCGGGCGAAGCGGACGACCTTCACGCCGGCCTCGTCGAGGACCTTCGCGATCGTCTTCTTGCTGTCCTTCACGAACGCCTGCTCAACGAGCACGAAGTCGCGGAAGTAGGCGTTCACCCGACCCTCGACGATCTTCGGGATGGCCTGCTCGGGCTTGCCCTCGTCGCGGGTGAGCTGCTCGGCGAGCGCCCGCTCCTTCTCGACCGCCTCGGCGGGGATCTCCTCGCGGGTGAGGTACTTGGGGGCCATCGCCGCGATCTGCTGGGCGATGTCCTTGGCGACCTCGGCGTTCTCGGTGTCGAGCTCGACCAGCACGCCGGTGGTCGGCGGCAGCGACGGGTCGGACTTGTGCAGGTAGCTGGCCACATAGGCGCCCTGGAAGTGGGCGAACCGGCGCAGCTCCAGCTTCTCGCCGATCTTGGCGCTGTTCTCCTCGATCAGGGCCTGGACGGTCTTGCCGGGCTCGATCTCGGCGGCCAGCAGGGCGGCGGCGTCCGCGGCGCCGTTGGCGGCCGCGAACTCGACCAGACGCTGGGCGAGCTCGATGAACTGCGCGTTCTTGGCGACGAAGTCGGTCTCGCAGTTGAGCTCCAGGAGCGCCCCGTCACCGGAGTTCGCAAAGTGCTCGGCGACCAGGCCGTTGGCGGCGGTGCGCTCGGCGCGCTTGCCGACGTCCTTGGCGCCCTTGAGACGCAGCAGTTCGGTCGCCTTCTCGAAGTCGCCGTCCGCCTCGGTGAGGGCGTTCTTCACGGCCATCATGCCGGAGCCGGTCAGGTCGCGCAGCCGCTTGACGTCAGCGGCGGTGAAGTTGGCCATCGCTCTCTTCGCTTCTCTCGTCGTTGGTCGTGGGACCCGCGACGGTCCCGGCGGCGTCCGCGTGGACACCGCCGGGACCGGCGGATCAAGCCTGCTCGGCCTCGGCGGCCTTCGGGGCCTCCTCAGCCGGGGCCTCCTCAGCCGGAGCCTCTTCAGCCGGGGCCTCGGCGGCGGCCTCGGGAGCCTCCGCGGGCGCCTCGGCGGGGGCTTCGGCAGGGGCCTCGGCCGCGGCCTCGGTCTCGGCAGGGGCCTCTGCGGCGCCCTCGGCCTCGCCGGGCTTCAGCAGATTGCGCTCCCACTCGGTCAGGGGCTCGCTGCCGGCGGCCGCGGTGCCCTCGGCCGGCTTCTCGTCGCCACCGGGCGCGGCGCCCGCCTTGGCGATGAGGCCGTCCGCGACGGAGTCGGCCACGACGCGGGTCAGCAGGCTGACGCTGCGGATGGCGTCATCGTTGCCCGGGACCGGGTAGTCGACCTCGTCGGGGTCGCAGTTGGTGTCGAGGATGGCCACGACCGGGATGCCGAGCTTCTTGGCCTCGTTGACCGCGATGTGCTCCTTCTTGGTGTCCACGATCCAGATGGCGCTCGGAACCTTCGCCATGTCGCGGATACCGCCGAGGGTGCGCTCCAGCTTGTCCTTCTCGCGGCGCAGGCCGAGGAGCTCCTTCTTGGTCATGCCGGAGCCGGCCACGTCGTCGTAGTTGATCTCCTCCAGCTCCTTGAGCCGGGTGAGCCGCTTGTGGACGGTGGAGAAGTTCGTGAGCATGCCGCCCAGCCAGCGCTGGTTGACGTAGGGCATGCCGACCCGGGTCGCCTGCTCGGCGATGGACTCCTGGGCCTGCTTCTTGGTGCCGACGAACAGGATCGTCCCGCCGTGGGCGACCGTGGCCTTGACGAACTCGAACGCGCGGTCGATGTAGGACAGCGACTGCTGCAGGTCGATGATGTAGATGCCGTTGCGCTCGGTGAGGATGAAGCGCTTCATCTTCGGGTTCCACCGGCGGGTCTGGTGGCCGAAGTGGACGCCGCTCTCGAGGAGCTGCCGCATGGTGACGACGGGTGCCATTGCCCGTGTTCTCCTTCTCTGACCCTGTCGGGCCGCATTTGGTTATCTGCCTGCGCCCGGGTGCGGCCCCACCGTCGCCGAGGCGACGGACCGAGGGACTGCGCCCCACCATCGCGGTGGCATGCGGACGCGTGAAATCAGCCGCCGGGATACCTCCAGGCGGCTGTGACCCGTTGCCGGATCTGGGTCCCGTCCGCTCTGGGAGCGGCTTCTCGCCGCCCGCCCTGGAGCGGAACGACGACGGCCTGGCCCTGACCGGTGTCCTCTCAGACACACCTACAGATTATCAGGGCGCGAAGGTGTCCGGGCCTCATCGATTTCCCCGCAGTTATCCACAGTTCGCGAACCCCATCGACGAGCCCGTCCGCCGCCGGGCAGGGTTCGGTCCATGACCGTGTTCTCGCTGCTCCTTACGTGCATGATCGCCATCGGATCGCCCGGCCTGGACGCCTGGCGCTGGCCCTTAGGGCCGCCGGCCCCGCCGGTGGTGCGCGGCTTCTCGCCTCCGGCCATCCCTTGGGGCGCGGGCCACCGCGGTGTGGACCTCGCGGCGCGTCCGGGGCAGTCCGTCTACGCCGCCGGGCCAGGACGCGTCGCGTACGCCGACGATCTAGCGGGACGAGGCGTCGTGACCATCGACCACGGCGCCCTGCGGACCACGTACCTGCCCGTCCGTCCCGGCATCCATGTCGGGCGCCGCGTCACGTCCGGCACACGGATCGGCGTTCTGGAACGGGGGCTGCTCCACTGCCCCATGACATGCCTGCACTGGGGTCTGCGCCGCGGTGCCCTATATCTGAATCCGCTCAACCTCGTCCAGCGCCAGGTGCGTCTCCTGCCTCTCTGGCAGCGGCCCACACCCACGGCGACGCCGCGTCCCGTCGATTCGCCGTCGCCACAGCCAAGGATGGCCCTGCGCGACGCCGCCACGGCCACGGGCGGAGCACTGTCGGGCATGGTTCTGGCCTTCGCCCTGGCCTTCGCGTGGCGCCGAACCCGCCTCCGCTTCCGACTGCACCGCCGTCGCCGTCAGCCGCCAGGCGTCATCAACCTCTCCCAGGAACGCCACCTACGCCGCGCCCCCTGACCAGACCCACCCATGCCGCCCGGCTCCACCAGAGCCGGGCGGCAAGCCATCCCCGAACAACGCCGCCCTGTCTCGGGGCTACTCGGAGCGGCTGCCTCGGGGGTGGGCTTGGCGATGGACTTGTCTCAGGCGCTCGGCGGATACGTGCGTATAGATCTGGGTCGTCTGCAGGGACGCGTGGCCGAGGATCTCTTGGACGCTTCGCAGATCGGCGCCGCCCTCGAGGAGGTGGGTGGCGGCAGAGTGGCGGAGGCCGTGCGGAGCGAGATCGGGAATCTGCCCTACCTCCGAGATCCTCGTATGGACGATCCGCCGCGCGCTCGTGGGGTGCAGGCGGCCTCCGCGTGTGCCGAGGAAGAGGGCGGGGCCACTGTTCTCGGTCGCGAGTGCGGGACGTCCGGCGCGCAGCCAATCCTGGACAGCGCGGGCAGCCGGCTCTCCTAGAGGAACCGTGCGCTCACGCCCACCTTTTCCCAGCACTCGAACGGTCCTGCGCCCAGTGTCCAGGTCGTCGATGTCGAGCCCGCACAGTTCGCTCACGCGGACTCCCGTGGCGTAGAGAACCTCTAGGACGGCCAGATCGCGGAGCCCGACGGGACCTTCAACGTCGACGGTATCCAGGAGATGTGCCGCATCGTCCTGAGTGAGGACGGCAGGGAGATCACGCCGTCGTTTGGGCGTGCCCAGCAGCAGACCGGGATCGTTCTCAAGAAGCCGCCGCCGGTGCAGATGGCGGGTGAACGCGCGGGCCGCCGCCGTCCGTCGGGCCAGGGTCGCTCGGGAGCGGCCGAGAGCATGTTGACGGGCGAGCCATGCCCGCAGCACCGAGACATCCAGTTCGGCCGGTTCCGTCAGGCCGGCAAGGGCGGCATAGGCGCACAAGTCGGCTAGATCACCGAGATAGGCCCGCAGGGTGTGGGGCGAGACGTCCCGCTCGGCGCGCAGATGACGGCCGAACTCGGCGACGGCGTCCTCCAGCGCGTTGGTCACAGGCGTCACGCTGCGCCAAGGCCCCGACCGAAGCAAGCACCGAACCCCGGTTTCGAGCGAATCACCCGGAAGCTCCCCCAAGTTATCCACAGTACGCGGTTCTGCGACTACGTTCCGTGAGACTCCGGCACTGTCGAAGTCCGGAGGTGAGGCCCATGACTGCCCACATTGATCTCGGCCGCCGCGGCGAGGACGCCGCCGTCCGGTACCTGGCCGGACTCGGCTGGACGATCCTCGACCGCAACTGGCGGTGCCCCGAGGGGGAACTGGACATCATCGCCCTTGACGGGCGCCGGCACGTCGTGTGCGAGGTGAAGACCCGCCGGTCGGCCCGCTTCGGTGATCCCCTCGACGCGATCACCGTCGGCAAGGCGACCCGGCTACGGCGGCTGGCCTGGAGGTGGGCCGCCGCGCACGGCGTCAGCGGCGCGCCGATGCGGGTTGACGTGCTCGGCCTGATCGGCGACGGCGACGACTTCTCGATCGATCATCTCAAGGAGGTGTGCTAGATGACGCTCGCCAGAACGCGCTCGGTCTCCCTCGTCGGCGTGGACGGCTTCGTCGTGGACGTCGAGGCGGCCATCACCAGCGGCGTCCCGGGCCTGCACCTCGTCGGCCTCCCCGACACCGCCCTCAGCGAGGCCCGCGACCGCGTCAGGGCGGCGATCTTCAACTCCGGCGAGGACTGGCCGAACCGCCATGTCACGGTCTCCCTGTTCCCGGCAAGCATGCCGAAGAAGGGCGCGACCTTCGACCTGGCGATAGCGATCGCGCTGCTCGGGGCGGCGGAGGTGATCCCACCGCGCAGCGGCGCGGAGATGGTGCTGATCGGAGAGCTGGGCCTGGACGGGCGCATCCGCCCCGCCCAGGGCGTGCTGCCCGCAGTGTTGGCCGCCGCGAACCGCGGTTACCGCACGGTCGTCGTCCCGCGCGCCAACGCCGAGGAAGCCGAACTCGTCCCGGATACGAAGGTGGTGCCCGCGAACACGCTCCGCGGGCTGCTGTGCCTACTGCGCGACGAGCCACCGCCCTTCGAGGAGGACGAGGAAGCCCCTCCCTCGCCCCCGAAGGGGTTCGGCCTGCGGCAACAGGACATCTCGCCCGACCTGGATCTGGCCGACGTCAGAGGCCAGGCCGAAGCGCGCCGCGCTCTGGAGATCAGCGCCGCCGGAGGGCACCACCTGTTCTTCGCGGGTCCGCCCGGCTGCGGGAAGACCATGCTCGCGGAGCGGCTCCCGACGCTGATGCCGCCCCTCGAACCGGAGGTCGCCCTGGAGGTCACCGCGATCCACTCCATCGCCGGGACCCTCCGTCCGGGGCAGCCCCTGATCACGCAGCCCCCGTTCTACGCACCGCACCACACGGCCTCCCGTGCCTCGATGGTCGGCGGCGGCTCGGGCCGCGTGCTCCAACCTGGCGCGGTCTCCCTGGCCCACCGAGGAATCCTCTTTCTGGACGAGGCGCCGGAGTTCATCGCCGGAACACTCGACGCCCTGCGGCAACCACTCGAGGAGGGAGAAGTGCGAATCAGCCGCATCGAGGGCATCGCGCACTTCCCCGCCCGGTTCACTCTCGTCCTCGCGGCGAACCCGTGCCCGTGCGCCGCGGCGAAACAGATCGACTGCTCCTGCGCCCCGGGCGTGCGCCGCAAGTACGCCAGCCGGCTGTCGGGCCCGCTGCTCGACCGCATCGACCTCAAGCTGGAGCTCGCCCCGGCCAGCCGCGCCGAACTCCGCTACGACCTGGAGTTCGCCGAATCGAGCAAGGTGGTGGCCGAACGGGTCATGCTGGCGCGCGAACGAACGATGAGACGCCTCACCGGCACCCCGTGGCGATCGAACTCCGAGGTCCCCGGGCCGGAGCTGCGTCGCCGTTTCACACCGCCCCAGGATGCGATGCACGGCGCCGACGAAGCCCTGCACCGGGGCACGCTCAGCGCCCGCGGCCTCGACCGCGTCCTGCGGGTGGCCTGGACGATCGCCGACCTCGCGGGCCACGACGAGCCGGGGCCGGACGACGTCGGCGGAGCGCTCACCCTCTGGTCAGCGGGGCGCCAATGAGCGACGAGCGAACCGCCCGCGCCACCCTGACCGCGGTCGCGGAACCCGGAGACGCCTTCCTCAACCGGATGATCGACCATTGCGGCCCCGAGGACGCACTGGAGGCCATCCGGACCACCCGGCTCCCCCAGGGCCTGTCGGCCTCCCCTCAGGAGGTCCGGCGTCTCGACAACTGGCGGATCCGGCTCATCGCGGCGGAGCCCGACCAGGACATGTCCGTGTGCGCCCAGTTCCGCGGCCGCCTCATCTGCCCGGGAGAGCCCGAATGGCCGACGACCCTCGACGATCTCGGCGCAGGCCGCCCGTACGCCCTGTGGCTGCGCGGCCCCGGCGACCTGCGCTACAGCTGCCTGCGTTCGGTCGCCATCGTCGGTTCCCGCGCCGCGTCCCCCTACGGCCTGCGCGCCGCCGCCGACTTCGCCTCCGAACTCGCCGACCAGGGCTGGACGGTGATCTCCGGCGGGGCTCTCGGCATCGACGCGGCCGCCCACCGCGGCTCCCTGGCCGCCGACGGCCCGACCGTGGCGGTCCTGGCGAACGGCGTGGACGTGCCCTACCCGGCTTCCAACGAGGGGCTCTTCGCCGAGATGGCGCGGCGCTCACTCCTGGTGAGCGAGTCACCGCCGGGCACCCACCCGCACCGCCTCCGCTTCCTCGTCCGCAACCGGGTGATCGCGGCACTCTCCCGGGGCACGGTCGTCGTCGAGGCGGAAGCGCGCAGCGGCGCCCTCAACACCGCCGGCTGGGCGGCCAAGCTCGGCCGCATGGTCATGGCGGTGCCGGGCCCGATCACCTCCCGCTCCTCGATCGGCTGCCACCGCCTCCTGCGCGAGGAGGGCGCCACGCTCGTCACCCGCCCCGAGGAGATCATCGAGGCCGTCGGCCGCATCGGCACCGACCTGGCCCCGCCGCCCGCCACCCCCGTCCTGCCCCGCGACCGGCTGGAACCGGTCACCCGCTCCGTGCTGGAGGCGTTCCCGGCCCGCGGCGCGGCCGGCCCCGCCCAGCTCGCCGTCAAGGCGGGCGTGGACCTGAACACCGTCAACGCCAAACTCGGCCTGCTCGCCGCGGGCGGCTTCATAGAGCGCACGTCCTCCGGCTGGCGCCTGACGAAGTCCGGCAGGTCGAACACGCCACCCACTCTCCAGGCAGCTGACCCCCCGGAACTCCCCCGCACCGACAACGACCACCCACAGGAACCCCGATGACCCACACCACGATCACACGCCTGCCCCTGGCTGCAGCCCAGAGAACACCGAGCCACGCAAACAGGTCACCCGGCCGCACACATCCACCATCAACGACCGTCCCCGCGCAGCTACCGGACCCGCGCCCCCCGCAGACACCAGATCAGCAGCAACCCCGCGATAGAGCACCGACCCAACCGGAGGGATGCGTCCCTAGCAAGCAACCAGATCAGCGACGACCGCACTCTTGAGGACGAACCTGGCCGAAGAGAAGCGCTCCCTCTCACCAGCAACACCAGCTCCGCACTGACCGCCCGCTGGAGCAACGACCAGACCGGCGTGAAGGGACTCGCTCCCCCCAGCAGTCACCAGATCAGCGGCGACTTTGCGAGGGAGCACCCAACTTGGCTGGAGGGAAGGAGCGCTCTTCCGGCGTACATCGACTCAGGAGGACAGCTCGTGCGTTTCGACGGGCTACTGCTCGGAGGGGAGCTCGAAGTCGCTCTTCGCCAGTTCTTCGACGTTGACGTCCTTGAACGTGACGACTCGAACGTTCTTGACGAAGCGGGCCGGACGGTACATGTCCCAGACCCAGGCGTCCTGCATGGTGACCTCGAAGAAGACCTCGCCGTTGTCGACGCTGCGCACCTGGAGGTCGACCGAGTTCGTCAGGTAAAACCGGCGCTCGGTCTCGACGACGTAGGTGAACAGCCCGAGGACGTCGCGGTACTCGCGATAGAGCTGCAACTCCATCTCGGTCTCGTACTTTTCGAGATCCTCCGCGCTCACGCTCGTGCCCCTTCCGTGCGGTCCTCGTCAGGGAGTTCCCCCTCGGTCTCCTCCTCCAGGACCACATCTCCATTGTTACGCAAGGCACGCCCGACGTTGACGTAGGAGAACCGATGCTCAGGACACGGACCGTGCAGTTCGAGCGCCCTGCCGTGCGCACGGGTCACATAACCCTTATGAACATCGAAGCCGTACTCGGGATACCGCTCATGGAGGTTCACCATGATCCGGTCCCTTGTGACCTTGGCGATGATGGACGCCGCGGCGACGCAGGCCGCGACCTGGTCGCCCTTGATCATCGGGAGGCCGGGGACGTCCAGCCCCGGCACCGGAAAGCCGTCGCTGATCACATACGCGGGACGCTTGTCGAGGGCGGCCAGCGCCCGGCGCATCCCGGTGATGTTGCACCGGTGCAGACCCAGCCGGTCGATGTCATGGCACGGGATGACGATGGCGCTCCACGCGTAGGCGCGCTCGGTGATCTCGGCGTACAACCGCTCCCGGCGTGCGGGTGTGAGCAGCTTGGAGTCCGTGAGACCGTCGATCTTCCCTCGCCCGCCCTGGAGGATCACCGCGCCGACGACCATCGGCCCCGCACAGGCTCCCCGCCCCGCCTCGTCGACCCCGGCGACGGGGCTGAAACCCGCGTGGCCGAGAGCCCGCTCGTACGCGAACAGTCCTGCGTCCCGGCGCGGCGTGAAGCGGAGTGGACGACCGTTCATGCTCCGCAGCGTACGTCCCAGGAAGCCCCGAGCGCTCCCCGAACGCCTCCCTTACTGCCGTATGCCGCACCACACCGAAATCCACCCAAGCCAGAAGCGGCAGTGCAGCGACGCGCTCCCTGGGCGGGCCCCGCATCCCGCGGGTTGGGGCAGCGAGCGATCCGGGGGCCTGGACGGATGGGCGGGCATGGCGGTGCCTGCCGTCCGAGCTCGGCTGCGGATGCGCGTCACGCGCGGGTTAGCGCGCGGCATGTCCCTGTTAGGGCGGTTTCGCGCGCCAGGTTGGGCGATGTGGCCGATCAGGCGTGCGGATTCACAGGCGCGGGTCGGCTTCGTTGGGGGTTGGCGCTTCGGTCAGGGTTTGTAGTGGTGGCGGCGTCTGAGGTACGCGAGGGGCAAGGTGCAGAGGATGCCCAGGGCGTAGGGGGCCGCCGGGAGGGCGGCTGCGCCGGACTTCTCCAGGGCGGGTTGTTTGAAGGTGGCCGGGATCGGCAGAGTGCCGAGGCGGTCCAGAGGCCAGACGATGACGAAGGCGCGGCCGATGACGCGGTCGATCGGGATGGTGCCGCCGCCCGGGTCGCCGCGGTGGGAGCGGGAGTCGTAGGACAGTTCGCGGTGGTCGCCCATCACCCAGAGCTGACCCGGCTTCACGGTGACGTCGAAGGGGTCGTTGGAGGGTTTGTTCTGCTCATGGGTGACCGGGTCGGTGAAGATGTAGGACTTCTCTTCCAGGGGGACACCGTTGACGGTGACGCGGCCCTGGGCGTCGCAGCACTTGACGTGGTCGCCGGGGATGCCGATGACGCGCTTGATGTAGTCCTTCTCGTTGGGCGCGACGCCGAAGGCGGTGCCTACGGCGCGCAAGGCCTTGGAGACAGGGTTGCTGGGCTCGTCGACCTGGACCTCGGGGTCCCAGGAGTCGAGGCCGTTGAAGACGATGACGTCACCGCGGGCGATGTCCCGCGTGTGGTAGACGATCTTGTTGACCAGGACGCGGTCGCCGACCTGGAGGGTGTTCTCCATGGAGCCGGACGGGATGTAGAACGCCTGGACCGCGAACGCCTTGATGACGAGGGCCAGCACGACGGCGACCACGATGAGGACGGGAAGCTCTTTCCAGAAGGAGCCCTGCTTCTTCTTGCGCTTGCCGTCGTCGTCGGAGTCGTCGGCCGTCTCATCGGCCGAGTCCACGGGCTCCTTCTCTTCGGGCACCGCGCCCTCGGCTTCGGATCGCACGTCTCTCCGATCGTCCTCGTCAGTCATCAGAGCGAAAGCCTAGCGGCGCGGTGCCCATGGGACGCCGCGCGTGGGCGTGTCGCCGACGGCCAAGCCGATCATCTCCGTCCAGAACGGGCAACGCCCCGGGCACCGTGGCGGGTTCCCGGGGCGTCGTGGTCCATCGGCTCAGTGCTCGCGCTTCTCCTTGATGCGCGCGGCCTTGCCGCGCAGGTTGCGCAGGTAGTAGAGCTTGGCGCGGCGGACGTCGCCGCGGGTGACGACCTCGATCTTGTCGATCGAGGGGCTGTTGAGCGGGAAGGTCCGCTCGACGCCGACGCTGTAGCTGACCTTCCGGACGGTGAAGGTCTCGCGGGCGCCGCCGCCCTGCCGCCGGATCACCACGCCCTGGAAGACCTGGATACGACTCCGGTTGCCCTCCGTGACGCGCACGTGCACCTTCAGCGTGTCGCCCGGACGGAAGTCCGGGACGTCGGCGCGCATCGCGGCCTTCTCGATCTCCTGGATCAGGGTGTGCATCGCAGCGGTTCCTCGTGGTCGAACGCGGGCGTCGAGAGGCCCCGGTGGGTCTTTCGTGGGGGCGTCGCGCCGCGGAAAGTGGTCTTGGGGTGCCGTGCGGTCTGGACGCACGGACGCTTTAGTCTGCCATATCTTCGCCGTCAACCGGAAAACCGGCCTCGCGCAGCACAGCACGGTCGTGCTTGTCGAGGGCCCCCGGCGTGAGGCGTGAGAGCAGTTCAGGGCGGTGACGGGCCGTCCGGCGCAGCGCCTCGTCGCGCCGCCAGCGGGCGATCGCGCCATGGTGCCCCGAGAGAAGAATGTCCGGAACAGGCCGCTCGCGCCAGACGGGAGGCTTGGTGTAGACGGGGCCTTCCAGGAGCGACTCCATCGCGCCGGGAGCGAACGAGTCGTCGGCGACGGAGTCGGCGTTGCCGAGCACGCCGGGCAGAAGGCGGCCGATCGCCTCCACCATGACGAGGACGGCGACCTCCCCGCCGGCGAGGACGAAGTCGCCGAGGCTGACCTCGTCCACCGGCATCCGGGTACGGGCCTCCTCGGCGACACGGGAGTCGATGCCCTCGTAGCGGCCACAGGCGAAGATCAGCCACGGCTCCGCCGCGTACCGCACCGCGTCCGCCTGCGTGAACGGCCGCCCGCTCGGCGTCGGAATGATCAGCCGCGGCACCGCCCCTGCGGAAGATGCACCACCGGGGTATGTCGCGCTGGGGGAAGCCGGGGACGTCTCGCCGGGCACGTGCGGGGTGCCGGGGCCGCCGGACGGAGGGTGCGGCACTGGCCCGGCGGCGGAGATGCCACCTGCAGATGTCGCGCCAAAGGCATCCGCGGACGTCCCACCGGGCGCGCGCGGGGTGGCAGGTCCGCTAGGCGGAAGGCCTGGCATCGCTCCGGTGGACGCGCCACCGGGATATGTCGCGCCCGAAGCGTCTGCGGGGGAAGACGGGGACGTTTTGCCGGAGACGGGTGGGGTGGTGGGGGGGTTGGGCGGGGGGGCCAGGGTGTCGAGGGCCTCGCCCCAGGGGTCGGGTTTCATGACCATGCCGGGGCCGCCGCCGTAGGGGGTGTCGTCGACGGTGCGGTGCCGGTCGTGGGTCCATTCGCGCAGGTCGTGGACGCGGACGTCCAGCAGGCCGGCGCGCCGGGCCTTGCCCAGGAGGGAGATCTCCAGCGGAGCGAAGTACTCGGGGAAGATCGTGATTACGTCGAGTCTCATGATTCGTCGAGCAGGCCGGGGGGCGGATCTATGACGAGCCGCCCCCCGGGAACGTCCACCTCGGGGACGAGGGCGGCCACGAAGGGGACCAGCTTCTCGCCCCCGGCCCCGCGCACGACCAGGAGGTCCTGGCCGTGGTGCAGGACGTCCGCGACCAGGCCGACCTCGGTCCCGTCCGTGGTGACCACGGCGAGCCCGAGCAGTTCCTGGTCGTGGAAGTCGTCCGGGTCGGCGGACGGGGGGATGTCACCGGGGTCGACGACGAGCCACGTGCCGCGAAGTTCCTCCGCGGCGTCGCGGTCGCCGACCCCGGCGAAGCGCACGAGCAGGCGTCCCGAATGCCAGCGTTTCCGCTCGATGGTGAGCGGACCGGCGGTGACGGGGTCGGTGGCGAGCGCCGTGCCCGGGACGAACCGGGACTCCGGTTCGTCCGTGCGGACGTCGACGGTGACCTCGCCGCGAACCC
The DNA here is from genome assembly GCF_040649435.1 of Actinomadura sp. NPDC048955. Classification (NCBI taxonomy): domain Bacteria; kingdom Bacillati; phylum Actinomycetota; class Actinomycetes; order Streptosporangiales; family Thermomonosporaceae; genus Actinomadura; species Actinomadura sp. NPDC048955. Next base: position 113,239 of record NZ_JBEZJI010000027.1, read on the forward strand.
CGTGCGGCCGTCCGATCCGTCCCACCACGAGCGGTTCGCTCATCGGGACGCCACTCAGCGGACCTCGTTGACGTCGAGCAGGTCGACACGCACGTAACGGCCTCCGGAGAGGGCGCTGATCACCGTGCGCAGGGCCTTGGCGGTGCGACCGCTTCGGCCGATGACCTTCCCGAGGTCCTCGGGGTGCACGCGCACCTCCAGGACCCGGCCGCCCCTGATCCGGCGGGCGCGAACCTGGACGTCGTCCGGGTTCTCGACGATCCCGCGGACCAGGTGCTCGAGCGCTTCTTCGAGCACGTCAGCCCTCGCTCTTGGCTTCGTCGGTCTCGGTGGCCTTCGCCTCGGACTTCTTCGGCTCGGCCTTCTTCTTGCCGCGGGTCGCGCTGCCGGCGGCCTCGTCGTCGCCCAGCGACTCCTTGACGGCGGCCTCGAACGCGGCCTTCTTGTCGGCCTTCGGCTCGGCGACCTTGAGGGTGCCCTCGGCGCCCGGCTCGCCCTTGAACTTCTGCCAGTCGCCGGTGATCTTCAGCAGGTTGAGCACGGGCTCGGTCGGCTGCGCGCCGACACCCAGCCAGTACTGCGCACGCTCAGAGTCGATCTTGATGAGCGAGGGCTCCTGCTTGGGCTGGTAGAGCCCGATCTCCTCGATGGCCCGCCCGTCCCGCTTGGTGCGGGCGTCGGCGACGACGATCCGGTACTGCGGGTTCCGGATCTTCCCCAGACGCTTGAGCTTGATCTTGACTGCCACGGGTGTGGTGTACTCCAACTTCATCACTGGTTGGACGGGCCCGCGCCAGGTGGGGAACACCGGCTCACGGCCGCCCGATGGACTCCGGTCGCGCTGGACGAGAGAGGGCGCCTCGCGATTCCGGGTTTCCAGCCTGTCATTCTGCCAGACGTTCGCCGCGAAAGCGCAATCGCACAGACCGGGTGTCGCCCCTTCGCCCCCGAGACAGCCCGTAACCCCCTGCCCCGACCCTGGACGCCGCGGCGCCCCCGCGCCCCCGGGGGGAACAACCCCCAGACCCACCACGACCCCCCAAAAAACGAAAAGA